>NZ_CP187232.1:8877352-9252204 GCF_049674955.1 Sphaerisporangium viridialbum | reverse complement strand
TGTCGACTCCTCGCCCGCGATGATCGCCAAGGCGCCCGAAGGCCCTGCCTTCAGCGTGGGCGACGTGCGGTCCTGGCGTCCCGAGCGCCCGGTCGACGTGATCGTCTCGAACGCCCTCCTGCAGTGGGTGCCCGAGCACCGCGAGCTGCTTCCGCGCTGGGCCGGGCATCTCACCCCCGGAGGCTGGCTGGCCTTCCAGGTGCCGGGCAACTTCGACGCCCCGAGTCACGCGATCGTCAGGCGGATCTGCCGCACACCCGCCTGGGAAGGCGAGCTGGGCGACCTGGTGCGGTACGACCCCGTGGACGGCCCCGAGGGCTATCTCGCGCTGCTCGCCGGGGCCGGCTGCGAGGTCGACGCCTGGGAGACCACCTACGTCCACCTGCTCCAGGGCGAGAACGCCGTGCTCAACTGGATCATGGGCACGGCCCTGCGGCCGATGCTCGACCGCCTGGGACCCGGCGACAGGCGCGAGGCTTTCCTGGCCGACTGCGCGCGGGAGCTGGCCGAGGCCTACCCCCGCGAGCCGTACGGCACGGCGTTCCCGTTCCGGCGCGTCTTCGTGGTGGCGCGCTCAGGGCGGTGAGCGGCTTACCTCAGCACGCGCAGCCAGAGGTTCGTCGCCCCCGGCGCCTCGGTCAGGCTGAGGCGTTCGAGCCTGATGTTGGTGCCGCCCGGGTGGTCGAACAGCCGGACGCCGTCCCCGAGCAGGACCGGAGCGATGAGCACGAGGATCTCGTCGAGCACGCCGGCTTCGAGGCACTGCCGGGCGATGCTCGCGCCGAGGACGTTGACGTACTTGCCGCCGGCGGCGGCCTTGGCCGCGGCCACGCCGCTGTCGAGGTCGCCGACGAAGGTGACGTCGGGCACCGTGATGTCCGGGATGTGGTGGGTGACCACGAACTGCGGTCCTTCCCAGCCGCCGCCGAACGGCTTGCCTTCCTTGTCGGTGCCCCTGTGGGGGTCGTCGCCGCGGAAGGTGCGGTTGCCGACGAGAAGGGAGCCGATCTGCTCGATGACCTCGCCCACCAGCGGGTTCGGGCCGAGATGATCGGTCAGCCACGACATGTCACCACCGGGCCCGGCGATGAAGCCGTCCAGTGACATGGTGACCGAATACATCAACTTACCCATGATCTGACCTCCGTCGAGGAGCGAATTCCGGCTGGCCCCTGTTGAGACGGAGGATCGCGCGAAAACTCATCGGTGCGCCGGTGGCAACGCCGTGGCCAGGCCGAACGCCGCGAACAGGCCGGGGTCGTGGAAGGCGGTGAGCTCGGCGACGCGGCCCTCCTCGATCCCGAGCACGGCGATCGCGAAGGCGCGGTGGGCGGGCTCGCCGGGGCCCCGCACGTAGGCCGCCGCGGCCGGCTGCCGGTTGGCCCCCGTGGGCACCATCCGGAAGCTGCCCACGTAGTGCGGCGAGCCAGGGTCCCAGCTCGCGGCCAGCGTGGCCACGACCGCGTCGCGTCCCTGGAACCACATCAGGTACGGCGGCATCGTCGCCCGTACGTCCTCGGCCAGCAGGGCCGCGACCCCGGCCACGTCGGCGCGCTCGACCGCCTCCATGTACCGCCGCAGCACCGCCCGCTCCTCCTCGGTGGGCTCCGTGGACGGCGCCCACTCAAGGCGGCGCTCGGGCAGGTGCTCCCTCATCGTCGCCCTGGCCCGTTGCAGGGCGCTGTTCACCGACGCCACGCTGCCTGAAAGCAGCGCCGCGGTCTGCTTCGCCGGCCAGCCGAGCACGTCGTGCAGGATCAGCACCGCACGCTGCCTGGGCGGCAGATGCTGGATCGCGGCCAGGAACGCCAGCTCGATCGTCTCCCTGGCGACCGCCGCCATGTCGGGCCGCGCCTCGCTCGGCGCGGCCGGCTCCCACAACCGATCGGGGAACGGCTGCAGCCAGGCGATGTCGGTGTCGGGCGGCAGCGGGACGCTCGGATCCGACGGCGCCGTCACGTCCTGCGGGAGCACCCGGCGTGCCCGGCCGTCCAGGGCGTCGAGGCACGCGTTCGTCGCGATGCGGTACAGCCAGGCGCGCAGCGTCGAGCGACCCTCGAAGGCGCCGATGCTCTTCCAGGCGCGCAGGAACGTCTCCTGCACCAGATCCTCCGACTCGTCGAACGAGCCCAGCATCCGGTAGCAGTGCACCCGCAGCTCTCTCCGGTGGCGCTCGACGAGCGCGGCGAACGCGGATCGGTCGCCCGCCCGCGCGGCGGCCACGACCACATCGTGCTCATGGTCCTCGTCCGTGGCCAATGGCACCCTCCGTCCGCGCCTGCACCATCCCTTGTTCAGCTGAAAGTGACATTATGGTCGAAAGTCGGCTAGCTGCGGGGTAACCATGGCAATCGAGATCGAAGACAAGTTCGATGTGCCGGCGGAGTTCGAGACTCCCGAGTTCACCGGGGTCCCAGGTTGCGCCGAGGCGGTCGACCTGGTGAGCCACAATCTGACCGCACTCTACTTCGACACGCCCGATCTGCGGCTCGCCGCCCGGGGGATCACCCTGCGCAGGCGCCGTGGCGGCGAGGACGCCGGATGGCACCTCAAGCTGCCCAAGGCCAAGGGCGTGCGCGACGAGATCGCCCGTCCCCTGACCAGAAGCGCCAAGATCGTGCCCCGGGAGCTGGCCGATCTGGTCCAGGCGTACACCCGGGGCGAGCCGCTGATCCCGGTCGCCGAGCTGGAGACCCTCCGCAAGGTGACCAGCCTGCGCGACGCCGAGGGCCGACCGCTGCTGGAGGTCGCGGACGACCACGTCAAGGGGACGGTGTTCGGCGAGGACCGGCACGTCGACCGCTGGCGCGAGGTCGAGGCCGAGCTGGTCGGCGGGGACGCCGACGTGCTGAAGCGGGTCGGCAAGATCCTGCGCAAGGCCGGCGCCACCCCGGCCGGCTCGGCGAACAAGCTCGCCCGTCTGCTCGGCCCGCGCATCCCGGTCACGCCGGTGCCGGACCCCGACGACGGCACGGCGGGCCGGGTCGTGGTCGACTACCTGAGGTCCCAGGTGGCCGCGCTGGTCGCCCAGGACCCGCAGGTGCGGCGGGCCACCCCCGACGCCGTCCACCAGATGCGGGTGGCGAGCCGCCGCATGCGCAGCGCGCTGAAGTCCTTCTCCGGAGTGGTCGCGGAGACCACCGGCATCCAGGACGAGCTGCGGTGGATCGCCAACGTCCTCGGCGAGGTGCGCGACCTGGAGGTCATCCGCGAGCGGTTCGCCGCCCACCTGGACACGCTCGACCCCGACCTGGTCGTCGGCAGGATCCGCACCCGCCTCGGCGACGACCTGGCGGAACGCGAGCGTGCGGCGCTCGTGCGCGTCACCGGGGTGATGAGCGGGGAGCGCTACTTCGCCCTGCTCGACCGGCTCGACGCGCTGGTCGCCGCACCGCCGCTCACCCCGCTCGCCATGAAGGACGCGGAGAGGACGCTCGCGAAGGTCGCCGGCAAGAGCTGGAAGCGCGTGGTCGGCAAGTACGAGACGGCCCAGGCCATCGAGGACACCGAGCAGCGCGAGATCGCCATGCACGACGTGCGCAAGGCGGCCAAGCGCGCCCGCTACACCGCCGACGCGCTCAAGCCCCTGCTGGGAGACCAGGCGTCCGTGCTGGCGAAGCGCGCCAAGGCCGTACAGGAGGTGCTCGGGCTGTACCAGGACGGCATCGTCGCCCAGCAGATCGTGCTGGAGGAGGCCCAGAGGGCGCGCGAGGCGGGCGAGGACACCTTCACCTACGGCCTGCTCCTCGGCATCGAGCGCGCCGACGCCGATCGCTCCCACTCGGAGTTCCCCGGGGTCTGGGCCGAGGTCACCGGCGAGGACCGTTCCTGAGGGGACGGGCCCCGCTAGGTGAGGTAACGCTCCACCGCCACGATGCGCCCGCCGGTGTGGTGCAGCACCGCGATCGCGCCCTTGCGCAGGTGGGTGTCCTCGGCGTGGCCGTCGAAGCGGTGCTCGCAGATGCCCGTGATCAGCTCGGGCAGCACCTTGCCGTGGCCGCAGAGCGCCGTCGGCCTGCCCTCGTCCAGGATGGACAGAACCAGCGACAGCGAGAGCGAGGTGTCGTACTCGGTCTCGGTCAGCAGCCGCTCGGTGCGGATCTTGAGCACCTCCCTGGCGGCGTACGGCAGGAGCGTCTGCACGCACCGCCTGCTGGGCGAGCTGACCAGCGATGTCGGCCGGTAGCCGTACAGCAGGTCGGCGATGGTCGTGGCCTGCGCCTCGCCCGCCTCGTCCAGGGGGCGCAGGTCGTCGTCGCCGCTCCAGTCCTGGCGCGTGCCCGCGTACCCGTGCCTGGCCACGACGAAGGGCGTGGTCTCAAGCGGCGCCGCGCCGAACGCCCTGAGCAGCCCGGCGTCCCACTCGTACGTCAGCCGGGCGCGCGCCTCCTCGACGGGCAGCCACACGAGCGCGTCCACCTCGTCGGAGGGCTCCTGGGCGACCTCCTCGATGGCCCGCGCCACCCAGTAGTCGACCCGCTTGAGCCGTCCGCCCTTCATGTAGTGGACGGGGGGCAGGTGGCGGCCGAGCGCGACGCTGAGCCCGGTCTCCTCGGCCACCTCGCGCAGGGCGCCCGCGATGACGTGCTCGCCGGGCTTCAGCTTGCCCTTCGGGAAGGACCAGTCGTCGTACTTCGGGCGGTGGACGACCGCGACCTCGGGATCGCGGCTGTCGCCCCGCCACACGACCGCCCCGCCGGCGCGGACGATGTCGGTCGGGTGGACATGGCATTCAGTCATCGATGGACCTCCACCGCCGGGTTCCGACCAGATGGGACTGGAGGTCGAGCAGGAGCTCGCCGTTCTCGCCGAGGTGGTGGCGCACCCATGTGCCGTCGCCGTTGAGCCACCAGCTGCTGGTGGTGTCGGCCATGGACAGGTCGAGCAGCTCTGAGAGGTACGCGCGATGCTGCGCACTGCTGACCTTCACCAGCGACTCCACCCGGCGCTCGATGTTGCGGCGCATCAGGTCGGCGCTCCCGATCCAGATCTCCGGCCGCCGGCCGCCGCCGAACTCGTAGATCCGCGAGTGTTCGAGAAACCGTCCCAGGATGCTCCTGACCCGGATGTTCTCCGACAAACCTGGGATGCCCGGCCGGAGCGTGCACACACCTCGCACGACCAGGTCGACGGGCACGCCGGCCCTCGACGCCGCGTACAGGGCGTCGATCAGCGGCTCGTCCACCAGCGAGTTGGTCTTGACCCGGATGCGCGCGGGGCGGCCGGCCGCGTGGTGGGCGATCTCCCGCTCGATCCTGGTCAGCAGCCCGCCCCGCATGGAGTGCGGGGCGACCAGCAGCCGCCGGTAGGCCGAGTGGGCGGAGTAGCCGGTCAGGTGGATGAACAGGTCGGTGAGGTCCTCGCCCACCAGCGGGTCGGCCGTGAGCAGGCCGAAGTCCTCGTACTGCCGGGCGGTCTTCGGGTTGTAGTTGCCCGTGCCGATGTGGCAGTACTGGCGGAGCTCGCCGGACGGCTCCTGCCGTACGACCAGCGCCAGCTTGGCGTGCGTCTTCAGGCCGAGCACCCCGTAGACCACGTGACAGCCCGCGCGCTCCAGCTTGCGCGCCCAGGTGATGTTGGCGTGCTCGTCGAACCTCGCCTTGATCTCCACCACGACCACGACCTGCTTGCCGGCCTCGGCGGCGTCGATCAGCGCGTCCACGATCGGGGAGTCGCCGCTGGTGCGGTAGAGCGTCTGCTTGATGGCCAGCACGTTGGGGTCGGCCGCCGCCTGCTCGATGAACCGCTGCACGCTGGTCGAGAAGGAGTCGTACGGGTGGTGGACCAGGATGTCGCGCTCTCGCAGGACCGAGAAGATGTCGTCCTCGGCGTGGACGGCCTCCGCGGGGACGAAGGGCGTGAAGTTCAGCTCGCCCCGGTCGAGGTCGGCGATCGCGTGCAGCCCCGTCAGGTCGAGCGGGCCGGACAGCCGGTAGATCTCGTGGTCGGACACGTCCAGCTCGTCAACGAGGAGGTCGAGCACCGCCTGGCTGATCGTGTCCTCCACCTCGAGCCGCACGGGCGGCCCGAAGCGCCTCATCAGGAGCTCCTTCTCCAGGGCCTGCATGAGGTTCTCCGTGACGTCCTCGTCCACGTCGAGGTCCTCGTTGCGGGTCACCCGGAAGACGTGGTGCTCCACCACCTCCATGCCCTTGAAGAGCTGGCCGAGGTGGGCGGCGATCACGTCCTCCAGCGGGACGAAGCGCTCCTTGGAGGCCGAGACGAAGCGGGGGAGCTGCGAGGGGACCTTGACGCGCGCGAACACGGTGTGCCCGGTGCTCGGGTTGCGCACCGTGACCGCGAGGTTGAGTGATAAGCCCGAAATGTACGGAAATGGGTGAGCGGGGTCCACGGCCAGCGGCGTGAGCACGGGCCTGACCCGCTCGCGGAACAGCTTGCGCATCGCCGTGCGCTCGTCCCTGTCGAGGTCGTCCCAGCGCACCACCTCGATGCCCACGCTCGCGAGCTGGGGGCAGACCTGCTTGTGGTAGGCGGCCGCGTGGCGCTGCGCGAGATCGTCGGCGATGGCGGCGATCCTGGCCAGCTCCTCGCGGGGCTTGAGCCCGCTTTTGGTGCGAAGCAGCAGGCCGGTCGCCATCCGGCGCTTCAGTCCCGCGACGCGCACCCGGAAGAACTCGTCGAGGTTGCTGGCGAAGATGGCGAGGAAGCGCACCCGTTCCAGCAGTGGCACAGAAGAATCTTCGGCCAGCTCTAGTACCCGTTCGTTGAAGTGGAGCCAGCTCTCCTCTCGATTGAGGAAGCGCTCCTGGGAAAGAGGCAGGTCGTCGTGTCCTTCAGGGGTCGGCGGCACGATCTCGGCGGACATATGTCCAAAATGCCCTACTTACTTGAACGGCACGTTAACTTTTTAGCAACGACGGTTTTACTTACCCGTAGATGCCGGGTCGCCGCCCTGCCGATGTTCCCCTGCCTGCCCGTGCTCCGCGCCCGCCACGAGCTCGGCACGTTCCACAAGCGGGACGCGCTCCACCAGCTCTACGCGCTCGACCGACTCCACCCGCTCCGCGCTCTCGGCGGCGAGCCGGGCCCGCCGCGCGGCCTCCCGCTCGGCCTGCTTGGCCTTCTGCTCCAGCAGCTTGAGCTCCTGTGCGCGGATCTTCTCCTGCTCGCGGCGCTCCTGCGCCTCCAGCCGCTCAAGCTCGCGCTGCTCGCGTGCCCGGAGCTTCTCCTGGTCGCGAAGGAGCTTCTCCTGCTCGCGCTGCTCGCGCGCGCGGAGCTTCTCCTGCTCCTTGAGCTCCTTCTCTCGGGTCTTCTCCTGCTCCTTCAGCTCGCGCTCGCGGGCCTTCTCCAGCTCCTTGAGCTCCTTCTCCGTGGGCCGGGTCAGGCCGCGGAGCTCGATGACGGGAGGGACCGCGAGGCGCCCGCGCGTGGAGGCGGCGGTGAGGCCGGGATGGGCCTCCAGCCCCGTCAGGCCGTTCCAGGCGAGGTTGACCAGGTGGGCGGCCACCTCCTCGCGGTCGGGCTTGCGGGCGTCCAGCCACCACTGGCCGGTGAGGGCCACCATGCCGACGAGCATCTGGGCGTACATCGGGGCGAGCGTGGGCGCGTACCCTCGGTCGGCGAACTGGTCGGCGAGCACGTCCTCGACCTGGCTGGCGATGTCGCTGATTAGGCTCGCGAACGTGCCGGTGCCCGAGGCCGCGTGGGAGTCGCGCACCAGGATGCGGAAACCCTCGCTGGACTCCTCGACGTACTGCAGCAGGGCCAGGGCGGCGCGTTCGAGGCGGATCCTCGGATGGCCGGCGTTCAGCGCGACGGCCACCAGGCTGAGCAGCCGCTGCATCTCTCTGTCGACGACGACGGCGTAGATGCCCTCCTTGCCGCCGAAGTGCTCGTAGACGACCGGCTTGGAGACCTTCGCGCTGGCCGCGATCTCCTCTATGGAGGTGCCGTCGAAGCCCTTCTCGGCGAACAGGGTGCGGCTGACGCGGATCAGTTGTTCCCTGCGCTCCTTACCGGTCATGCGTACGCGCGATCGCGGTTCGGTCATGGGTCTAATAATGGCGGGCGCGGCGGACACGGCAACCGCCAACGTCCCGGTTTGCACAGCTCTATCGAGATTTGAAGGGTCAGACGCGGAGGGAATGGGGGTTCGGGCCGCCGACCGGCGGCCCGACATAGGGGCTGAATCACCCAAGCCGCTTCGCCGCCAGACGCTCAGGGGTCGGCCACCTGACGTCGGTCGCCCAGCCGGCCTGCTCGAACCAGCGGATCACGCGGGCGCTCGGGTCGAGCTGTCCCTTGAGCGCGCCGTGGCGGGCGGAGGTCGGGTCGCAGTGGTGCAGGTTGTGCCAGGACTCGCCGAAGGACGGGATGGCCAGCCACCACACGTTGCGGGACTTGTCGCGGACCTCGAAGGTCTCGTCGCCGAACACGTGGCAGACCGAGTTGATCGACCAGGTGACGTGGTGCAGCAGGGCGATGCGCACCAGGCTGGCCCAGAAGAACGCGGTGAGCGCGCCGGTGAGCGACCAGGTCACGAGCCCGCCGATGACCGCGGGCAGCACCAGGGAGGCGAAGACGAGCCAGGGGAACGCGCGGTGGATGCGCGCGACGTCCTTGTCGTTCATCAGGTCCTTGGCGAAGCGCTCCTGGTTCGTGCGCTCGGAGGAGAACATCCAGCCGATGTGGGCGAACAGCAGGCCCTTGGTCAGCGCCTTCCAGTCGTTGCCGAAGCGCCACGGCGAGTGCGGGTCGCCCTCCTTGTCGGAGTACTTGTGGTGGCGGCGGTGCGTGGCGACCCAGTCGATGACGCCCATCTCCAGGGACATGCTGCCGGCGATGGCAAGCACGATCTTGAGCGGGCGGTTCGCCTTGAAGGACCCGTGCGTGAAGTAGCGGTGAAGACCGACGGTGACGCCGAGCCCGGTGAAGACGTAGAAGAACGCGGTGATCGCGACGTCGCTCCAGCCGAGGAAGTGTCCCCAGGCCATCGGCACGGCGGCGAGCAGCGCCAGGAACGGAAGCGTTACGAAGATGACCAGGAGGACACGTTCGAAGTTGCTCTTGGGCTCGGGCTCGAGATCGGGCCGGGGGGGCGGCGGCGGCGTCGAACGGTCTACGACGACGGTCATGGGCTACCTCACGTGATTCTCGACGAAGTACTGACGATCTGTAGCTACGTAACCGTAACCTACGCCATCGTAAGTTAGGAATCCCTAAGCTTGTAATGTGGAGAAGATGACGCTTCGGGCGTCATCCGGTGGCGGATCCACGCCTTGCGCAATCATGCCCGTATCTGTTAGAGCAACGCGCGCGGCAGGCCAAAAGGCTGGCCGAGATGTCCCAAAGGATGCGTTCCTGTCCCCGGGACCCCCGTGCTGACCAGGGGAATCGCCGCGCGGCACGCGGAGGGGCGAGGCTCGGCCGTATGGCCCGGCCGTAACGACGCGCGCGCCTCGCGCGGCGGGCCCGGCCGGGCCATGAGGGCGTCCTTGTCCCGCCGGTCGCGGGAATTGCGTTGAACGGTAAGGGGCTCTGGTGGGTATCCTTGTCACCGCGGTTTGGGAAGGTCTCGAATCGATCCGGCGTGGGGTAATTGGCAGCCCACCTGCCTTTGGAGCAGGGTTGTCCTGGTTCGAGTCCAGGCGCCGGAACTCTTTCCTCGCGGTCCCGCGCTGCCCGCGTCCGAGATTGTCAGTCCTCTTCGCCGAGGGGGCTGGATCGGTCCGGGGAGGCGGCAGGTATTCTCACGGTGTCGGGCGGGTGGCCGTGCGGTGCCTGGGTGGTGGCCGTGCGTCATATCCCGCACCGTCATGTCTCAGCCGCGACGCCGAGGGAGCCTCAGTCCGTGAGTGTGCCGCGCCCGGCAGCCGTCATCGTCCTCGCAGCCGGCGAGGGAACCCGGATGAAGTCCAGCAAACCCAAAGTCCTCCACGAGCTATGCGGTCGCGCCCTTGTCGACCACATGCTCACCGCCGCCAGAGGCCTCGCGCCCGAACGCCTGATCGTCGTGATCGGCCACGCGCGTGAACAGGTCCAGGCCTACCTCGCCACAAACGGCCCCGACGCCCACGCGGTCGTCCAGACCGAGCAGAACGGCACGGGCCACGCCGTCCGCACCGTCCTTGAGTCGGTCGGCACGATCAACGGCACGATCCTCGTGACCTACGGCGACACGCCGTTGCTGCGCACCGAGACCCTGGCCGAGCTGCTCGCCACCCATGGGGCAGAGGGCAACGCCGTCACCGTGCTCACCGCCGAGGTCCCCGACCCGACGGGGTACGGCCGCATCATCCGCGACACCACGGGAGCCGTCCTCGAGATCGTCGAGGAGAAGGACGCCTCGCCCGAGCAGCGGGTGATCAAGGAGATGAACTCCGGCGTCTACGCCTTCGACGGGCTGCTGCTGGCCGACGCCGTGAAGCGCGTCTCCACCGCCAACTCCCAGGGCGAGGAGTACCTCACCGACGTGCTGTCGATCCTCAGGGAGGACGGCCACCGGGTGGGGGCGTACGTCGCCGCCGACCACGTCGAGGTCGAAGGCGTGAACGACCGCGTGCAACTCGCCTTCGCCCGCACGGTCCTCAACACCCGCATCCTGCGGGCCCACATGCGCGCGGGGGTCACGATCGTCGACCCCGCGACCACCTGGATCGACGTCGAGGTGACCATCGAGCCCGACACGGTGGTCCAGCCGGGCACCCAGCTCCACGGACGCACCGCCATCGCCGCGGAGGCCGTGGTCGGGCCCGCGACGACCCTCACCGACACGGTGGTGGGCGCGGGGGCCGTGGTGCGCAACTCCGTCTGCGAGGGGGCCGAGATCGGCGAGGGGGCCTCGGTCGGCCCGTTCGCCTACCTCAGGCCCGGCACGGTGCTCGGACGCGGGGCCAAGGCCGGCGCGTACGTCGAGATGAAGAACGCCCGCGTCGGCGAGGGCTCCAAGGTGCCGCATCTCACCTATGTGGGCGACGCGACAATCGGCGAGGGCACCAACATCGGCGCCGCGAGCATCTTCGTCAACTACGACGGCGTCGAGAAGCACCACACGACCGTCGGCGACCACGTCAGGGTCGGCAGCGACAACATGCTGGTCGCTCCGCTCACGATCGGCGACGGGGCCTACACCGCCGCCGGCTCGGTCATCACCAGCGACGTTCCACCAGGGGCGATGGCGGTGGGCCGGGCGCACCAGCGCAACATCGAAGGGTGGGTCGCGCGCAGGCGCGCGGGCACCGCTTCGGCGGAGGCCGCGCGGCGTGCGACGGCTGACGAGGCCGCACAGGCCGACCAGGCCACGCAGGCCGGGGAACAACAGCGGGGGAGCACGAAATGAACGAGCACGCTGAGCCTGCCGAGAGGCACGGCGATGCTTTCGCGAGCGCGCCGGGCCAAGCGCCAGGCGAGGAGGGAAGCATGACCGGCAAGAAGACCACCGGAGAGAAGCACCTGATGTTCTTCTCCGGGCGGGCCTATCCCGAGCTCGCGGAGGAGGTGGCGCAGCACCTCGGCATCGAGATCACCCCCACCAAGCTGCACGACTTCGCCAACGGTGAGATCTACGCCCGCTACCTCGAATCGGTCCGGGGCAGCGACGCGTTCGTCATGCAGAGCCACACCGAGCCGATCAACAAGTGGATCATGGAACAGCTGATCATGGTGGACGCCCTGAAGCGGGCGTCGGCCAAGCGGATCACCGTTGTCCTGCCGTTCTTCGGCTACTCCCGCCAGGACAAGAAGGGCCGTGGCCGCGAGCCGATCACGGCGCGGCTGATGGCCGACCTGTTCAAGACCGCGGGCGCCGACCGGCTGATGTCGGTCGACCTGCACACCCCGCAGATCCAGGGCTTCTTCGACGGGCCGGTCGACCACCTGTTCGCCCTGCCGGTGCTCCACCGCTACCTCAGCGGCAAGCTCGACCCCGCGAACACCACGATCGTGTCGCCCGACACCGGCCGGGTGCGCCTCGCGGAGCGCTGGGCCGACCAGCTCGGCACCGCGGTCGCGTTCATCCACAAGCGCCGCGACCTCGACGTGGCCAACCAGGTCAAGGTGCACGAGGTGGTCGGCCAGGTCAAGGGCCGCACCTGTGTGCTGATCGACGACATGATCGACACCGGCGGCTCGATCTGCAAGGCGGCCGACGCGCTGTACGAGCAGGGAGCCACCAACATCATCGTGGCGGCCACCCACGCGATCTTCTCCGACCCGGCCGTCGACCGCCTGAAGAACTCCCGCATCTCCGAGGTGGTCGTGACCAACACGCTGCCCATCCACGAGGAGAAGCGGTTCGACAAGCTGACCGTCCTGTCGATCGCCCCGCTGATCGCCCGCGCCATCAGCGAGGTCTTCAACGACGGCTCCGTGACCAGCCTCTTCGAAGGCGACAGCTGACCTCACCGCCCAAGAACGGCCTCTGACCACTCCGGTCGGGGGCCGTCCGGCTTTCCGCGCGGGCCTTCAGCCAAGTACGAGGCATGGTCCGCGTCGTGCAACGCCTCCGTTGATGGACCGGCCGTACCCGGCGGGCGGGTAGTCTTTGAGGGTTGTTCGCGCTCGTAACGCCTTCCGCTAGGGCGGGTGAGGGTGAGCGCCTTCCATTCACTGAGATTCCCTAGGAGACACGCCGTGTCCGAGGTACGCATCGCCGCCGAGACCCGCACCGAGTTCGGCAAGGGCGCCGCGCGCAAGATCCGCCGCGAGAGCAAGGTCCCCGCCGTCCTGTACGGCCACGGCATCGACCCCAAGCACCTGACCCTGCCGGGCCACGAGCTGCTGCTCGCTCTGCGCACGCCGAACGTGCTGATCCGCCTCGAAGGCGAGGGCGTCAACGAGCTGGCGCTGCCCAAGGGCGTCCAGCGCGACCCCATCAGGGGGTTCTACGAGCACGTCGACCTGCTCCTCGTGAAGAGCGGCGAGAAGGTCACCGTCGACATCCCGGTCACCACGACCGGTGACATCGCCCCGGGCGGCCTGCTCGACCAGCAGCTCATCACCATCTCCGTCGAGTCGGAGGCCACCCACATCCCCACCGGTGTCGAGGTCGACATCGAGGGCCTGGAGATCGGCGCCGTCGTGACCGCCGGCGACCTGAAGCTCCCCAAGGGCACCTCCCTGATCGCCGAGCCCGAGACGGTCGTCCTGCAGGTCATCAACGTCCCGACCACCGCCGGGGCCGGCGAGGCCGCGGAGGGCGAGGCGGCCGAGTCCGCCGCGTCGGCCGAGTAGTCTCCCGTATCCTCGGCAGGGCAGCCAGGAGGCCGGTCACCGGTCACCGGGCTGCCCTGTTCGGTATCAAGGGGTTCGGTATGAAGGGCGCTCGAAGGCCAGGCGCTGAAGTGGAACGGAGAGGTCTGTCGTGGACCGCTGGTTGATCGTCGGGCTGGGCAACCCCGGGCCTGAGTACGCCGGTAACCGGCACAACGCCGGGTTCATGGTGCTGGACGAGCTCGCCGCCCGGGTGGGCGGCCGGTTCAAGGCGCACAAGGCCCACGCGGAGGTCCTCGAAGGGCGCCTCGCGGGCGCTCCCGCCGTGCTGGCCAAGCCCCGGTCGTACATGAACCTCTCCGGTGGGCCCGTCAAGGCCCTGGCCGACTTCTACAAGGTCGCCCCGGCGAACGTCATCGTGATCCACGACGAGCTGGACATCCCGTACGGAGCGCTGCGCGCCAAGCTCGGCGGGGGCGACAACGGGCACAACGGCCTGCGGTCGATCAGCAAGTCGCTGGCCACCAAGGACTACCTGCGGGTGCGCTTCGGCGTCGGCCGCCCGCCCGGCCGCATGGACGCGGCCGACTTCGTGCTGCGGGACTTCGCCACGGCCGAGCGCAAGGAGTTGCCACTGCTGGTCGACCGCGCCGCGGACGTGGCCGAGTCGCTGATCGTCTCGGGCCTGGAGGCCACGCAGAACACCTTCCACCCCTCCGACCTGAAGCCGGTCAAGCCGCCGCGCTAGGCGAGCGCTCCGCGGAGTTTCTGGATTTCCCCAAGATTCTCTCATGTTGCCGCTAGCATCCCTCACGGACGGTGCCCGATCGGTTACGGGGAGGATGCGTGGTGGACGGCGAGAGGTCGGCGGTCACCGTCCGGAAGGCGTCGAATGCCGCCTTACCCGGTCGCCCGTCCCTGCCCGGGTGGGCGCGGCGCCACCGCCTCCAGGCCATGGCCGCCGATCTCGCGTGCGGTCTCCTCGCCGGGGCCGCCGCCGTGGTCGTGCGCTTCGGTGAGGTCACCCCGTACGTCACGCCCTATCTCCTGCTCAGCCTGGTCCTGCCGGTGCTGTGGGTCGCCATGGTGGGGCTCAACCGGGCGTACGAGGCGCGGCTGATCGGGGTCGGGTCCGAGGAGTTCCGGCGCATCACCCAGTGCGGGTTCTTCCTCACCGCCGGAGTGGCGATCACGGCCTATGTCACCAAGACCGACCTCGCCCGAGGGTACGTCGTGCTCGCCCTCCCGCTGATGACGGTGCTCACCCTTTCCTGCCGGTACGGCCTGCGCTGGAGGCTTCACGTGATGCGGGCCAGGGGGCTGTGCATGCGCCGCGTGGTGGCGGTGGGCCACCGGGCGTCCGTCGCCGACCTCGTCCGCCTGTTCCGGCGCGAGCCGTACCACGGCATGGAGATCGTGGGAGCCTGCCTGCCGCGCGAGGACTTCATGGCGGACGTCGAGGGCGTCCCCGCGCTGGGCGACTTCTCCGACATCCCCCTGGTGGTCTGCCAGGCCGCGGCCGACACCGTGGCCGTGCTCGCCTGTCCCGAGCTCGACGGCACCGCCCTGCGCCGCCTCGCCTGGCGGCTGGAGAAGACCCGCACCGACCTCGTCGTCGCCCCGGCGCTCATGGAGGTCGCAGGGCCGCGCACGACGATCAGGCCGGTGGCGGGGCTGCCGCTGCTGCACGTCGAGCACCCTGAGCTGTCCGGGGTCCGCCAGCTGCTCAAGAACCTCTTCGACCGCACGGTCGCGGCCGTGGCGATCGCCGTCCTCGCGCCCGTCCTCACCGCGCTGGCGCTGGCCGTGCGGGCCACGAGCCCCGGGCCGGCGCTGTTCCGGCAGACCCGCGTCGGCAGGGACGGCGTGGAGTTCACCATCCTGAAGCTTCGTACGATGAGCCGCGACGCCGAGCGCCACAAGATCCACCTCGTCAGTGACGGCGACGGCCTGCTGTTCAAGATCAGGGGCGATCCGCGTGTCACCCCGCTCGGCGGCTGGCTGCGGCGCCACTCCCTCGACGAGCTGCCGCAGCTCCTCAACGTCCTGCTCGGCCACATGTCGCTGGTCGGGCCCCGGCCTCCGCTTCCCGAGGAGGTCGCCGGGTACGGTGACGACGTCCGGCGGCGACTGGTCGTTCGTCCGGGGATGACGGGTCTGTGGCAGGTGAACGGCAGATCCGATCTTTCCTGGGAGGAATCGGTACGGTTGGACCTGCGTTATGTCGAGAACTGGTCTCTCATGCTGGATCTTCAGATCCTGTGGAAGACCTGGTCCGCCGTGGCACGCGGCTCGGGTGCTTACTGACCCGGGGCCAGGAGCACTCGGGTGCGGCATCAGGAAGGGCAACGTGACGATACGCGACGACCACGCACTGGCCAGAGATCTCGCGGCCGAGGCGGGTGAGAGGCTGCTCGCGCTGCGCTCCCGCCAGGGGTTCGACGACCCCGTGGCCCTGCGCCAGGCGGGTGACCGCGAGGCCCACGCCTACCTCGCCGAGTCGCTGTCGCGCCTGCGGCCGAGCGACTGCGTGCTGTCGGAGGAGGGCACGCGCGAGGAGCGGCTCGACCCGCGCCGCCAGTCCGCCGACCGCGTCTGGATCATCGACCCGCTCGACGGCACGCGCGAGTTCGGCGACATCGGGCGATCCGACTGGGCCGTCCACGTGGCCCTGTGGCAGCGCACACCCCGCGGATCAGGCGGGCAGGGTGAGCTGGTCGCGGGGGCCGTGGCGCTGCCCGCCCAGGGCCTGACGCTCACCACCGCCCAGCCGCCCGCACTGACCGCCCACGGCCCGGCTCCGAGCGCCGCGCAGCCGTCCAGCGGACGCGAGGGCAGGGTGCGCATCGCGGTCAGCCGCACCCGGCCGCCGGAGTTCGTCAGGAAGCTGGCGTACCTCGTCGGCGCCGACCTCGTGCCGATCGGCTCGGCGGGCGCGAAGATCGCGGCGGTGCTCACCGGGCAGGTCGAGGCGTACGTCCACGCCGGAGGCCAGTACGAGTGGGACTCTGCCGCGCCCGTGGCCGTCGCGCAGGCCGCGGGAGCCCACGCGAGCCGCATCGACGGCTCCCCGCTGATCTACAACCAGGGCAACCCCTCGTTGCCGGATATCCTGGTCTCCCTACCGGATCTGGCGCCAACGTTGCTCGCCGGCATCCGCGACGTGCACCGTTAGGGCAAGACTCCCGGAGGAAGAGTAGATGCTTCAGAGCGACTACACGACGTCGCAGCTCGACGTCCTCGAAGCCGAGGCCATTCACATCATGCGTGAGGTCGCCGCCGAGTTCGAGCGCCCCTGTCTTCTTTTCTCCGGCGGCAAGGACTCCATCGTCATGCTGCGCATCGCGGAGAAGGCGTTCTGGCCGGCGCCGATTCCCTTCCCGCTGATGCACGTGGACACCGGGCACAACTTCTCCGAGGTCATCGAGTTCCGTGACCGGCGCGCCACCGAGCTGAACGCCCGCCTCGTCGTCGCGTCCGTCCAGGACTCGATCGACACGGGCAGGGTGACCGAGGAGACCGGGCGGCGCGCGAGCCGCAACCGCCTCCAGACCACCACCCTGCTCGACGCCATCGAGGAGCACGAGTTCGACGCCGTCTTCGGCGGCGCGCGGCGCGACGAGGAGAAGGCCCGTGCCAAGGAGCGCGTGTTCTCCTTCCGCGACGACTTCGGCCAGTGGGACCCGAAGAACCAGCGTCCTGAGCTGTGGAACCTCTACAACGCGCGCATCCGCAAGGGCGAGCACATCCGCGTCTTCCCACTGTCCAACTGGACCGAGCTCGACATCTGGGACTACATCCGGCGCGAGGGCATCGAGATCCCGTCGATCTACTTCGCGCACACCCGCAAGGTCTTCGAGCGCGACGGCATGCTGCTCGCCGACGCCGACGTCGTCAACCGCGACGAGGACGAGCCGACGTTCGAGACCGTCGTGCGCTACCGCACCGTGGGCGACATGACGTGCACCGGCGCGGTGCAGTCCGATGCCGCCACGGTGGACGAGATCATCGCCGAGATCGCCGCCACCCGCATCACCGAGCGGGGCGCGACGCGGGCCGACGACCGCGCATCCGAGGCCGCCATGGAGGACCGCAAGAAGGAGGGCTACTTCTGATGCCCCTCCTCCCTGTCCCGGGTCCGTTCCCCCGCCGCGCCGGCCGCACTACCGATGGAGAGCAGTTCTGATGGACATCCTGCGTTTCGCCACGGCGGGCTCGGTCGACGACGGCAAGTCGACCCTCATCGGACGCCTGCTCTTCGACTCCAAGGCGATCTTCGAGGACCAGCTGGAGGCCGTCGAGCGCACCAGCCGTGACCGAGGCACCGAGTACACCGACCTGTCGCTGCTCACCGACGGCCTGCGGGCCGAGCGCGAGCAGGGCATCACGATCGACGTGGCCTACCGCTACTTCGCCACGCCGAAGCGGAAGTTCATCATCGCCGACACCCCGGGCCACACCCAGTACACCCGGAACATGGTCACCGGCGCCTCCACGGCCGATCTGGCGATCGTGCTGATCGACGCGCGCAAGGGCGTGGTCGAGCAGTCCCGCCGCCACGCGTTCCTCACCACGCTGCTGCGGGTGCCCCACCTGGTGCTCGCGGTCAACAAGATGGATCTCGTCGACTACTCCAAGGACCGGTTCGAGGAGATCCGCGAGGAGTTCACGGCGTTCGCGGCCAAGCTCAACGTCTCCGACCTGACGTTCATCCCGATCTCGGCGCTGCACGGTGACAACGTGGTGTCCCGCTCGGAGAACATGCCGTGGTACCAGGGCACCTCGCTGCTGCACCACCTGGAGAACCTGCACATCGCCTCCGACCGTAACCTCGTCGACGTGCGCTTCCCCGTGCAGTACGTCATCCGTCCCCAGCGGGCCACCGACCCCGCCTTCCACGACTACCGCGGGTACGCCGGCCAGGTCGCGGGCGGCGTGATCAAGCCCGGTGACGAGGTGCTGCATCTGCCGTCCGGCCTCGCGACGCGCGTGGCCTCGATCGACACCTTCGACGGGCCCGTCGAGGAGGCCTTCGCGCCGATGTCCGTCACCCTCCGCCTGGAGGACGACATCGACATCTCGCGCGGTGACATGATCTGCCGGCCCAACAACAGGCCCCAGGTCGCCCAGGACCTCCAGGCGATGGTCTGCTGGATGACCGACGGCCTCAAGCTGGGCCCGCGCTCCAAGCTCGTCATCAAGCACACCACCCGCACGGCTCGCGCGCTGGTGCGCGACCTGCACTACCGGCTCGACGTCAACACCCTGCACCGGGACGAGGCGGCCACCTCTCTCGGGCTGAACGAGATCGGCCGGGTGTCGCTGCGGGTCACCCAGCCCCTGTTCGTGGACGACTACTCAAGGAACCGCCTCACCGGCGGTTTCATCCTGATCGACGAGACCACGAACGGCACCGTCGGCGCCGGCATGATCGTCGACGCTCGCTGAGAAGTGTCGGTGGCGGGTGGCAGACTCGCTCGGCATGAGTGACGATCTGCGGCTGAGGGCCGTCGACGAAGCCGACCTGGAAGTGTTCCTGGAGCAGGAGCACGACCCCGAGGCCGTGCGGCGGTCCAAGTTCCCTCCCCGGGAGCGCGAGGTCTTCATGGCCCACTGGGCCACCAGGATCCTTGGAGATCCCACGGTCCTGGTGCGGGCGGTCATCGTCGACGGCGAGCTCGCCGGCAACATCGTGTCCTGGTGGGAGCAGGAGCGGCGCTTCATCGGCTACTGGTACGGTCGCGCGTTCTGGGGCCGGGGCATCGGCGGCACGGCGATGATGCTCTTCCTCCAGGAGGAGAAGACCCGCCCCCTCTACGCCGATCCCTACGTCGGGAACACCGGCTCGGTGCGGCTGCTGGAGAAATGCGGTTTCCAGCGCACCGGCACGATCGAGCACGGAGAGAACGAGCACATCATGCTCGTCCTCTCCGAGAGCTAGCCAACTGCTCCGGTCGTGGGAGGGTAGGTCGTGCTCTAGCCAACTGCTTCGGTCTGGCGGGTCGTCGTGCCCGCAGCCATCGCACAGACCTTCAGCGGGCTCTCAGCTCTGTGGGCGTGGCACTCGAACCTCAGAAGAGACCGGCAACATTCTGAAGACTTCTGGCATCTCATGAAGCATGGGACTTCGTACGGTTCTCGCGACACTTCTCCTGACCGCCGTAACACTGACCGGACAGCCCGCGGCGGCTGCCACCCCGGTCACGATCGCGTACGCGCAGCGAACACAGACCTGGGAACTGGTGCTGACCAACGGAGATGTGGTGGAGGTGCCCGAAGCGCTCACCGTGGCGACTGGGGATCTTTCGATCAATGTCGGTGCGCGGGCGCCGTTCCTGGTCAGTGGGGATAGGCGGCATTTCTTTTATTTCCGGTAATCGGATGGGCTGTTTGTCGAGCGGACTCTGAACGGTAAGGAAAGGGCGGTGTCACGGAAGCGGCTCACGGCGTACTCCATCTACGAGGAGTGGCCGGTGGTGTCGGACGACGGCAGCTATGTGGTCACAGAGACCTCGGCGCCGGGGCTGGGGGTCTTGGCGGACCTGCGGAAAGGTAAGGTGTTGCCGCCTCCCGGAGGGACGGATGCGTGGAGCTTCGTCGGCTTCAGCCCGGACAGCAAGCGGCTGCTGCTGGTAGGGGAACGGCTGACGGTCTTCGATCGAGGACTGCGTGCCCGGATGCGGCTGAAGACGCGGCTGCACCCGATGGCGCTGGCGAATGACTACCTCACGGCGGCGGTGCCTGTCGGTACGTCGGGCAAGTTCCGCAAGCTGCGCCTGCTCAACCTGCGTACCGGCCACACGAGCGGCACGGTGACCGTGCGGCTGCCGCGCGGGCAGTACATCGACGACCTGAACTTCGACCAGGCTGGTCACATGACCGTCCGATCGAAGACCCGGACGGGGGTGGCGATCTACCGGGTCTCGAAGGCGACCGGCAAGGCGACGCTGCTACGGACGATTACCAGGCCTGATGCGGAGGTCTGGGTGCTCCCCGGAGACAGTACGTACGAGCCATGGACGGAAAGGTAAAGCAAGGCGCCTCAGGAGTGATAGGCCCTCCCGGCACCCGTGTGACGGGGCAAGGTGTGGCTGCCACCCAGACCATGGCTCCCGCACACCCGGCCATTGCGGGGCTCATATCCGGCGCCGAGATGGGATCGCTGGGCAGACGAATCTCTTTGAGCGTGTCCGGCGCCATTGATATGCCTTCCCAGTCCGTTCCGGCTGAATTTCTGTTTCACCCGGCTCGCCGGCCGGTACGAGTCGCTCGGCATGATCAAGGAGACGGAGTTCCGGCAGACGCTCTTCGGTGACTTCGGCGTGTTGTTCTTCCGGATCGACGAGAAGGCCGAGCTGATGAGGATCTTCAACGTGACCCGGGCCGGCTGACATCCGCCTGGCGGGTGCCTTCCGTCCGTAAGGGCTCGGCCTTGAAGCGACCGGCGGCGTCAGGCGGTGAGTTGGCGGGTGATGGTGGGGTCGGTGATGGTGGTGTCGTTGGCCAGGAGGAAGGCCTTGGAGAGGATGACCGACAGCATGCCGCCGTCCTCCTCGAAGGGGAGGAAGACCGTCCTCGCCGCGCGGTCGGTGCCGGGGACGATGCAGAGGTAGGCGTCGTTGGGCTCCATCAGGATGTTCCCCGAACCCAGGTGGATCTTGTACGTGCGCAGGTCGCCGCGTACGCGCAGGAACCGGTCGGTCAGCTCGGCCCGGCCGGCGATCTTCAGCCGTGGCAACAGGCGCGCGAGCGCGTCCCTGCGGGTGCGGGCGGTCTCGGTGAGCTCGCCGAAGCCGTAGGAGTGCCAGTACTCCTCGTGCCCGCCGATCGCCTGCTGGTCGAGCCCGGCCGAGGTGACCCCCACGGCGAGGTCGGCGTCGCGCAGCACCTCGGACAGCACCAGAGGCGGAACCTCGGTCAGCGGTATGCCGTCGCGGGGGATGAGGTAGCCCGCCCGCTCGTTTTGGCCGCGGGCATCGTCTGGCCGGTGGTAGAAGTGGAGCTCCTCGCTGAGGCAGAACGACGCCGTGCCCCACTCGTCGGCCTCGGCGCCTGAGGTCACGCGCATCCCCCAGCGCGCCCGCCACCCGGACAGCTCCTTGAGCGCCTCGCCTTGGTCGCCGTCGCACTCGTAGTCCCAGTGGCCGATGGACAGGCCGGTCCAGCCGCGCTGGGACAGCAGCGCCTTGGCCTGGCCGTACCGCAGCACATGGCCGGCGAACCGGTTGGAGTGGGTCGCGGTGCGTTCCTCGGCGGGGGTGAGCAGGTAGACCTCGCGGAAGGCCTGCTTGAACGGCTGGCGCACCCCGGCGTCCAGCAGGTGGTCACGCCAGGCGCGCACGTCCTCGGCGGTCTCCCGGATCGGGTGCCAGAGTAGTACCGGGGTGTCCGGCCGGAGTTGGATGCGGCGGCCCAGGGGATCGGTGAGCTCCCACCCATTGTCCATCTTGACCGGGATGCCCGCCGGGCCCTGCAGGATCTGCCAGATCAAGGTGCGCGCGTACGGGCCCGTGACGGGGTGGTCGAGGAAGAACTCCTCGACCTGGTGCCAGCGCCACATCCGCTCCGTGATCAGGGACCGCTCCAGCCGGAACCGCTCGGCCGGAAGCGCCTGCTTCAGCTCCTTGAGCGTGGCCTTCAGCTCGGCCAGCGCCGGCTCCTTGCGGATCGACTGCGGCGCCGACTTGACCGCCCTGCCCGAGGCGTTGACGAACCGGAGAGCGGGACCGTCCACGCAGAGCCGTACGAGACAGTCACCGATCTTCTCCTCGCGCACCCCTTCCGGGCCGAGTCCGAAGGCCGGTACCGTGCGGTCGAGCAACTGCTCCGGAGACAGCCTCGCCTGTTCCGCCACCACGTCCAGCGTGCGGTTCACGTTCGTGAGCACGGACTTCTTGCGGACCTTGGCCTGGACGCGGGCGAGCTGCGCCACGGTGTCGAGCCCGCCCCTGCGCGCCATGGTGCCCACGGCGGCGTTGGCCAGCATCTCGCTCCGGGAGTTGGCCCCCGAACCACCGACTCCCGTTCCGGTCGTGACGGCGACGTCGCCCAGGAGTGAGGTGACCCACGGCTCGTCGATCAGCTCGCACGTCCAGACCATGCCGCGCACGGGTATGGCCGTGCGTTCGTGCAGGAAGACGGTCTCCCGCCACTCGTAGCCGTTGTCGGCCCGGTGCTGGGTCGTCTTCTCCCTGCGCGCGGCGATCAGGCCGAGGAGCTCCCGGACGAGATCGGCCGCCTCGGCCGTGAGCAGCGTCTTCGCCGTCTTGAGCCACCTGCCGCTGGGCCTGGCGGACCGTGCGGTGTTCCAGTGGCGCAGCAGGGGCAGTACGGCCGGATCTGCCAGCCTTGGACCGTACTTCTCGGCCAAGAGACAGGCGAAGTCGTCGCAGTCCCACGCCACGTTACGCACCACCCCGGCCGGGCCGTTCTCGGCCGGTTCGGTCAGAATGTCGTCGAGCTGGTCGTGCACCGCCTCCCAGACCGGCTTGTGGTGGCGACGGAACCAGTTCGGTGTGCCCTCCAGGATCCGGCGGCGCTCCGCGTAGTCCAGGCGCCGGACGGCGGCCAGCGGGATGCGGTACAGCTCCGGATAGTTGGTGTGCAGCCAGGTCATCAGCGCGTTGGCGATTCCCCAGAGGAAGCGGACATCTTGGGCGGTCCACGGAATGTCGCTTTCCGCGACGGACCGCACCGCCCGGAGTACGTGCTCCTCGTGGTCGTGACCGCCATCGTTCCCGAGGGAGAGCCGCATCTGCGTCCAGTAACCGAACATCCGCCGATAGTGATCATCTGAGCCCTCGACCAGCTCATCGAGGGAAGCATGCCCGGCCTCCAAGGCGCCGTCGAAGCGGGTGAAGGCGTCCCGGATCGAAGCATCGAGCTCACGAATCCAGTAATCGTGAGCGCGCGGGAAGTCGTCGATGACGCCCATGTCAGCCTCCGACCAGCGGGACGAGCTTGATGAAGGACACGACGGAATCGGTGATCAGATCGATCTCCTCGGACAGGTCGACGATCTGGCGCTCCCCGATGAGCAGCAGGAACCCGTTGCGCTGGAACGCCTGCTCGGCGATGTCGGCCTGCCGCTCCCAGTCGATCCAGCGTCTCGCGCCCATGCGGTAGCCGTTCAGCTCCACCTCGGCGTCCACCGGGCGGACCAGGCCGTTGTACGTGGCGGTGGGCGCGGCGTTGTACCGGGCGACCTCCTCGCGCACGCGGAGTCGTACCAGCTCCCGTGCCGAGATGCTGTCTGGAAGATCGGGGAGCGCGAACTCCTCTAAAGGCCTGCCCGTGGCAGTCTCATCCCGGAAGGTGACCGTGGCCATCCCATGTCTCCATTGGTGAAGGATCATCGTGATGGGCCAATGAGTATCAACCTGCTCCGACAGAACCGTGAGTCCGGCAGGTTCGTACAGCGCGCCGTGAACCCGGATTGGGACTTGTGGCGAGATATCGCTGACAAGTCCCCTACGGGAAGGCCGGCTCGATGCCATGGTGTCGACGATGACCGCACCACCCACGACCCGGAGCCCGGATTCGGAGCTCATCGCCGAGTCCAGGGCGCGGCCGGAGGCATTCGCCGCCCTGTTCGACCGCTATTCCGGAATGCTCTACCGGTACGTCTCCCGAAGACTCGGCCCCGAGGTCGCCGAGGACCTGGTGGGGGAGACGTTCCTGACCGCCTTCGGCCGTCGCGACCGGTACGACCTGACCCACACCGACGCCCGGCCCTGGCTCTTCGGCATCGTGACCAAGCTGATCTCCCGGCATCACCGCACGGAGGCGGCCCGCTATCGCGCGCTGATGCGGGCACCGGTCGAGCGCAGCACGGAGTCTCCCGCCGACCGGGTGGCCGCCGGGGTCACCGCGACGGCATCCCGCGCGCTGCTCGTGCCCGCGCTCGCGGGTCTCTCGAAGGGCGACCGCGACGTCCTGCTGCTGATCGCCTGGGGTGACCTGTCGTACGAGGAAGTGGCCAAGGCCCTCGGCATACCAATCGGAACAGTGCGTTCCCGCCTCAACCGGGCCCGGCGCAAGGTGCGCACGGCGCTCGGTGACACCAACCCGATGACGGACGAGGAGTAGCGATGGACGACCTTTCGATGCTTCGCGACCTCGGCCGCGACCTGGAGCACGAGCCGCCCGCCACGCTGGCCCACCAGCGTCATCGCCTGCTCGGCATGACCGCGGGCGAGGGGTCCCGCCGGGGCCTGTCCGGGGCGAGTTCCCGCCGGGGCCTGTTCGGGGCGATCACCGGTGAGGGGAGACGCCGTCTGACCGGCCGGATGGGGTGGATGACGCTCGCGGTGGTCGCGGGAGTCACCGCCGCGCTCGTCGTCGTACCGACGGTGCTGCTGCGGGGAACTCCCGCTTCGAGAACCCTGACGCCGCCCACCTGGGACAGACCGCCGAAGCAGAACGAAGCCCTCAACGTGCTGGTGGTGGGCTCCGACATGCGACCCCGACCGAGAGGAATGCCCGCGAACCCCAACCTCGGCGAGCGAAGCGATGTGATGATCCTTCTGCACCTGTCCGCGGACCGGAAGAACGTCACGGTGGTCAGCCTGCCGAGGGACTCCATGGTCCGCGTGCCCACGTGCGCAACCGGTTCCGGTCACCCCCAAGTGAGCATGATCAACCAGGCGTTCAACGTGGGGGGCCTGAAGTGCGCATGGAAGACGGTCGAGTCCGCGACCGGCGTCCATGTCGACCACGCGATCGAGATCCGCTACTCCGGGTTCAAGGAGATGGTGGACGCGCTGGGCGGGGTCGAGGTCACGCTGCCCACGGCGGTGGACGACCCGAAGTCGAAACTGCGGTTGTCCGCGGGCCGGCACCATCTCGGCGGTGAGCAGGCGCTGGCCTACGTCCGCACGCGCTACGGCCTCGGCGACGGGTCGGACCTAGGGCGGATCAAGCGGCAGCAGGCCTTCATGAACGCCATGCTGAAGCAGGTCACGGGCCATTTGAAGGAGCCCGACCGTCTGGCCGCCTTCGTCGACGTGGCCCGCAGGTCGATCACCACCGACGAGGGGCTGGATCTGGAGACCATGTACTCCATCGCCAGAGATGTGCAGGAGGCCGGGGCGCGCGTCCGGTTCGTCACCGTTCCCTGGCAGCCGTATCGCGAGGACCCCAACCGCTTGGAATGGAAGCAACCCGAAGCCGCCCAGCTCTTCGCCAAACTCAAGCATGACTGAGAGTGACCGACAGAGGCAGGGGTCCACCCCAGCCCTGCCCGGCCTTTTGCCTGGATTATGACGATTCGTTGAGCCAGTGACGGCGGGGCGGCCCTCCCGGCTGCATGCCTGTCTTGAGTGGTCATGGTCCTCAGTAGGAAGCAACCGGGTCCCCCGGTCACACGGGAGCGAGGACGGAATGACGCACCCGGCCCAACCAGTCCACCGCCGAACGGGTGCCGGGTTATTGGTAGATCCTTTGTGATTCCAGCACCTGACGATTACTCTCTGTGTTAGCTTCAGCACGTTTCGTGTTGGCTGTCCTCGGGGGTCCAGTGGCTGTTCGTGTGATCTTCCTAGGTGGGCTGGGGCGCAGCGGCACGACCCTGCTTGAGCGGTTGCTCGGTGAGGTCCCCGGCATCGCGCCCCTTGGTGAGGTGGTTCACCTGTGGGAGCGTGGGGTCGGCGCCCACGAGCCGTGCGGGTGCGGGGAGCCGTTCACCGCCTGTCCCTTCTGGCGCAGGGTCGGCGTCCGGGCGTTCGGGGGATGGTCGTCCGGCCTCGCCGACCGCGTGCTCACGCTGCGGCACAGGGTCGACCGCACCCGCCACATCCCCGCCATGGCGGCACGGCATTGCCGCGTCGGCCTCAGCGGCTACACCCGGGCGTACTCGCGGGTCTACGAGGCGGCGGCGCAGATCGCCGCGTGTCCCGTGGTGGTCGACTCCAGCAAGCACGCGTCCCTGGCCTTCTGCCTGAGCACCTCCCCGGTCGTGGATCTGAGCGTCGTCCACGTGGTCCGAGATCCGCGCGCGGTCGCGTACTCCTGGCGCAGGCAGGTCAGAAGACCCGAGGACGGCACCCCGATGACCCGCTGGCGGCCCTTCCGCACCTCCGTTCACTGGGTCGTGCAGAACCTCGCCTTCGAGCTGCTCGCCCGCAGAGGCGGCACCGTGATCCGCATCCGGTACGAAGACCTGCTGGCCGATCCCCGCGCGGTCCTGGCCACGTTGCTGGCCCGCCTGGGGTTCGGTGAGGCCGACGGGGGTGACCTGGCGTTCCTCCGTCCCGGCCTGGCCGAGCTGTCGATGGCGCACACCTGCGCCGGCAATCCGATGCGGTTCACGGCCGGGCCCGTGGAGCTCAGCAGGGACGACTCCTGGTGCGATCGACTCTCCCGCCGCCACGGATGGCTGGTCACCGCGCTGACCTGGCCCCTGATGATCCAGTACGGCTATCGCGTACGCGATCGGCAGGCACCGGAAGGGGCGACTTCCCCATGGCTCGCGGCAGGGCTTCCCGCGTCGGAATGCCGGTGAACCCCACCGTCGGCGTGGTCATCCCCACGCGGGGAGACCGTCCCCACCTGCTCCAGGCCGCGGTGCGCGCGGTGCTGGCCCAGCGTCATCCGGGCGGGGTCGACGTCGTCGTGGTGGTCGACGGCGACCAGGTGAACGCCGTGGTGGCGCAGGTGGCCGATGCCGTCGCCGAAGCCCCGGGGAGGGTCCGCGTCCTGCCGAACCGCTTCAGCCCTGGGCTGCCGGGCGCCCGCAACACCGGCATCGCCGCCCTCGCCACCGACCTGGTGGCCTTCTGCGACGACGACGACCTGTGGCTGCCGGGCAAGCTCGGCGCCCAACTCGCCGCGCTCGCCGCCGACCCCGCGGCCGAGTTCGCGGGCTGCGCCATCGAGGTCGAGTACGACTCGCGGCGCGTCCCCCGGCTCGCAGGCACGAGTCAGGTCACCAGACAGCACCTCACCCGCTCCCGCATGGTGATGGTGCACTCCTCGACGTTCCTGTTCAGGCGCGGGTCCGTATGGCCGGACGAGAGCGCCCCCGCCGGGCAGAACGAAGACTGGGACCTCGCCCTGCGCGCCGCCGGGCGCCATCCCCTGGCGTACGTCGACCGGCCGCTGGTGCGGGTCCGCTGGGGAGCCTCCGCGTACGCGACACGGTGGGCAGACCGCATCGCGGGGCTCGAATGGATTCTCGCCCGGCACCCCTACCTGGCCGCCGACCCGCGCGGCGCCGCGCGCATCTACGGCCAGCTCGCCTTCCACAACGCCGCGCTGGGACGCCGCCGCGAGGCGTGGCGCTGGGCCGTTCGCGCGTTCGCCGCCCGCTGGGGGGAGCCCCGCGTCCCGATCGCGCTGGCCGTGGCGCTCGGCGTGGTCCCCGCCCGGGCGGTGCTCAGCGCTCTGCACACCCGAGGGCATGGCATCTGATGGCACCTCGGACACAGACCCGTGAGGGCGCCGCGCTCGCGATCAACGGGAGCCGCCCCCGAGTGAAGGTCGCGGGCGTCGAGGTCGACGCCCTCACGGAGGGGGAGGTGGTAGGCCACGTCGTCGCCGCCCTCGCGCGGGGGGAAGGCGGACACGTGGTCACCCCCAACGTCGACATCTGCCGCGCCTGCTCGCGCGACCCCGAGGTACGGGCGCTCGTCGCGGGCGCCGACCTCGCCGTTCCCGACGGCATGCCGCTGGTGTGGGCGTCCAGGCTGCTCGGCACGCCCGTACCCGAGCGCATCACCGGTGCCGACCTGATCTGGTCGCTGTCGGAGGCGGCGGCGTCCAACGACCTGCCGGTCTATCTCCTCGGCGGGCCGCCGGGCGTGGCCGTCCGCGCGTCCGAGGTGCTGGCCGACCGTTATCCCGGCCTTCACGTGGCGGGGGTCGTCTCCCCTCCGCACGGCTTCGACACCTCCGAGGAGGGGGTGATGGCGGTACGTGAGGTGCTGCTCGCGGCACGTCCGCGCCTGGTCTTCGTGGGTCTCGGCTTTCCCAAGCAGGACCGCTTGATCGCCGCACTCCGCGCCGATCTGCCCGGGGCCTGGTTCGTCGGCTGCGGCTCGGCGATCGCCTTCACCGCCGGGTCGGTTCGGCGGGCCCCCGAGTGGATGCAACGCTCAGGCCTCGAATGGCTCTTCCGCCTGGCCGCCGAGCCTGGCCGGCTCGCGCGCCGCTACCTCGTCGATGACCTGCCCTTCGCGCTGCGCCTGCTCACCGTCTGCCTTCTGAAGCGCCTGATCAAGAGCGACAGAGAGCGCGTGACCCCCTCCCATCCCTCCCGCACTCACGGACGCCGAAGCGCGGACAGCAGTGGCCGGCCGGGGCGGTAAACCGGTGGCGTGGCCGCCGAAGGCGGTGAAAGGCTCCACCGATGACTGTAGCCCGCGTGGATCTGCTGATCCGGCAGCTCGACATCGCATGGTCGCTGTTCGAGTACCACCTGAACGATCTCGACGATGCGGTCTGCCTCTGGGAACCGGCGCCGCACTGCTGGACCGTCCGGCCGGACGGTCAGGGCCGCTGGGTGGCCGACTGGGAAGTGCCTGAACCGAATCCGGTGCCCGCTGTCTCGATCGGGTGGCTGACCTGGCACATCGGCTTCTGGTGGACGACCACTCTCGGACACTGTTTCGGGTCCGGAGCGCCCACGCGCGAAGAGATCACCTGGCCGGGCACCGCCGCGGCCGCAGCCGACTGGATGGGCGGGCTGAAGGATGACTGGCGGGCGAACCTGCTGAAGCTCACCGATGCCGACCTCGACTCCGCCGACAGGACCACGAGCCTGCCGTGGGGGCGGGAACAAACGCTGGTGGACATCGCGGGTTGGGTCAACATCGAGCTGACCAAGAATGTCGCCGAGATCGGCCTGGTGCGCAACCTTCATGGAGCTCGTGAGACCGGCGGCTCTTCGGTGTGATCACGCGAGCTTCGGTCTGTCCTTCAACGTACGCGCGTGTAGGTCGGCTCCTCAACGTACGCGCGTGTAGGTCGGCTCCTCAACGTACGCGCGTGTAGGTCGGCTCCTCAACGTACGCGGGTGCAGGTCGGCTCCTCAACGTACGCGCGTGTAGGTCAGCTCGAAATCGAGGTTCCAGGTCACGCCGTCCTCCGACATCTCCCACCGCCCGTCCACGGTGTCACCGTCGGCGCTGAGCGTGCCGGTGAAGCGCTGGTTGAACCCGGGCGCGTCCCGCCACATGGTCCACACGCCGTCGGCGAGCGTCATCCGGTACACCCGATACACGCCGCGGGCGTCGGCGTACAGCATGGTCAGGGGAAAGGTGCCGCGGCCACTGTGCTGCGACAATCTAGGGCAGTGAACCCCTGTGGCCCAGGGCAGATCGCTCAGGGGGAATGGGTCAGGCGGCGGATTCGGGTGATCTCCTCGGGGGTGAGGTGATCACGGTAGCGGTCGAGGGCCCGGCGCGAGTCCATGGGCCGGTAGGCGGTGCGTGACAGGCCCGACCAGGCGAAGCCGCCGTCCCTCGCGCCGCGCGGCGGGCCGTCGCCGTTCGAGTCGTCCGCTGGGTCGGCGTTCGTCCGGCCGTCCGCCGGGATGGCGTCCGTCCGGCCGTCCCCCGCCGTGCAGGCCTGCTCGATCCGCCTTTCGGCCGAGGCCGACCAGGTGAGCCCGCACCACTCGTACAGATCCCGGTAGCCCGTCACCGGGTCGGTGGCGAGCTGCTCGTAGCGGGCCAGGCGGATGGACGGGTGCCGCTCGGCCAGCGCCTCGGCGACGGACCGCGCCACCCGCCACAGGGTGGCGGCCTTGGCGAGGCGGTCCTGTGAGCCGATGAGCGGGCGTAGCGCCTCGACGGATGGGTGGTCGCGCACCAGGAGCGGCTGTTCGAGCAGCTCATGGAAGTAGACGGTCCACCCCAGCCGCTGCCAGCTCGCCGCGAACGACACCGGGTCGCGCACCAGCAGGACCACGCGGCAGCCCAGGCGCTCGGCGAACCAGCCCGCCGAGAACAGCGCGAACGGGTCGTCCAGCAGCGCCCGGCGCCCTCGTAGCCTGCCCAGCGTGAAGGCGGAGGCGTTCTTCGCCAGGCGTGCCAGGTCGCCGGGCGACCGGTTGCGGCGCAGCTCGGCGGCGTAGCGGTAGCGCAGGGTCACGGTGTCGGCGAAGGCGCGCAGCCACGGGCCTTCGTTGTCCTCGCAGATGTACTGGAACCGGTGGCCGACCGTGGCGTTCAGCACCCCGGGGGAGCGGCCGGGCGGGCGCTGCGGGTTGAGCGGCTCGTTGACGTAGACGACCTCGCCTCCGGCGGCGAGCATCTTGCCGGCCCAGCTCGTGCCGCTCCTCGGGAGCCCGGTGACCAGGATGGGCCCACGGTTCCCACGGCCTCCGAGCAGGGTGGGCCCCTCCTGCACGTGGCCTCCTCGACGCGTCATGTGGCCTCCTCGGCGCGCCAGGGCCGCAGAGAGGGCAGGCTGTGGACGCCGAACGGGCGCAGCTCGTACCGGCGGGCGATCTGGAACAGGGGAAGCAGGTTCTTGGCGAGGACCCCGCCGGACCAGCCGAGGACGGCGCCGAACGCGCCGTGGGAGGGCACCAGGACGACGTCCAGGGCGATGGTCACCGCGATCGCACCGAGGATGTTCACCATGCTGGACGCGGTGTGTCCGGCGGCGATGAGCACGACGTCGGCCATGCCGCAGGCCGTCGCCAGCATCATGGTCGCGGCGAGCACGGCCGCCACGGCGGCTCCGTGCCGGTAGCCGTCGCCGAACACCCGCAGCAGCCATGGCGCGAGCGCGGCGTACCCGAGCCACAGGGGCCAGGTCAGGACCGTCAGCCACATGGTGGTGGTCTGGTAGAGCTTGCGGGCGAGGGAGAGATCGCCCTCCGCGAGTGCGCGTATGAGCCGGGGTTGCACGGCCTGGGTGAGCCCTTGGTTGACGAGCTGGCCGACCACCTTGAACCGCGTGGCGGCGGTGTACAGCGCGGCCTCCTCCGGCCCGGCGAGCACCGCCACGATCACGATGTCGAGCCGCTGGAACACCGCCTGCACCGCGCCCCCGAGTGCCCGAGGTCCCACATAACGCCAGAACTCCCCTGCGGTCCCGCCGACGTACGGCCCCGCCGTTCCCTGGACGTCAGGCCCCCCGGTTCCCGGGACGTCTGGTCCTGCGGTTCCCGGGACGTCTGGTCCTGCGGTTCCCGGGACGTCCGGTCTGGGGACGTCCGGTCCTGTGGTTCCCCCGGCGTCCGATCCTCGGGTCTCCGTGACGTACGACCCTGCGGGCACGCGTCGGCGTAACCAGAGGGCGCTGAGGATCAGTACGGGCAGGGCGGGCACGGCCCAGGCGGCGGGGAGCGCCCAGCTGAGACCGGTGGCGGCACCTGTCAGGGCCACGGTCCCCACGAGGACGAGCTGCGCCCCGGGCTGGAGCACCCCGCTCAGCAGTGCGGTCGGGCGCATCGACCCGAAGCCCCTGGTCGCGGAGACCAGGACGTCGGCACAGACGATCACCGGAAGCGCCACCCCGAGCACCCGAAGCGCCGAGCCCAGCACAGCCGTGACCGAGCCGGACGCGGCCCTGACCGAGCTGGACGCGGTGCTGGTCACGGCCATGCTGGTCACGGCCGTGCTGGTCACGGCGGAGCCGGACGCTGCCGTGGCATGGGTGGGGACCAGGGCTGCCGTGATCGTGTCTGCCCAGACGATCACTAGGACCGCCGTGATGACGGACAGCACGATGACCGGCCCAAGTGCTGTACGGAAATACCGGGATATGTCATGCCTGCCGTGCCTGCGTGACCGGGCGATGAAGTAGATCAGCCCGTTGCCCGAGTCCAGCCGGAGGATTCCCGCGACCATCAGGCACAGCGTCGTCGCGGTGAAGATGGCGCCCGCCGTGCCGGCGTCGAGCCCTCGGGTCAGAGCGACCACGATCAGGAACTGCGAACCCGCGTTGACCACCGCCCCGGCAAGCCCCGCCACACCACCCCTGACCAACGACCCCCCGCCGCCCACCGGCGACCCCGCGCCGCCCACCGGCGAGCCCGCGTCGCCCATCGGTGAGCCCGCGTCGTCGTCCAGTGGGGAACTCACCCCCTTTACCGGCGAACCCTCGTCGCCCATCGGGGGTAGCGGCCTGTCTGTTGGCGGTGTCGTGTCGTCGCCGGTCATCTGCGCCAGGAGGGAGTGCCGGACAGCCAGGGCTGGAGTCGTTCGTCCCAGGGGGCGAAGTGGTCGGACAGGGTGTTGCGCAGCGAGGCGGGCATGTCGGTGGGCCGGGGACGCGCGTTGTGGCGCTCGAAGATCGGGTCGCCGAGGCGGGGCAACCCCAGGAACTCCAGCACCTCGTCGTACACGCACTCCGGCGAGGTGAAGAACCGCCCGCTGTCGATCACCAGGATCCGGCCCCGGCCGAACAGAGGCTCCAGCCGATCGAGCTGCTCGGCGTACTGGCCCCGGGCGAGGTACGCGTGGTGGCGGTGCGCGTGGCTCAGCACGTACGGCTGCTCGCACAGCCGCTCCGTCTCGCCCGCCAGCCGGTGGGGTTCCAGCTCGATCGCACGCTCGAACGACGGCTCGGTCTCGAAGCCCCGGGCCACCTCGTGGGCGTGAGCGGAGTACGCGCGCTCGACGGGATCGCGGACCAGCACGATGAGCTTCGCCCCCGGCAGGTCACCGGCGATCCGGGAGGCGGCCAGCGGGTGGAACATGTAGTAGGGCGAGGATTCGAAGGCCAGGGGCCGCATGCCGTACCTGCGCTCCAGGCGGTGGGCCGTGGCCTTCAGCGGGAAGTGCGCGCGGTACCACGACAGCCCCTTGCCGTACGCGGCGTCGAAGTAGTGGACGCCCTTGCGGAGCACGGGTTTGAGCATGAGCGGATGCTGAGCGAGGGTGCGGTAGAGGGACGTCGTGCCGCCGCGCTGCGCCCCCACGATCAGGAACGATGGCAGGAGGCGCCCGCTCACGGTCAGCCGCCCCGCTGTGTGGGAGACGGCGTGGGCGGACAGCTTCACGGTGCGGTTCAAGGCAGGACCTCCTGATGATCGACGAGCGGATTGAGCCATTGGGAGGGAGGCCCGAGCGGCTGGTGGCCGTCCCGCTCATACCGGTCGGCCAGGGCGATCAGGTAGCGGACCGCAGTCTCCCGCGCCTCGCCCGCCGACAGCCCGAAGGGCGCGAGCGTACGTACGGCCTGCGCCAGGCACGCCTCGGCGGCGACCGGCGGTGGCATCCGGCGCAGCGCCCGCTGGAAGAAGTGGTGAAGTGCGTCGAAGCCCAGGGGCACGCCGGTGGCGAAACGCTCCCAGTCCCAGACGAGCAGTCGGCCGTCGGGCGAGGGAGCCATGTTCCACGGCGAGAAGTCACCGTGCCAGGCGTGGCGGCCGGTGCCGCTCAGCCCCGGTGAAAGGCTCACCGGGTGCGGGTGCGGGTGCGGGTGCGGGTGCGGGTGCCAGTGCGGGTGGGAGTGGGGGTGTGCGTGCGCGAGCGGGTGTAGGTGTTGGCATGGATGTGGATGCGGGTCCCTTCGGCCGGCTCCCGGGGGGGCCACGCGTGGCATGCCGAGCGTGGCGATCTCCGCGATGGCGCGGTTGAGCAGGGCCGGTGAGATCCGGCCGCGCCTTACCGGCAGGGAGGAGATGCGGTCGCGCCTTACCGGCAGGGGTGAGAGGACCAGCACCTCCAGGCCGTTCCACACCCCGTGGTGCAGGACGGCTGGGCTGACCACGACCTTCAGGGGCGTGGCCGCCAGCAGTTCGAGCGTCGCGCTCTCGTGCCGGACCAGCGCCCGCGAGCGGTCGGTGTCGCCGATCTTGACGAAGGCGAGCGGCTTCCCGGTGGCCCCGTGGATCTCCAGGATCGGTTTGCGGTTCGCGCGCAAGGCCGGTCGTACGTGGCAGGTGGCCCTGACCGGCTCTCCGAGCACCTGGCTGAGGTAGCCCTCGATCGTGCCGGGCCCCTGGGGCAGGCGCCGCCGTCCCGGCAGCCACCGGGACCGGGGCACGAGCCGGCGCGGCAGAAACCTGCTCGGCACCAGGGCGTACGCGGCGTACGAGACGCGGCTCGCCGGACAAGCCGCTGGAACGGAAACCGTCGCCCCCACCCCGGGTGGAGAGGGGTAGAGGAGGGGGAGCACCTGGTCGAGGTAGTGGAGGCGGGTGCGGTGGTCGGTCATGGGCGTGCCTCCAGCGCCCGGACGCCATCGGCCCGGCCGTTGCGCCAGAGCAGTGCGAACGAGATCAGGTAGAGGCTCAGCGCGGTCACCAGGCCGTCGTAGACGAACATGTAGAGCAGCACGAGAATCATCACGAGCGTGCCCGCCTGGCCGATCGGCGTGCGGTCGCGCCAGAAGCGGCGGATGGCCCCGGTGAAGAACGCCACGTACAGCGCCGCCCCGGTGAAGCCCTGAGTGATCAGCAGCAGCCAGATCTGCCCGTCGCTCCCCAGCGGCGGATGCCCGCATTCGGCGCACCAGCCGGTCCTGCCCGTAGTGATCGTCTGGTAGTTGCCGAAGGCGTTGCGGGTGTTGCCGTACCCGATGATCGGGGAGTGGGTGGCCGCCTCCAGCGTGCTCGCGACCGTGAACGCCCGGATGGCGTTGCTGTGCGGGCTCTCCAGGCGCTGGGCCACGATGGTGTTGAGCGGGCCGGCGACGAACACGAGCGCCGCCGCCGCGAGGGCCGTGCCGATCGCCAGCCCCGTGCGGGGACGGGCGCGCATGAGGACGTACGCGACGGTGACGGCGAGGCCGATCCACAGGCCGCGGTTCAGCGAGTAGACGATCGGGATCGTGGCCAGCGCGGCCACGGCCACGCACAGGACCCTTCGCATCGGCCCGCCGTAGGTCCACCAGCCGACGACGAACCAGATCAGCAGCACCGAGATGTTGCTGCCCCAGGCGTTGGCCCACTCGAACGGGGCCTCCGGACGCGGCGAGGCGTGCCCGAGGACGTGCTGCACCTGGGCCGCGGTCGGGTGGATCAGGTTGCGGACGAAGGAGTTGCCGCTGATCCACTCGGGCAGCACCATCTCCACGGGCGAGGTGAACTCGAAGCGCGGGGCCACCACGCCGAGCAGCCCCCCGGCCACGGTCGTGACGCACAGCACGCCGAGCATGCGCACCAGCGTGCGCTGCGGCAGCTCTCGCTCGGTGAGGTTGCCCAGGTAGAGCACCATGACCAGCAGGGCGACGTAGAGGGCAAGCCGCATGGCGTAACCGAGGACGCGGCCGGTGCCGAGCTCGCCGTACGTGCCTGGGGGCGAGTCGCCCAGCATGAGCGCGCTCACGAGGTAGCCCGCGAGGAGCAGCATCCACAGGCCCATGCCCTTGGGGACCATGATCGGCCGCCGCCGCCAGAGCACGAACGCCATGGGGCCCGCGACGACGAGGATCGACAGGCCGCCGAAGCCCAGGGCCCACCAGATGGGGTACCCGACGAGCAGCGCGGCGATCGGCCAGGTGACGGGGGGCGGCATCCGCAGGGCCCCGGCGCCGTGGGGTCGTACGGGGGGCATCCTCAGGACGCCCGGACCGCCGGGGCGTGGCGGCGGGGTGGGGAGGGGTGGCAGTCGCACGATGCCCGCGCCGCGTGGTGGCGGGGTGGCGGCCGGGGGCCTCACGAGGCCCGGGCCGGAGGGTCGTTCGAGTGGCGGCGGGGGTGCGCGGGGCGGGACTCGCCGCGCGGGAGTGCGGCGGGCGAGGGGAGCAGGATCACGCCCAGCGCCGCGGTGTCGGTGCGCCGGAGCTGGCGCACGGCCTGGGCGAGCTGCTTGGAGCGGGCCGCGCGGCTCTCGACCACCAGCAGGGCGGCGTCGGCCCGTGCCGCCTGGTCGGTGCGCACCCAGATCGGCGCGAGGCCGGTCAGCGCCACGCGCAGGTCGTCGGCGATGGGCTCGGGGTCGGTGCCCGGCGACACGCTCCGTACGAGCAGCTCGCCGCCGTCGCGCAGGTGCCGCGCGACGGCGATGGCGAGCTCGCGCAGCTCGCGGGCGTTCTCGCCCTCGCACAGCACGGGGAGCCCGCTGAGCCGCTCGACGTCGGCCGCGGTTCTGAGCCGGGTGTCGAAGCGGTCGCGGACCATGGCGGCGCCGGCCCCGGCGAGCAGGCCGAGGAACAGCCCGCTGCCGAGGTAGAGCGACGGGCTCGGCTGGGCGGGCGAGGTGGGTGGGCGGGCGTCGCTGATGACGCTGCCGGGGGTGATCGCGACGGTCCTGAGGGCGTCGTACTTCACGGTGAGGTTGTAGACCTGCTTGCTCAGGACGTTCTGCCGCTGGGCGGCGATGGTGCGCGCCGCCGAGCCCGGCACCGTGCGGGGCAGGCCCGTGACGGTCGTGCCGAGCGCGGCGTCGACCTCGCGGAGCTTCCCCGCGAGCACCTTGAGCTGTGCGTTGAGCGCGTGCTTGGCCGTGGCCTCGCGGTTGGCGAGGTACGCCTTGGCGAACGCCTCGGCTCCCGCGGCGGCGGTGACCGGGTCACGGGCGGTGTAGGACACGGCGAGCACGGCGGAGTTGGGCGGCACGGTGACGGTGACCTGGTCCCTGAGCGGGTCGGGGTCCTTGACCTTCAGAGCGCGCGCTGCCCGGGAGGCGACGACGGCCGAACGGGCGACCTGGGCCTCCGTGTCGAGGTTGAGCGGCTCGCGCTGGCGCTGGCTCGTCTGGTTGGTCTGGTCCTGGACGCCGGTGGAGGACACCAGCACCTCGGCGGTCGCCGTGTAGGACGGCGGGGTCATCGCGAGCACGATGCCGCCGCAGCAGAGCCCGGCGAGCAGGAACCCGGCGAGCGCGACCCGGCGCCGCAGCAGCATCGAGCCGAACTCGGCGAACTCGCGCCCGGTGGCCGGGCCGGGGACTGAGGACGCCGGGTGGTTCATGAAAACGGCTGGCCTCTCGACGCGGGGTTGTTATGCATATCTGTCCCTATTGCTGCTTGGAGTCGTCGCCATGGGCGCAGACCACTGGAACAGATCCAGTGAACTATAGGCACAACCCAAGATTCCTCGACCGCATACAGGAGTTTTTGGGGGTGGCGGATCCGTCCAGCCGCCGCGCATAAATGGATATTTCCATAATTAGGAAGCCGCAGCTCGGCGGCGGGGTACCGAGTTTCCGGCGGTCCGGCGGCGATTAGTGGGAAGGTGAATACCGGCCTTCGGGGAAATGGATTAGAAGGGGGTTTGACCGCCTTGCGCAGACTGACGGGAATGTGGGTTTTCGGGATGGGGATCGCCGCCGGCTGCGGGCTGATCGTTTACGCCGTGTCGTCGGTGCGGCCCCATGAGGAGGTCGCGACCGGAGACCGCGCGCCCGCGGCCGGCATGACGGTCCCGAGCGGTGCCCCGGGCTGTGTCGCGACGGCCAAGCTCATCCCGAGCTGCGGCGCGTGGTGGGGAGTGGCCCCCGACGTCTTCGGCGGCCGGCCGCCCTCACTGGCCATCGCCGCCGCCGAGGAGCGCATGGGCCGCAGGGCCGACATCGTGCACGTGTACCACCGGGGCGGCGACCCGTTCCCCACGCCGGAGGAGCGGCAGCTCGCCAAGAAGCGGCTGCTGCTGATCAACTGGAAGCCGTCCGTCCACGACACCTGGGCCGAGATCGCCGACGGCGCGATCGACGCCCGCATCGACCGCGTCGCCGAGCGGATCAAGCACAGGCTGCGCGTACGGTTCTTCCTCACCATCCACCACGAGCCCGAGAACGACGTGCGCGCCAGCCCGGGGTCGGGGATGACCGCGGAGGACTACGCCGCGATGTACCGCCACGTGGTGCTGCGCCTGCGCGAGCGCGGCGTCAGGAACGCCGTGATGGTCATGACCTACATGGGGGCACCCAACTGGGCGACCAAGCCGTGGTTCGAGCACCTCTATCCCGGTGACGACGTCGTCGACTGGATCGGCCTCGACCCGTACGCCGACCGCCGGGTGAACGACTTCGCCAACCTGGTCGACAAGACCCGTGGTGACCACGCGAGCTGGCCGGGCTTCTACCGCTGGACGCAGATGCGGTTCCCCGGCAAGCCGATCATGGTGGCCGAGTGGGGGGCCTTCGAACGGCACGACGACCCGGGCTTCAAGGTCACCTTCTTCAACTCGGTGCGCCGCCAGATCCGGGGGTACCCGCAGATCAAGGCCCTGGTCTACTTCGACTCGCCGCGCGCGCCACGGGGCGACACGCGCTTCGACTCGACCGTGCCCGCCGCGCGCGCCTTCACCGAGCTGGCGCGCGCGCCGTACTTCAGCTCGACGCCCGTCCCCGACCACTGACCGCCGGCGGGCGTACGCGCCGGCAGGCGTACGGTCAGCGGATCCAGCCGCCCGAGCTGAGCACACCCAGCACGGAGTCGACGGCCCTCTCGACCGCCATGCCGGTCGTGTCGAGGGTCAGGTCGGCGTCGTCGGGCTCCTCGTACGGGTCGGAGATGCCGGTGAACTCCGGGATGAGCCCCGCCCGCGCCTTGGCGTACAGCCCCTTGCGGTCGCGGCGCTCGCACTCCTCCAGCGGCGTCGCCACGTGGACCAGCACGAAGTCGGCCCCCACCGCCTCGACCATGTGGCGCACCTCGTCGCGCGTCGCGGCGTACGGGGCGATGGGCGCGCAGATGGCCAGGCCGCCGTGCCGGGCGACCTCGGCGGCGACGAAGCCGATCCTGCGGATGTTCAGGTCGCGGTCGTGCTTGGAGAACGTCAGCCCCGCCGAGAGCTGCCGCCGCACCACGTCGCCGTCCAGGTAGGTGACGGTGCGGCTGCCGCGTTCGAGCAGCGCGTCGTGCAGGCCGCGGGCGATCGTCGACTTGCCCGACCCGGACAGGCCGGTGAAGAACACCACCAGGCCGCGCCGGTGCGGGGGCCCGGGCAGAGTGATGGGCTCGGGCCCCGCCAGGTGCTCGTCGGCGCCGTAGGCGGTGGCGATGTGCTCGCGGAGCTCCAGGTCGATCTCGGGCTCGCGGGGGGCGAGGGGGACCACGGCGACCTGGGTGCCGGACGGGAGCCGGTCGCGGGCCTTGAGCGCCGCGCGCACGACCGCGGGGCCGCCCTCGCCGAAGGCCAGGGGGAGCAGCAGGATCGTCGCGTCCAGCTCGCGGGCCGTGGCGGTGATCTCGTCCAGGTCGTCCAGCGGGCCCCGCATGGTGACCACGAGGACGGCACGGTCGCCCAGCTCGGCGCGCACCTGCGCCGGGGGACGCCGGAGGCGCGCGAAGGGGCCGTGCTCGGAGGCGCCCAGCGACTTCACCGGGCCGGCCACCAGGCCGTCGGCCGTGCGCTCGGTCACGGTCATCGAGGCGATCGCGGCGCCCTCCGGGTCGCGCAGCGTGAGCTCCTGCCCGGCGGACACGGGGTGGTCGTGCGGCAGCATCAGCGTGACCGGGTCCGGCCAGGGCGTGCCGTCGGCCAGGCGGCCGTTCTCGACGACCGAGGCGACGTCGGCCGACCCGAGGAAGCCCGTGAGGGGGTCGAAGGCGCCGGAGAGCAGCAGCTCCAGATCGGCGAGCTCGCGGGCGTCGGGCACCCAGTCGGGGGTCCACTCGGGGTTCGCCGTCATCTGCTCCACATTTCCCACTGGGCCAGGATATTTACGGTTGGCGGGGGAGGCCTGGCCTGCCTCGTCCCGCGCGGCACCCTACCTTTCCACCCCGCGCCCCGTCGCCGCGCGGGGAAGCCGCTGGAAGCCGCTTGGGTAGCCGCTCGGGAAGCCCGTGCGATCGAGAGGCATAGCGAAGCGGAGCCGACCGCGTCCTAGAGGCTGACATCGACCCTCTGGAGGTGATCGTGGACGTTGCCGAGGAGCGACGTTTCCGCGAGTTCGTGTCGGCGAGCTCGCCGGCGCTCATGAGGCTGGGGTTCCTGCTCACGGGCGGGGACCAGCATGCGGCCGAAGACCTGCTTCAGACGGTCCTGGCCAGGACCGCCACCCGCTGGTCCCGTATCGGCGAGCCCGAGGCGTACGTGCGGCGCGCGATGTACCGCCAGCAGGTGAGCTGGTGGCGCCTGGCCTCCCGGCGGCGGGAGACCGTGGTGGCCCGAACCCCTGACGTCGCGGGACGCGACGACACGCACACGGCCGACCTGAAGCTCGTCCTGCGCCACGCGCTGGCCCGGCTCACCGCGCGGCAGCGTGCCGTGCTGGTGCTCCGTTACTTCGAGGACCTCCCCGAGGCCGAGGTGGCGCACATCATGGGCTGCTCGGTCGGAACGGTCCGCAGCACGGCCCACCGTTCGCTCGCCCGGCTGCGCGCCGTCGCGCCCGAACTCGCCGATCTCCGCCTGCCCGACCACCCTTTTGAGGAGGCCACCTCGTGAAGCTGGAAACCCTGCTGCCGGAGACGCTCCGGGACTGGGCCGAGGACGCCCGGGTCCCCCATGATCTCGCCGACCGGGCCCTGCGGGGGCGGCCCCGGCGTCCGATGATCACTGTGTCGTTCGCCGCGGGGGCGACCGCCGCCGTCGTGGTCGCGGGCGTGCTCGCCCCCAGGCTGATCCCCTTGGAGGCCCCGGGGGGCGGTGTGGCGGTCGCGGTGGCTCCGTCGCCGGGCGAGGACTCTGCCGCGCCCACTCCCGAGGACGTGCGGGCGCCGGACTCGGTGCTGACCGATACCGAGAACCCTCTGCCGAAGAAGCTGATCGCCGCGGGGAGGGTCGCCGTCTCGGCGTACTACGTGTGGGCGCGGGAGAAGATCGGCGACAGGAGTGACCGCCGTCACGAGACGTGGTTCCTCTACAACGCCGGGACCGGGACGTACGAACAGACCGACTGGGCCAAGCTCGACGTGGCTCCGGGCATGAAGCTCGCGGCCGTGCTGGAGCGCGACCTGCCCGCCCGCCGGGTCGGCGTGCTCGACATGACCACCCTGGAGGTCGTCAAGTGGGTCGACTTCGATCACCCCGTGGCCGACGTCTCCTGGTCGCCCGATGGCACCAAGCTGCTCGCCACGGCGTACGACAAGGACCCCACGATCCGCACCCACGTCTCCGCCGACGGGAACAGCTGGAGAAGCTCGGACCCCGGGCGCACCGGCTTCCAGGTGGTCGACGTGGCGTCGGGCCGGGCGTCGTTCCACCCGTCCGCGCAGAAGGGCGACCGTCATCTCGCGATGCCGCCCTCCGCCTTCCGGTGGTCCGATGACGGCACGCTGGTCTCGGAACCCGACGAGGTGAAGGGGTACGACAACAGGCTGTACTACGACCTGGACGGGCGGCGGCACGACGACGCGCCGAAGGACCTGGTCAAGACCTACCAGCAGGCGGGCGTCTCCCCCAACGGGGCGCTGTACGCCGATGGAGGCACGCCGCCGGGCCCGGAGACGACGGTCAGGGATGTCGCCACCGGCAAGGTCGTCGGCAGGCAGAAGATGCTCCAGCTTCTCGCCTGGGCCGACGACGAGCACCTGATCGCCCTCGGTTGCGCGGGAGCCTGCGAGAACGAGTTCCACAACGGGCTGGTGCTGGTCAGCATCGACGGGAAGACGAAGGTTCAGCTCTCAGGCAACCGCGAGAACACGCAACGCCCCGGAAGCTGGGAGCCCCTCTTCACCCGCCGCTGAACGACCGGCGGGTCACCCGCCGTAGTCCGGCGCCGGTATCGCCGTACCACGTCCCGCCGCATCGGCGCCGTGGCGCTAGCGCGCCGGTGGAGTGGTGGCGTGGTGGAACGAGTCGTGGCGTTAGCGCGCCGACGGGGGGGCGTGGGGTGGTGGCGTGGTGGAACGAGTCGTGGCGTTAGCGCGCCGACGGGGGGGCGTGGGGTGGTGGCGTGGTGGAACGACTCGTGGCGTTAGCGCGGCGGTGGCGTGGTGGGGCTGGTGGCCGGTGCGTCAGATCAGGCGGGCGAAGTGGTTCTGGGGTTTGCGGATCACCAGCGTGACCTCGTCCCTGGTGGAAGGGAGGCGGTCGCCCGACAGTCTCCCGACCACCTGGCAGACGACGCGTACGAGCTTGGCGTGCGGGCCGCGCAGCGCGGGACCGGACGACCCGGAGTAGTCCTCGGCGATCATCAGTCCGCGCATCAGGCAGTAGGAGTGGATGCCCTCGCGGGAGGCCACCTGCTCGTAGATCGCCGGGAGCGGGCCGACCATGCCCTTGGGGGCGAAGCGGGACCACAGGAGCCGGCGCAGCCAGCCCGGCATGAAGCGGTCGCAGAAGCCGTACGCGGAGGACCGGTCGCGCATGCGGATCAGCAGCAGGCCGCCGGGGCGCAGGGCGTTGACCATGCGGTCGAGCACGAGCTCGGCGTGGTGCACGCGCTCCAGCAGGAAGGCGACGTGCACGACGTCGAAGGTGCGGGGCAGCAGCGGCGCGGCGCGCAGATCGCCGAGGAACCTCGCGTCCAGGTCGTCGCGGCGTCCGGTCGAGGCGCGCAGCACGGGGAGGTCCTCGTCGATGCCCGTGACGCGGGTCTCGACGCGGTCGACGTCGACGGTGTCGCCGCGCCCGCAGCCGGCGATCAGGATGTCGAGCCGCCGGCCGAGCTGCTCGGTCCACAGCTCACGCATGCGGAGACTGAACACGTCGCCTTGGGTTGCCGGCCACCATCGAACCTCAGACATGTGACTCAGGGTAGTCATGAAAACTCCTTCCGTAGTGGATTTACTTTACGAAAGGGCTGTTCTTCACCGCCGGAGCCCCGCCATGACCAGGCCACAGGCCCTTCATGACCGGGCGGGGATGCGGGCCCGCCCACCGGTACCTTCACGACAAGTCCCCCTCGATCGGGCGGAGGGGTGGTTCCCGGCATGGCGGGGCCGAGGGGGAAGTAGCCTTGTGGTAATTCCGGTGGTTCGACGAACCCGGGATCGCGCGTGTCGCCGTACACACCGCACGGAGCCGTGCGGACGTACGGAGTGGTCGCTGTTCGGGCGCGCGCGGTGGTGGGTCGCCACGTGGGGTGTTCGTAGCCGAGCAGGCGGTCCGCGAGGCGAATGAGAAGGCGGGCGTGACCATGTGGGGGCATTTCTAAGATGAGTCTTTCCGGACTGCTCGACCTTGTCGTCGCCGAACCACAGCTGGCCGGGGCCCTGGAACGCACAGGTGAGGACATCAACCTCATCGCACCGCCGGCGCTCCGGCCGTTCGCGGTGGCGGCCCTGGCGCGCCACCGGCCCGTGCTCGCCGTCACGGCGACCGCGCGGGAGGCGGAGGACCTCGCCGCGGCGCTCACCGGCCTCGTCGGGGAGCACGCCGTCGCGGTCTTCCCGGCCTGGGAGACGCTGCCGCACGAGCGCCTTTCGCCGCGCAGTGACACGGTCGGCCAGCGCCTGGCCGTGCTGCGCAGGCTGGCCCACCCCGTCCAGGGCGACGCCGCCGCCGGGCCGCTGAGCGTCGTCGTGGCGCCGATCCGCGCCCTGCTGCAGCCGCTGGTCACCGGGCTCGGCGACCTGGAGCCGGTACGGCTGCGCTCGGGCGACGACGCCGACCTCGAAGAGGTGGTCGAGCGCCTGGTCGGCAACGGCTACCACCGGGTCGACATGGTGGAGAAGCGCGGCGAGGTCGCCGTGCGAGGCGGCCTGCTCGACGTGTTCCCCCCCACCGAGGAGCACCCCCTGCGCCTGGAGTTCTGGGGCGACACGATCGAGGAGATCCGCTGGTTCAAGGTCGCCGACCAGCGTTCGCTCGAAGTGGCCGAGGGCGGCCTGTTCGCCGCGCCGTGCCGCGAGCTGCTCCTCACCGCGGAGGTCAGAGAGCGGGCGAGCGATCTCGGTGAGCTGCATCCCGCGCTGAAGGAGATCCTCGACCAGCTCGCCGACGGCATCCCGGTCGAGGGCATGGAGGCGTTCGCGCCCGTGCTCGTCGACGGCATGGACCTCCTGATCGACCACCTCCCCGCCCGCGCGGCGGTGTTCGTCTGTGACCCCGAGCGCATCCGCGGCCGTGCCGTCGAGCTGGTGCACACCAGCCAGGAGTTCCTCGAAGCGTCGTGGATCAACGCGGCGGCCGGGGGAGAGGCGCCGATCGACCTCGGCGCCGCGGCGTTCCGCAGCCTCGGCGAGGTGCGCCACCACGCCCGCGAGCTGGGGCAGCCCTGGTGGACCGTCGCACCGTTCGCGACCACCGACCGCACCGGTCAGCCGGGCCGCGTGGACGGCTCCGGCGGGCCGGACCTCGCCGAGGACGACGTGTACGGCGAGAGCGAGATCATCGAGCTGTCGGCCCGCGAGGCCGAGTCGTACCGGGGTGACACCCAGCGCGCCCTGGGGGACATCAAGGGGTGGCTCGGCGACGGGCGCGCGGTCGTGCTGCTCAGCGAGGGCCACGGCCCCGCCGAGCGCATGGTCGAGCTGCTCAGGGGCGTGGACGTCGCCGCCAGGCTGGTGCCCGCCCTCGACACCGCCCCCGGCAGGGACGTGGTCAACGTCACCACCGGCCGCGTCGAGCACGGCTTCGTCAGCGACGCCGTGGCCGTGCTCACCCATCTCGACCTGGTGGGACAGAAGGCCTCCACCAAGGACATGCGGCGGCTGCCGTCCCGGCGCAGGAACATGGTCGACCCGCTCCAGCTCAAGGTGGGCGACTACGTCGTGCACGGCCAGCACGGCGTGGGGCGCTACATCGAGATGGTCCAGAGGGCCGTCCAGGGCGCCACGCGCGAGTACCTCGTGATCGAGTACGCCAGGGGCGACCGGCTGTACGTGCCGACCGACCAGCTCGACGAGGTCACCCGGTACGTCGGCGGCGAGTCGCCCACGCTCAACCGCATGGGCGGCGCCGACTGGGCCAAGGCCAAGTCGCGGGCCAAGAAGGCCGTCAAGGAGATCGCCGGCGAGCTGATCCGCCTGTACAGCGCCCGCATGGCCTCGCCCGGGCACGCCTTCGGCTCCGACACCCCGTGGCAGCGCGAGATGGAGGACGCCTTCCCCTACGCCGAGACCGGCGACCAGCTAGAGGCGATCGACGAGGTCAAGCGCGACATGGAGCGCGCGGTGCCGATGGACCGCCTGATCTGCGGCGACGTCGGCTACGGCAAGACCGAGATCGCCGTGCGGGCGGCGTTCAAGGCCGTCCAGGACGGCAAGCAGGTCGCCGTCCTGGTGCCGACCACGCTCCTCGTCCAGCAGCACCTGTCGACCTTCGGCGAGCGGTTCGCGAGCTTCCCCGTCGTGGTCAAGCCCGTGTCGCGCTTCCAGACCGACGGAGAGGTCAAGGCGACGCTCGAAGCGCTCAGGGAGGGCGGCGTCGACATCGTGATCGGCACGCACCGGCTGCTCAACCCGGACATCCGGTTCAAGCAGCTAGGCCTCATCATCGTCGACGAGGAGCAGCGCTTCGGCGTCGAGCACAAGGAGGCCATGAAGCACATGCGCACGCAGGTGGACGTGCTCGCCATGTCGGCGACGCCGATCCCGCGCACGCTGGAGATGGGCCTCACCGGCATCCGCGAGATGTCCACCATCCTGACCCCGCCGGAGGAGCGGCACCCGATCCTCACCTTCGTCGGCCCGTACGACGAGAAGCAGATCGCGGCGGCCGTGCGGCGCGAGCTGATGCGCGACGGCCAGGTGTTCTTCGTGCACAACCGCGTGTCCTCGATCAACAAGGTGGCCGCCCGTCTCCGCGAGCTGGTGCCCGAGGCCCGCGTGGCGGTCGCGCACGGGCAGATGAACGAGCAGCAGCTCGAAAAGATCATGGTCGGCTTCTGGGAGCGCGAGTTCGACGTGCTCGTCAGCACCACCATCGTGGAGTCCGGCCTCGACATCCCCAACGCCAACACCCTGATCGTCGACCGCGCGGACAACTACGGCCTGTCGCAGCTCCACCAGCTCCGCGGCCGGGTCGGCCGGGGCCGCGAGCGCGGGTACGCCTACTTCCTGTACCCGCCGGAGGCGCCGCTCACCGAGACCGCGCACGAGCGCCTGGCGACGATCGCCCAGCACACCGAGATGGGCGCCGGCATGTACGTCGCCATGAAGGACCTGGAGATCCGCGGCGCGGGCAACATCCTCGGCGCCGAGCAGTCCGGCCACATCGCGGGCGTGGGCTTCGACCTGTACGTCCGCATGATGGCCGAGGCCGTGCAGGAGCAGAAGGCCAAGCTCGCCGGCGAGGAGGTCGTCGAGGAGCGCGCGGACGTCAAGGTCGAGCTGCCGGTCAACGCGCACATCCCCCACGACTACGTCACCTCCGAACGGCTGCGCCTTGAGGCGTACAAGCGTCTCGCCGCCGTGGGGTCCGGCGCCGACATCGTGGCCGTCCGCGAGGAGCTCGTCGACCGGTACGGGCGTCCGCCGCAGGAGGTGGACAACCTGCTGGAGGTGGCCCGCTTCCGGGTGCACGCCCGCAAGGCCGGGCTGAGCGACGTCGCCTTCCAGGGCCAGCACATCAGGTTCGCCCGGGTGTCGCTGCGCGAGTCGCAGCAGGTGCGCCTGGACCGGCTCTACCCCAAGGCGATCTACAAGGTGGCCGCGGAGACCCTGCTCGTGCCGGTTCCGAAGACCAAGCCCATAGGCGGCCAGCCGCTGCGCGACCTCGATCTGCTCAAATGGTGCACCGACCTGGTCGAGGCCCTGTTCCTCGAACCCGCCAGGGCCGCAGGTGCTCGATGACCGTTCTCGCGCGCGGTTTGAGTAGAGTAAGCCCGCGTCTGTCGAAGGGACCGCTAGTGAAGTCGAATCGTGTGCGCGTGCTGCCGGCCGTCGCGGCCGCAGTGCTCGCCGGTGCCGCGCTGACCGCCTGTTCCTCGCCCGTGCAGGTCGGCACGGCGGCGACCGTCGGGAGCAGCCGCATCACCAATGGCGCGCTGGACTCCGAGGTCACGGAGTACCAGGCCGCGCTGAAGCAGGCCAAGATCACCGAGGCGCAGCTCCAGATCCCGTCCATCCCGCGGGCCGTGCTGCTGCAGATGATCTCCATTCGCCAGTTCGAGCAGTTCGCGCAGCGCAACGGCGTCACGGTGACCGAGCGCGAGGTCGCCGACTTCCTCACCGAGCAGGGTGGCATCGAGAAGATCGGCCCGGCGGCGCTCACCAAGGGCGTGCCGCCGTCCGAGACCAACGCCTGGGTCCGCACCGCCCTGATCTACCAGAAGTCGCTGCAGAAGTACGGCGCCAACCTGACCGATCAGGCCTCCGTCCAGACCGCCCAAATGAAGCTGTTCGGGCAGATGGACACCATTCCTGTCAAGGTCTCCCACCGCTACGGCACCTGGGACCCGCAGCAGGGCCTCATCGAGGAGGCACGGTTCGGCACGCCCGCCGCCGGCACCGAGGCGACACCCCAGCCGGATCCCGCCGCCGGCCAGTGACATGACCCTCGTCGTCGTCACGACCTCGCCCAGGGTGGCCCCCGGCCTGCTGAGCGGGCGGGCGTGGGCGGTGCTCGGCTCCGGCCGGGTGCTCACCGGGTCAGGCGACCATCCTCTCCTGCCCTACCTCGCGGACGAGGGCATCCCGGTCGAAGTCGTGACGCCCGACCCGGCCGCCCTGGCGCGCGAGAGCCGCGACGGCACGGTGGTCTGGCTCGCCGCGCAGGACGGCGACGAGCCGTTCATGCGCGCGGTAGGCCGCGCCGCGCTCGACATGGAGGACCCACCCGTCATCGAGCTGGTCCCCGGCTCGTACGACCTGCCGGGCGCGCGCCTGCTCGACCTCGTGGCCGTCATGGACCGGCTGCGCCGCGACTGCCCGTGGGACGCCAAGCAGACCCACGAGTCCCTCGTGCCCTACCTGCTCGAGGAGTCGTACGAGGTCCTTGAGACCATCGAGGACGGCGACTACGCCGCGCTGCGGGAGGAGCTGGGCGACCTGCTCCTGCAGGTGATGTTCCATTCCCGCCTGGCCCAGGAGCGCTCGCCCGACGACGGCGGCTTCGACGTGGACGACGTCGCGGGAGGCATCGTCGACAAGCTGGTCCGGCGCCATCCCCACGTGTTCTCGGACACCGTGGTGAGCGGCGCCGAGGAGGTCAGCGACAACTGGGACACCATCAAGGCCGCCGAGCGGGCCGCCAAGGGCTGGGAGTCGCTGCTCGACGGCGTCCCGATGGGCCAGCCGGCGCTCTCGCTCGCCAACGGGCTCCAGAGCCGGGCCGAGCGCGCGGGGGTCCCCGACGCGCTCGCGCGCGCTGTCGGCCAGGGCATCGGCCGCGAGCTGTTCGACCTCGTACGGCGGGCGCGCGCGGCGGGTCTCGACCCCGAGGCCGAGCTCCGCGCCGCCGCCCGCGCCTACCGCGACCGGGTCCGCACCTGGGAGCGGTCGGAGCAGACATAGTTCCCCGAGGGTTGACGGCAACTGTTAGCGGCGTGTTCGCGGGGAGGCGTAGCCGTACTGGCCGGTAGGGCCCGATAGGCTCATGAGGCAAACCGTCCGCAACCGCATCGCGCACGACGGCGCGGTGGTGGGTTCCGGGGGCCCGTCCCCGGGCTGACAGATCTAGGAGCGCTTCGTGGCTGCCATCGAGGCCGTTACCGCCCGCGAGATTCTCGATTCCCGTGGGAACCCCACGGTTGAGGTAGAAATCCTGCTCGACGACTACAGCACCGGCCGCGCGGCGGTCCCGAGCGGTGCGTCCACCGGCCAGTTCGAGGCCGTGGAGCTGCGTGACGGCGACGAGCGCTATGGCGGCAAGGGCGTCCAGAAGGCCGTTCTCAACGTCACGGACGAGATCGCCGACGAGATCATCGGCTTCGACGCCGAGGAGCAGCGTCTGGTCGACCAGACCATGATCGACCTCGACGGCACGCCCAACAAGGGCAGGCTCGGCGCGAACGCCATCCTCGGCGTTTCCCTGGCCCTGGCCAAGGCGGCGGCCGACAGCGCCGACCTGCCGCTGTTCCGCTACGTCGGCGGGCCCAACGCCCACGTGCTGCCCGTGCCGATGATGAACATCCTCAACGGTGGCGCGCACGCCGACAGCAACGTCGACATCCAGGAGTTCATGATCGCTCCGATCGGCGCCGAGACCTTCTCCGACGCCGTGCGCATGGGCACCGAGACCTACCACGCGCTGAAGGGCGTGCTCAAGGAGAAGGGCTACGCCACCGGCCTCGGCGACGAGGGCGGGTTCGCCCCCAACCTGCCGAGCAACCGCGACGCGCTCGACCTGATCCTCGTCGCCATCGAGAAGGCCGGCTACGTCCCCGGTGAGGACATCGCGCTGGCGCTCGACGTGGCCGCGAGCGAGTTCCACTCCGGCGGCGTCTACACCCTCGACGGCAAGGGCCACAGCGCAGGCGAGCTGATCTCCTTCTACGAGGACCTCGTCCGCTCCTACCCTCTGGTCTCCATCGAGGACCCGCTCGACGAGGAGGACTGGGAGGGCTGGAAGGCCCTCACCGCCAGCCTCGGCGGCAAGGTGCAGATCGTGGGCGACGACCTGTTCGTCACCAACCCCGAGCGCCTGGAGCGCGGCATCCGCGAGGGCGCCGCGAACGCGCTGCTGGTGAAGGTCAACCAGATCGGCACGCTGTCCGAGACCCTCGACGCCGTCGACCTGGCGCACCGCAACGGCTACCGCTGCATGATGAGCCACCGCTCCGGCGAGACCGAGGACACCACGATCGCCGACCTCGCCGTGGCCACCAACTGCGGCCAGATCAAGACCGGCGCCCCCGCGCGGTCCGACCGCGTCGCCAAGTACAACCAGCTGCTCCGCATCGAGGAGCTGCTCGACGATGTCGCCCGCTACGCGGGTCGCGGAGCTTTTCCGCGTTTCCAGGGCTAGTTTTCTCCGTACGGCTTGCGCACTTTTGCGCGCAAGCCGTACGGACCTGGGAGGATCATGAAGAAACGACCGCAGCTGACGGGGCGCGCCGCGATCCTCGCGGTGGTCGTGTGCGCGATCGCCATGAGCCTTGCCTATCCTGTGCGGGAGTACGTCGCACAGCGACGCCAGATCGCCCAACTGGAGAAGCAGCAGGCTCAGGCGCTCAAGGACCTTCAGGAGCTCGGAGAGCGCAGCAAGCGGCTCGACGACCCCGCGTACATCAGGCAGCAGGCCAGGGCCCGGCTGCACTACTGCGGTGCCGGAGAGAAGTGCTACGTCGTGCTCGACCTTTCCAAGAAGGCCAAGCAGCCCAAGGCGGGGGCGCAGCCCCAGGCCAAGGCCCCGTGGTACCAGACGCTCTGGGAGTCGATCGAGGCGGCCGACCGCGGCACCGGCCAGCGAATCGAAGCGGGCCGCACGCCGGCTCCGTGACGTCTTCGCCGGTTGGGTGACGGTTTCAGGGGGAGTTGATGATGGTGGAACCGGCGAACGTGGCCGGGGTTGATCCGGTGGACATGGCCGGGATTGATCCGGCGAGCGTGGCCCGGGTTGATCCGACCGACGTGGCCGCGGTGGAGCGGCAGCTCGGCCGGGCGCCCAGGGGGTTGCGGGCCGTGGCCCACCGGTGCCCGTGCGGGCTGCCCGACGTCGTGGAGACGGCTCCGAGGCTCCCCGACGGCTCGCCGTTCCCGACCCTGTACTACCTGACGTGCCCGAAGGCGGCCTCCGCGATCGGCACGCTGGAGTCCTCCGGGCTGATGAAGCGGATGCAGGCCAGGCTCACGGAGGAGCCCGACCTGGCCGAGGCGTACGCCAGCGCCCACGAGGACTACGTCTCGCGGCGGGACAAGGTCGCCTCGGAGGAGGGGCTGGAGCCGCTGCCCCGCGACATGCAGAGCGCGGGTGGCATGCCGAACCGCGTGAAGTGCCTGCACGCGCTGGTGGGGCACGAGCTCGCAGTGCCGGGGAGCAATCCCCTGGGCCGTGAGGCTCTCGACGCGCTGCCCGAATGGTGGTGCGACGGGCCTTGCGTGGAGCCGGCCGCCGGCTCGGGCGCCCATGATGGCGCCGAGGCCCTTTCGGGTGGTGCGGAGGTCCTTTCGGGTGGTGCGGAGGTCCTTTCGGGTGGTGCGGAGGTCCTCCCGGGTGGCGCCGAGGTCGTTTCGGGTGGTGCGGAGATCCTTTCGGGTGGTGCGGAGGTCCTTTCCGGTGGCGCCGAGGTTCCAGAGGAGGACGTGTGACGAGGGGCCTTCGGAGAACGCCGGTGGTCGCGAGGATGGGCTCATGACGCGCGTGGCGGCGATCGACTGCGGTACAAACTCCGTGCGCCTCCTCATTGCCGACATTTCTGGAAATGGGCTGTCCGAGGTCGAGCGCCGGATGGAGATCGTCCGCCTGGGCCAGGACGTCGACAGGACATGGCTGCTCGCGCCCGAGGCGCTGGAACGCACGTTCACCGCGATGCGGGGCTACGCCAAGCTGATCAGGGAGCACGGCGCCTCCCGGGTGCGCGTGGTGGCCACCAGTGCCACCCGCGACGCCGCGAACCGCGCCGACTTCGTCGACGGGGTCCGCGAGATCTTCGGCGTCGAGCCCGAGGTGATCACCGGGTCAGAGGAGGCGCACCTTTCGTTCCTGGGCGCCACCACCGGGCTCACCGGCGTCGAGACCCCGGTCGTGGTCGTCGACATCGGCGGCGGGTCCACCGAGTTCGTGCTCGGCTCCGCCGACGTGGAGAGTGCGATCTCCGTCGACATCGGCTGCGTGCGCCTCACCGAGCGCCACCTGTCGTCCAGCGCGACCTCACAGGCCGTGGCAGCGGCGGGCGCTGAGGCGGCGGGGGCTGTGGCGAGGGCTGGCGCTGAGGTGGAGGCTGTGGCGGCGGCAGGCGCTGAGGTGGAGGCTGTGGCGGCGGCGGGCGCTGACATCGAGGCCGCCCTTGATCGGGTGTCCGCCCAGGTGCCGGTGGAGCGGGCGCGCACCATCATCGGCCTGGCAGGGTCGGTGACCACGGTCGCCGGCATCGCCCTCGACCTGCCCGCCTACGACCCGGAGCGCATCCACGGATCGAGGATCCCGGCCGCGCAGGTGCACCAGGTCTCCCAGCGGTTGCTCGCCATGACCCACGACGAGCGGGCCGCCATCCCCGTCATGCACCCTGGTCGGGTGGACGTCATCGGCGCCGGGGCGCTCATCCTCGACCGCATCCTCAGCCGGTACGGCTTCGCCGAAGTGGTCGTCAGCGAACACGACATCCTCGACGGCATCGCATACAGCCTGTCCCCCGGCGGGACGCAGTAGCCTCGTAGATCTTCACCGGCCCTGGTGGCTTTGGCGTGCTCTGGAGTGGGTGGGATGGATTTTGCGCCCTCCCGGCACCCGGGTGACGGGTGAACCGTGTGCTGCCCACCCAGGCCGTGGCGTTCCCCGGCGGCGGGGAGAGGGGAGCGCTGCGCACGGGCCTGGGGTTCTTCGGGGCGTCGTGGACATGCCTCCCGGGTCTGGGGAGTCCAGTGATTGGGTGGGCAGCACTCGGCTCACCCGTCAATTGGGTGCCGGGTGGGATTCGTCCTGGGCGGGGGCAGCACTCGGTTCAGGATGCCGGTGCGAGGCCGCGCTCAAGAAGGCTGAGACGAAGCACCCAACTGACGGATCAATGTCCAGGTGTCCCGGGCACCGGGTTGGGGCTGGCACGATCGGTGGTATGAGTTTCGTTCCCCCTGGTAGCGGATGGCCGGAGGATCCCGCGGACCCCGGCACTCCGGTGGCGCACACCCCCGGCGAGGTTCGTGAGCTCGCCCGATCGAGCCGCACTCTCGCCGAGCTCACCGCCAGGCAGTCGGTGTGCCGGGCGTGTCCTCGTCTGGTGGAGTGGCGCGAGGGGGTCGCGGACGTCAAGCGGCGCGCGTTCGTCGACGAGACGTACTGGGGCAGGCCCATCGCCGGCTGGGGCGACGAAAAACCGCGCGTTCTTCTCGTAGGACTCGCGCCCGCCGCGCACGGGGGTAACCGTACCGGCCGGATCTTCACCGGCGACCGCAGCGGCGACTGGCTGTTCGCGTCGCTGCATCGCACCGGACTGGCGGCCCTTCCGACCAGCACGCACGCGGGTGACGGCCAGCGATTGCTCGGCGCGCGCATGGTCGCGGCCGTACGCTGCGCGCCACCGGCGAACAAGCCGGCCATCGAGGAGCGCGCCACGTGCTTTCCCTGGCTGGCCAGGGAGCTGGAGCTGGTCGCCGACCCGCTTCGCGTCATCGTCGCCCTGGGAGGGTACGCCTGGCAGGCGGTCTGGCCGGCGCTGCGGGAGGCGGGGTACACCCTGCCCAGGAGCAGGCCGCCGTTCGGCCACGGGGCCGAGGTGGAGATCTCGTACGGCTCGTCGCCGGTCCGCCTGCTGGGCTGTTACCACCCGAGCCAGCAGAACACGTTCACCGGCCGGGTCACCGAGCCGATGCTCGACGCGATCTTCGCACGCGCCGCAGAGCTGGCCCGCTGAACCACCCCCAGCCAATGCTGGAGCTGAAGCACCCCCAGCCAGTGGTGCAGTGAAGTCCGTCACTAGACGAAAATTTCGGGGGTCTTTCCTGGGGAATCCACCCTCAAGATGTACCAGTCCGAAAATATCCCCATAGTTGCCGACAAGGGGATTGGCGTCGATACCCCTTCGTGACGTAGGCTTGTGAATGGTTTCACAAGCGACCATGCCACGAAGGGGCACTCAGGTGGACCAGAAGGCCAAGCACATCCTCATCGTCGGCGGAGGGTACGTCGGTCTCTACACAGGACTCCGGCTTCAGCGCTCTCTGCGCCGCGAGCTGAAGTCCGGAAGCGTCCGGATCACGGTCATCGACCCGCAGTCCTACATGACCTACCAGCCCTTCCTTCCCGAGGCCGCGGCGGGCAACCTGTCCCCGCGTCACGTCGTCACGCCGCTGCGCCGGGTGCTGTCCAAGGTCCGGATCCTCAACGGCAAGGTCACCAAGGTCCATCACGCCGACAGGTCCGTGACGTTCCAGCCCGCCTCCGGGCCGAGCGAGGAGATCGGGTACGACGTCATCGTCATGGCGGCCGGCTCCATCTCGCGCACGCTGCCCATCCCGGGGCTCGCGGACGCCGCGATCGGGTTCAAGACGGTCGGCGAAGCCATCGCGCTGCGCAACCGCGTTCTCGCCCTCTTCGACCGGGCGGACTCCACCGACGACGAGCAGGTGCGCCGGCGGGCGCTCAACTTCGTCGTGGTCGGCGCCGGTTTCGCGGGCGTCGAGGCTCTGGCCGAGCTTGAGGACATGGGCAGGGACGCGGTGAAGTACTACGACACCCTCAGCGAGAAGGACCTCCGCTGGGTGCTCGTCGAGGCCAGCGACCGCATCCTTCCCGAGGTCGGCCCCGAGATGGGCAAGTGGACCCTGGAGGAGCTGCGCAAGCGGGGCATCGAGGTCAAGATGCAGACCCTTCTGAAGTCCTGCGAGGGTGGCCACGTGGTGCTCTCGGACGGAGACACCTTCGAGTCGGCCACGATCGTGTGGACGGCCGGGGTCAAGGCCAGCCCGGTGGTCAACGCGGGCGATTTGCCGCTCGATGAGCGGGGCCGCATCAAGACCACCAACAAGCTCACCGTCGCCGGCGTCAAGGGCGCCTTCTCGGCCGGTGACGTCGCGGGCGTGCCGGACGTGACCAATCCCGGACAGTACTGCGCGCCCAACGCGCAGCACGCCGTGCGGCAGGCCAAGGTGCTCGCCGACAACATCGTCCGCCACCTGCAGGGACGTCCCCTGGTCGAGTACCGGCACAAGTACGCGGGGTCGGTCGCGGGGCTCGGCCTGCACAAGGGCGTGGCGAACGTCTACGGTGTCAAGCTTCACGGATTCCCTGCGTGGTTCATGCACCGCACCTACCATCTGTCCCGGGTGCCTACGTTGAACCGCAAGGTCCGCGTGGTGGCCGACTGGACGCTCGCCCTCTTCTTCAAGCGGGAGACCGTCTCACTCGGTGAGATCGAGTCCCCCCGCGACGAGTTCAAGGCGGCGGCCGCCACAGGCTGACGGGTTAGGTACGGCTCGCGCCGCAATGCCGGGGCGCGGGCCGTACTGTTCTCTTAAGGCCTAACAGGGGTGACGTGGTGAATTTGGGCTACTTGAGCGGTCTGTTGTTCATTGCCCGAGTCACGGGGGCGCGTGACGTATACCGTTATCTTGCGCACTACGGAAGGAAGAGCAGAGACGTGGGCTCTGACCCGTTACGCAAGTGTGGTCCGTTACGTATGATTACGGCGCCCCCGTAGCCCAATGGCAGAGGCAAACCCCTTAAAAGGGTTCCAGTGTGGGTTCGAGTCCCACCGGGGGCACCCCTGCCGACTATATGAAACGCCCCGCTGGCAGTAACGCACTCGCACACCTATATCCTTGTCGGTTCGCCTCCGGTCGCGAAGGTTTATCGCCACGGCCCCGATCGGGTCAAGCGGCGGGCTCGCTTCACCGCTTACGCGAATCGTTACCATTCCGTGCCGCATTACCCTCGTCGCCTGACCGCCGGACACCTTCCCCCGCTTCAGCGGTCTCGGCGTACGAGGCCAGCGTGGACGCCGTGTCCTGATCCGCCGGGAGGAAGGCCTCCAGCTTCAGCTCCGCGAGCGTGACGTCCACGGCGGTGGCGAAGGTCGTGACGGTGGTGATCAGCCGCATCTCGCCTCCTTCCGACCGCAGGCGCAGCGGCACCGCGAACCCGAGGTGGCCCGCGCCCACGAGCGGCTGCGGCACGTACTCCCGCAGCTCCGCGTGCAGGCCTGCCAGCCGGTCGTCGGGATCGCGCAGGGAGTCCTGGTGGAGCCGTTCGAGGATGTGCGCGGCCCACTCCGCGAAGTTGAGGATCCGGGGCGCCATGCCGCGCGGGTGCAGGGCCAGCCGGTAGGCGTTCGCCGGCCGTGCGAGCAGCTCGGGCGCGACGCCCTCGCAGAGCACTCCGAAGGCGGCGTTGGCGGCCACCAGGTAGCCGTGCCGGTCGACGACGATCGCCGGGTAGGGCAGGTGGCCGGTGAGGATGTGGTCCAGCGCGGTGCGCACCGGGGCGAGCGCGGGATCGTCGAGGCTCGTCTCCGGATACACCGGGGCGTACCCGGCCGCCAGCAGCAGGCCGTTGCGCTCACGGAGAGGCAGCTCCAGCGACTCCGCCAGCCGTACGATCATGCCGCGGCCCGGCGCCGACCGGCCGCTCTCCATGAAGCTGATGTGCCTCTGGGTCGTGCCCGCGCGGATCGCGAGCTCCAGCTGGCTGAGATGGCGCCGGTTCCTGCGCTCGCGCAGCGCGTGAGGGAAGTCCACGCCCCAGTTGTAGTGCCATTTCGCGGCACGTGGCGATTCCGCGCAGGGAATTGCCGCCATTCACGGCGGCCCGCACGCTGTCCGGCATGGATGACGACAATGGATGAGGACATTCGCCTGGGCGTCCTGCTGCCGACGGGACAGGGCCAGTGGGGCGAGGGCACGGATCCCCGCCGGTTGGTCGACTTCGCGGTCCGGGCCGAGGAACTCGGTTATGCCTCCGTGTGGGCCAACGACTCGCTGCTCCAGCCGCGCGTCGAGGCGCTGACCATGCTCGCCGCCGTCAGCTCGGTGACCGAGCGTGTCACGATCGGCACCGCCGCGCTGATGCCGGTGCTGCGCCGTCCGGTGCAGGCCGCCCAGGCGCTCGCGTCCCTGGACCTCCTGTCGGGCGGGCGGCTGGCCGTGGCGGTGGGCGCGGGCTTCCCCGGGCGCTTCGGCAGGCCGCTGTACGAGCTGTCCGAGGTGCCGTGGGAACGGCGCTTCGCCCGCCTGGACGACACCGTCGCGCTCTGGCGCCATATCTGGACGACCAGGACCGCGAGTTCGTACCAGGGCCCGGTGCTGCGCTTCGACGAGCTGCCGCCGGGAACGGCGCCGTACCGGGCGGGCGGCCCGCCCATCTGGCTCGGTGGCGCCACCCCGGCGGCGCTCGCCCGTACGGGCCGGCTGTACGACGGGTGGCTGCCCTATCCGCCCGACGCAGCCGACTACGGGTCCGGCCTGGCCGACGTGCGCGGGGCCGCCGCCGGCGCGGGACGGGCACCGGGCGCGGTCACCCCGGCGCTGTTCGCCACGATCCTGATCACCGAGGACGTGGCGGCCGGTCGCCGCGCGCTGGACGCCTACAGCAGGGCGAACTACGAGCTGCCGCTGGAGGTCGCGGAGACGATCCAGACCATGATCGCGGGACCGTACGAGCACGTGGCGGAGCGCCTGGGCCGCTATGTCGACGCGGGGGCACGTCACATCGTCTGCCGGATCGGCGCGCTCGACCTCTCCTCGCAACTGGACCAGTTAGGACGGGTCATCGGGCTTCAGGAGTCGTTGAAAGTTAAACGGCCATGAATGCCGGGCCGACCCGGCGAATCCTTGCGATTCCACACCGCTCTTTGGAGGCCAGGGACGGGGGCAAAGCGGCGGCGGGCGGCGACCGCCATTCGGCCGGCTCTTCTAAAGCAGCGGTAATGGGGCCAGGCCGGTAGCGGTCTCCAGGGCTCGCAGAAAGGGTTTACTTCTCGACACCCACGATAGAATCCTCCTCCCCGCTGGGTTATCGGCCAGGACAGAACCCGGCTCGCCGCCATCGCACGTCGCAGGCCGCCCCCCGGCCCCTGACCCGCCGCCCTCGGCGGGAGGTGATCGAAACGGGATCCGAGGGGCCGGAACTCGGGTGCGTGCCTGGTCGTTGTATCCGTTGCCGCTGGATCTCGGTATGCCGGGGTCTGGCGGTGACATACGGCAGGGGCCATCCTGACCGCCAGAACAGATGTAAAGCTATGTGCTACAGGCGGCACTCCCTGTGAGGCTCGACCGAACAGGCTGATCGCAGGTCGCAGTGGAGGCAGTGATGCAGAGCAGGAACCCGGTCCTGAACAAACTGGGGCAGAACAATCGTCAGACCTGGGGCGGTCCCGCGGCGAGCCCCGAGTACTTGCAGAACATGTACAACGCCCCGTCGTACGCTCCCCCCACCGCGACGCGGCCCATGACCATCGACGACGTCGTCGTACGCGGGTTCATCACGCTCGGCACCCTCGTGGTGACCGCCGCTATCGCGTGGTACCTCAACTTCAGCGTGGCGATCGCCCTCCCCGCGGTGATCGTGGGCCTGGTGCTCGGCCTGGTCATCTCGTTCAAGCAGAGCACGAACCCCGCGCTGATCCTCGGCTACTCCGTCGCCTACGGCCTCGCCGTCGGGGTGATCAGCAGGACGTACAACGACGTGTACTCCGGCATCGTCTTCCAGGCGGTGCTCGGCACGATGGTGGCGTTCGCGGGCGTGCTGTCGGTGTACGCGCTCAAGATCTTCCGGCCGACGCCGAAGTTCACCAAGTTCGTCGTCGCCGCCGGCATCGCCGCGGTCGGGCTGATGGTTCTCAACATGCTCGTCGGCATCTTCACCTCCGGCGGCCTCGGCCTTCGCACCGACAGCCCCATCGGCTGGATCTTCAGCGTGGCGATGATCCTGCTCGGCTGCTTCTTCCTGCTGCTCGACTTCGACGCGGTGGAGAAGGGTGTGCGGGCCGGCGTCCCCGAGAAGTACTCCTGGCTGATGGCCTTCGGCCTCACGGTGAGCCTCGTCTGGCTCTACCTGGAGATCCTCCGGTTCATCAGCTTCTTCTTCAACAACGACTAGATCCTCTGGCAGAGGATCGCCCGGCGGGTTTCGGCCGGCCGTTTCTCTTTGGCATGGCCATGGAACCGTTGGGTAAGCCCACACACAGCGACTAATGATCTACCTCGTGTAAGAGAAGGCTGGCCATTGGGGGCTTGCCATCACGGGGCTGGTGATGCAGTGTCAAGCAAAAGAGGCTTCACTCATGGAGGTGCCCATGTCGTTGAACCACTCACCGGAGACGCAGAACAAGCTGATTGCCAGGGTTCCGGACATCACCGGACGCGCACTCCCAGAGTGGTTCCAAGCCATCGACAACGGCCCGGCTTTCCTACGGTGTGACGAACGGGCCAACTGGCTCGCCGACGAGCACGGGCTGACCCACGGCTACGCCGCGGCGATCGTGATCGAGCACGAGCGGCAGCGCCGTTCCCGCATGGGCTTCATGTAAGCCCCTGCCTGCCTAGCGCGCCCACGCCATCGCATGGCGTGGGCGCGACTCCGTTCCGGGCATGGATCATCATGGAGACATGGATCTCGACAAGGCCCGTGAATTCATCAGGAACAACCACCGTGCGGTGATGGTGACCACGCACGCCGACGGCCGCACGCAGACCTCACCGGTCACCGTCGGTCTGGACGCCGACGGCCGTGCGATCGTCAGCACCCGTGAGACCGCCGCCAAGACCCGCAACCTCCGCGCCAACCCCGCCGTCACGCTGTGCGTGATGACCGACGCCTTCTTCGGCGACTGGATCCAGGTGGAGGGGACCGCCGAGATCGTGTCCCTCCCCGAGGCGATGGAGCCCCTGGTCGAGTACTACCGGGGCATCGCCGGCGAGCACCCCGACTGGGACGACTACCGTGCGGCCATGACCCGGGACCGGCGCGTGATCGCCCGCATCGAGCTCACGCGCGCCGGCCCCGACGTCCACGGCTAGTTCAGGCGCTCAAGCACCATGGCCATGCCCTGGCCCCCGCCGACGCACATCGTCTCCAGGCCGATCGCCTTGTCGTGGAAGCGCAGGCCGTTGATCAGGGTGGAGGTGATGCGGGCGCCCGTCATGCCGAACGGGTGCCCGACGGCGATGGCGCCCCCGTTGACGTTGAGCCGGTCGATGTCGATGCCGAGCTCCTGGTACGACGGGATGACCTGGGCGGCGAACGCCTCGTTGATCTCGACGAGGTCGACGTCGCTGATCGACATGCCCGCCCGGCTCAGCGCCTGGCGAGACGCCTCCACCGGTCCGAGGCCCATGATCTCGGGGGACAGGCCCGTGACGCCGGTCGACACGATGCGGGCCAGCGGCGTGATGCCCAGCTCGGCCGCCTTCACGTCGCTCATCACGATCACCGCGGCGCCGCCGTCGTTGAGCGGGCAGCAGTTGCCCGCCGTGACCGTGCCGTCGGGCCGGAACACCGGCTTGAGCTGGGAGACGGCCTCGTAGGTGGTGCCGGGCCTCGGCCCGTCGTCCTTGCTCACCACGGTGCCGTCCGGCAGGGTCACCGGCGTGATGTCCTGCTCCCAGAAGCCGTTGGCCAGGGCCTTCTCAGCGAGGTTCTGCGAGCGGACGCCGAACTCGTCCTGCTCCCCGCGGCTGACGCCGCGGATGCCGGCGACGTTCTCGGCGGTCTGGCCCATGGCGATGTAGACGTCGGGGAGCTGGCCGTCCTGGCGCGGGTCGTGCCATTCGGGGCCGCCGCCCTGGGCGCCGGCGTCGGTGCGGGTCTTGGCGTCCAGGAACAGGGGGTTGGTGGTGTCGGGCAGCGAGTCGGAGCTGCCCTTGGCGAAGCGGGAGACGGTCTCGACCCCCGCCGAGATGAACACGTCTCCCTCGCCCGCCTTGATGGCGTGGAACGCCATGCGGGTGGTCTGCAGCGACGAGGAGCAGTAGCGGGTGACCGTGGTGCCAGGGACGCGGTCGAGACCGAGCAGCACGGACACCACGCGGGCCATGTTGAAGCCCTGCTCGCCGCCCGGCAGGCCGCAGCCCAGCATCAGGTCGTCGACGTCGTTGGGATCGAGCTGAGGGACCTTGTCCAGCGCGGCCTTGATCATCTGAGCGGTCAGGTCGTCGGGACGGATGTCCTTGAGCGACCCCTTGAAGGCTCGGCCGATCGGCGAACGTGCGGTCGCGACGATTACTGCCTCGGGCATTTGGCTCTCCTGGGTTCGTGGCAGGGCTCCCTTCAGCGGAGGTTACCGTGCGGTAGGGCGGATGCCACGCCCCGGGGCACCAAGAAACAGAACTATGTACGGCAAGCAGCAGAAAGGCCCCGTGATCGGATCACGGGGCCCTGAACGGCGGGTATCCGGAGCCGGCGTCAGCCGTACATGCCGGGAGCGGTGCCGGTGGTGTCCCTGATGGCGTGCAGGGCGCCCTTCTCGTCACGCCAGAGGCGCCAGCCGTCCTGGCTGCCGGTGAACCACGCGGGCGGAGTCCCCGCGGGGCCGGGCACGCGCTTGCCGGTCGCCAGGTCGAACTCGCACAGGGAGGCCACGGAGTAGAAGCCCTGGGGCAGCCCGGCCAGCGGCAGCGGCTTGGGGTCGGTGACGCAGAAGGACCAGCCGCGCTGGTCCTTCACCGGGGTGGGCTGCCCGGAGGGCAGGTCGAACGCGGAGCCCGAACCGTTGGGCTTGAGGAAGTCGAGCCTGCCCATGTCTTTGGGGAACGCGAGCCACCAGCCGGTGCCCGGCACCTGACCGGCGGCGATCTGGCCGATCACGCGGCCGGAGCCGGGATCGAGCCGGGCGAAGCCGCCGTACTGGCCCTGCTCGTCGATGGGCCGCACCACGGGCGCGAAGCCGGGGCTGCCGCTCGGGTAGACGCGTACGACCGAGGGGCGCAGCCAGTTGACGGTGCCGTTCGAGAGCTTGATCGAGAAGAGGCCGAAGGCCGAGGTCCTGTTCTTCTTGGGGTTGGTGTACGGGGCGACGTAGCCGACGAGGTTTTCCCCGGAGGTGCCGAAGGCCCAGCCGCCCGACAGGTCGATGCCGGTGCTGAGTGCCTGCTCGACCGGAAGCTGCCAGACCGGCGCCCCGGTCTTCAGGTCGTGGGCGGAAAGGACGGGGTGCCTGGCCATGCGGAGCATGACGACCCTGGACTGATCGGACCACTCCACCTCGCTGATGCCGGGAAGCGTCCACAGGAGCTTGCCGGTGAGCGGGTCGAGCACGACCATGCGGGCCGAGGCCAGCGCGGTGTTCTCCGACATGCACAGGTACGGGCCGCACCGCTGCGGGCCGAAGGTCGACTGGACGGGCCTGGACCACTTCTTCTGGCCGGTGCGCGCGTCGCGGACGATCAGCGTGGCGTTCCACCTGCCGCGCTTCGCCGGGTCGACGGCGGCGACGACCGCCTGGCCCTGACCGGTCTCGACCGCGGCGGGCGGCTGCACGCCCATGCCGGGCAGGCGCCCGGCGATCGTCGCTGGATGGGCCCACAGCCTCCTGCCGCGGGCGAGGTCGAGGGCGGCGGTCTCCAGCGTGCCGTCCGGCTTCAGCGAGGTCACGGCGGCCACGCCGGCCGCCACGGTGGCGCGGCTGACGGCGTTCACCTCGCCGTTGAGCCAGGTCGGATGGGTCTCCTCGATGGCCGCCTTGCTGCTGGAGCAACCAGCCAGGGCGAGGACCCCGGCAAGGGCCCCGGCAAGGCGCAGAGCCGGTTTCGCTAAAGGCCGGATCACGGGCATTCCACTCCAATGCGGGCAGTGTGACGACTGCGTCGCGGAGGGTGACCGGGTTCAGGCGCTGCGAGGCATCGTCCCTGGCCGGCGGCGAAGTATCGTGGCCCACCTTCCTTGGGGGCCGGTCGCTCGGCCGGCGACGCGGGTCGCGGTGACCTCGGTGCCGGACTCCTCCGCGGCGATGGCCGCCGCGAGGTAAATCGATTGCGATCCCTCGCCACGCTCGGGTGCGAGCTCGGGCCACAACCCCAACGCGGCGCATACAGAAGGTAGCACTACGTAAGCGGACCGTTGGTAACCTCGCGCAGATGGGTGATATCGATCGGGTCCGAACATTTCGCCCGGATATGAGGCGAATTCCGGGCCGAGGATGTCCGCGAACGCGACCGTGCGACCGCCCTCCTCGATCACCACGACCGTCTGGGCCGCGGCGAGCTGGCGGCTCCACAGCCGCGTGACCCAGCGCAGCGGCTGGCCGATCGGCCTGATCGTGCCGAGGTCGGGGCACGTGCCCACGACGACCTCCGCGCCCGCCTCGCGGAGCCTCCGCACCGCCTTCTGCAGGTGCCGTACGGCCTCGGCCGGCTTGGTCTGGGTGGTGACGTCGTTGGCGCCCACGAAGATCACGGCGATGTCGGGCTCCGTCCTGAGCGCCCGGTCCACCTGCAGGGTGAGGTCGGCGGACACCGCGCCGGACCTGCCGAAGACGTCCAGCCGCACGGGGCGCTCGGCGATGGCGGCCAGGCCGTTGGCCAGCAGCACGGCGGGGGTCGTGGACGGGTCGGTCATGCCGAGCCCCACGGAGGTCGAGTCGCCGAGCATGACCAGCTTGATGGGCTCGACCGCCACGTCACCGTGGCTCGGCCACTCCCCGTAGATGCCGTCGGAGGCGGGCCCCTCCATGCCGTGCGGGCGGCCGACGATCCTTCGTGCGAGCATCGCCTCGGCCATCAGCAGGCCGTACACGGCCGCTCCGAGGGCGGTGACGCCCCCGCTGCCCAGGGCGGCCGCGGTCGCGATACGGCGGGCTGCCCGTGCGGTTCCCGGCGTCCACATCACTGCCGTTGTCCTTCCTGATCCCTGTACCTTCGTCGTGGTTGCCCGTTGTGGTGTCAGTGGTCATATGCGCTGGCTTGTAGCTGTTTTCATGGTCTGATCATGGTCTTGACACTATGATCGCGGCCGTTCCGATTCGTGATGGCGCGACTCGCGGACGCCTGTCCCTTGGGTTGGTAGTCGTGACGGTACGGTGAGGAGTTGAACCCGCCGGACACCTGATCACCCATCGGATATCCGGCATCGGCAAGCTGACAAAGCTTCGGCAAATGAGGTGTTATTCCCGGTGCGCGTACACGACTCGCTCATCGAGCTCATGGGCGACACCCCGCTCGTACGGCTCCGCAAGGTCACGGCCGGCGTATCCGCGCAGGTATTGGCGAAGGTCGAGTACTTCAACCCGGGCGGCTCGGTGAAGGACCGCATCGCGCTGCGCATGGTCGAGGCGGCCGAGCGGTCAGGAGAGCTGCGTCCCGGCGGCACGATCGTGGAGCCCACGTCGGGCAACACCGGCATCGGGCTGGCGATCGTCGCCCAGGACAGGGGCTACCGCTGCCTGTTCGTCGTGCCGGACAAGGTGGCGCAGGACAAGATCGCGGTGCTCAGGGCGTACGGCGCCGAGGTCGTCGTCTGCCCGACGGCGGTCTCGCCCGACCACCCGGAGTCCTACTACTCGGTCTCCGACCGGCTGGCGCGCGAGATCCCGAACGCCTGGAAGCCCGACCAGTACTCCAACCCGGAGAACCCCGCAAGTCACTACCACTCGACCGGGCCCGAGATCTGGGACCAGACCGACGGGCGGATCACCCACTTCGTCGCGGGGGTGGGCACCGGCGGCACGATCAGCGGCACCGGCCGCTACCTCAAGGACGTCTCGGGGGGCCGGGTCCAGGTCATCGGCGCCGACCCCGAAGGCTCGGTCTACTCCGGCGGCTCCGGGCGGCCGTACCTGGTGGAGGGCGTCGGCGAGGACATCTGGCCCGCCACCTACGACACCACGGTGGCCGACCGCATCATCGCGGTCTCCGACAAGGACTCCTTCGGGATGACCCGGCGCCTGGCGCGCGAGGAGGCCCTGCTCGTCGGGGGTTCCTGCGGCATGGCGGTCGTGGCGGCGCTGAAGGTGGCGGCCGAGGCCGGGCCCGACGCCATCGTGGTCGTCCTGCTGCCGGACGGCGGGCGTGGCTACCTTTCCAAGATCTTCAACGACGACTGGATGGCCGACTACGGCTTCCTGACGTCCACGAGCGACGAAGGGCTGGTCGGCGACGTGCTCGGCCGCAAGTCGCCCGGGCTGCCGGAGTTCGTGCACACGCACCCGCACGAGTCGGTCAGCACGGCGATCGCCATCATGCGCGAGTACAGCGTGTCGCAGCTCCCCGTCATGAAGGAAGAGCCCCCGGTCATGGCGGCCGAGGTGGTCGGCTCGATCGTCGAGCGCGACCTGCTGGAGGCCCTCTACCGGGGCAAGCTGCGGGGGGAGGACCCGATCGCGGACCACATGTCGGCGCCGCTCCCCATGATCGGCTCGGGCGAGCCCGTCTCGGTGGCCATCGAGGCGCTGGAGAAGGCCGACGCCACGGTGGTCCTCGACGACGGCAAGCCGATCGGCCTGATCACCAGGCAGGACCTGCTCGCCTTCCTCGCGAGCGGAGCGAGCGCCTGAACCAACACAGCCTCGCGAGCGCGGCGAGCGCCTGAAGAACACAGCCTGTGGGCAACTTGTGAAGAGCTGAGACCGGGTGCGGGGCCGAGGGAGGGCGCGGCACCCGGGCTCAGAGGCGGGCCGGCTCGTGGCCTGCGGGGAACCAGGCGCGGACCTCCCAGGCCCCCTCGGGGGTGGGGCCCGCGACGAGGTTCCCGCCGAGGGCCTTGACCCGCTCGGCCATGCCCACCAGGCCGAACCCGCCGCCCAGCCGGGCGACGCGCGGGTCGGAGGGCGATCGGTGGTTGCGGACGCACAGCAGCACCCCCCGTTCGGCAGGCCCCAGCTCGGCCCGCACCCAGCCGGTGCCGGGCGCGTGCCGCCGTACGTTCGTCAGGGACTCCTGCAGGACGCGGTGCAGGGTGGTGAGCACCTCGGGCGCCAGCTCGGACTCGCTGAGGCCCTGACGGACGTCGAAGTCCACCTGGGGGCCGCCCGCCGAGAACCTTTCGACGAGCACCCGCAGGTCGGTGAGCGTGGTGCCGGGGTTGCGGGACGCGTCGTCGTCGGCCCTGAGCACCCCGACCAGGCGGCGCATGGAGGTCAGCGCGTCCGCTCCCGCGTTGGCGATCGCTTCGAGCGAGGGCACGACGGCCTCGGGCTTCTGCGCGGCCACGGTTCTCGCCGCCTGCGCCTGGACCACGATGCCGGTGATGTGGTGGGCGACCAGGTCGTGCAGCTCCCTGGCGAGCTCCAGGCGTTCGGCCCTCCGGACGGCGTTCACCGTCTCCAGGCGGTGTTCTCGCTGGTAGCGAAGGTAGCTGCCGATGCCCATCGCCACCGCCCAGGCGACGAAGAACAGGAAGCCGAAGCCGACGGCCGAGGTCTTCTGGGTGCGCAGGCCGGCGGACAGTTCGAGGGTGACCATCGCGAGCACCGAGAGCAGCACGGCGAGCCTGAGCGGCGTGACCCAGCGCAGCGCCCCCACGGTGAGCAGCAGCAGCGCTCCGGCTTCGGCGAAGCCGGGGGAGCCCGTCCAGTGGAAGACGCCGGTGAACAGCGACACTCCGGCGGACATCCCCATGAGCAGGACCATGCCCTGGACACGGAACCGCTCGCGCAGCAGGTACGCCCCGATGCCGATGAGCCCGCACAGCGGCGCCGCGAACTGCGCCCGGCCCATCGCGACCGCGATCGCCGTGTCGCCGAGGAGGATCAGCCCGAGCCAGCCGACCAGCGCGATCTCGCTGAGCCGCCGGATCCAGTACACGAGCCGATGGGTTTCCCTCACGGTCGTCGAGGGTAATCGGAGCACCGCGGCACAGGATCGGCCATTCGGCCGACCCCCACCGCCGGACGGACGCTCAGGGCGCGTGGAGCCGCCGCCGGACGGACGTACAGGCCGCGTGTGGACCCGCCTCCGGACGGATGCTCAGGCCGGGTGGGCGTCGCCGGGTGAGGCCAGGTGCGCGTCCGGCCGGTGCACCTCGGGGGCCGGGGCGGCGTCGGGCCACCACGCGCGGGCGCCGAGCATCGCGGTGAGCCCCGGGACGATCACCAGCGCGAGCGCCGCGCCCCCGGCGACCAGGCACACGCCGGACAGCACATCGTAAATCGCCGCGGTGAGCGTCCCCGTGGCCAGCAGGGCCGCGAGCGCGGGCGGGGCCGCGTACTTGGCGGCCAAGGCCGAGGAGGTACGGGGGTCACGGCCGGTACGGGCCGTCTCGCGCACCCGGGCGAGCACGAGCAGGGCGGTGGAGACGCTGACGACCAGCACGAACATGAACACGGCGATCTGGTCCCCGGGCCGGGCGGCGGCGGTGCCGGCTGCCCAGGCGACGAGTAACGCTCCCGCCGTGAGGTAGACCGGGGAGATCAGACTCCGGAGCACCAGCGCGAGAACGAGCGCGACCAGCACCCCGGCTACGGCCACGACGGGGAGGGGCAGCGGGGAGGGCACCAGCACCGGCCCGATCGCCCCCATCGCGACGATCAGCCCCGCCGCCAGGGACGTCCACGTGCCCGGGTGGGCGGCGACGGCCAGCCCGAACCTCGCCATGGCCGCCGGCCGTCCCGTGCGGCGCCGCCGCCGTGCGGGCCACACCAGCCGGGAGCCCAGCACGGCGAGCACGGCGGGGAGCAGGGTGAGCACGACGAGCAGCTGCACCGAGGCCGTCACGGCGAGCGCGGGGCCGAGACCGCGCGGGTAGGCGCCGAGGGGCAGCGCGCCGCAGGAGGCGATCCAGGCCGCGCCCGCCGTGGCGACCACCGTCCCGGCCTGGTCCAGCGAGGTGCGCACGGCGTGCGCGGGCCCGTCGCCAGAGGCCAGGCGCTCCCTGAACCGGTGGATCAGCATGGTCGCGCACGCCGTCGTCGTGCCATAGGCGAACAGGCCCGGCGGGGTGGGCAGGCCCAGGGCCGAGATCGCCGTGGCGGACAGGCTGTGGACGGCCACCGCCGCCAGCAGGGCTGTCAGCGTCGCGGCGGGGGAGCGGAGGAAGGCGAGGAGCGCGAGGAGCGCGACGGCGGCGCCGAACGCTCCCGACGCGCCGACCGGCAGCGGCCCGTACCCGCCGGAGACGCCGGGGAGCGTGTCAGGCCGGGCCGCCAGCGCGGCGGCGAGCACGGCCGTCCAGCAGGCCAGCACCCACCACGCATGGCGGGTCGTGAGCCTGCCGATGACGTCGAGCATTCGCCGTGGTCCCGTCGTGAGCACGTCGCGGGCGCCCGGAACGGCCTCCGCTGGTGCGGTGAGGTGAAGGCGGGAAGGGGGTTCCCAGCCGACGGTAGGCGGTGGTGAAGGGGGTTGCCATCGGACGGCGGGTTGATCCTCGTCTCGTCCTTCCGCCGTAGGCCCGCGGCGCGGTTTCGTCCTCCGGGAGGGGCGATAGCGTGGAGCCATGATTGAAGGCTTCGAGACTTTGGCCATCCACGCAGGCCAGGAGCCCGACCCGCACACCGGTGCGGTCGTGCCTCCCATCTACGCCGTGTCCACGTACAAGCAGGACGGCGTCGGCGGGCTGCGGGCCGGATATGAGTACAGCCGCTCGGCGAACCCCACCAGGAACTCTCTGGAGGAGTGCCTGGCGGCCATCGAGGGCGGGACGCGCGGGCTGGCCTTCGCCTCCGGCCTCGCCGCCGAGGACACCCTGCTGCGCACGGTGTGCAGGCCGGGCGACCACGTGATCATCCCGGACGACGCCTACGGCGGCACGTACCGGCTGTTCGCCAAGGTCCTCTCGCGGTGGGGGCTGCACTACGACCCGGTGCCGCTCGGCGACGTGGAGGCGGTGCGCGCGGCCATCCGTCCCGACACCAGGGCGATCTGGGTGGAGACCCCGACCAACCCGCTGCTGGGCATCGCCGACGTCGAGGCGCTCGCCTCCATCGCCCACCAGGCGGACGCCCTGCTGCTGGTGGACAACACCTTCGCCTCGCCCTACCTCCAGCAGCCGCTGGCGCTGGGTGCCGACGTGGTGGTCCACTCCACCACCAAGTACATCGGGGGCCACTCCGACGTGGTCGGCGGGGCCCTGATCACCCGCGACCGCAACCTCGGCGACGAGCTGGCCTACCACCAGAACGCCATGGGAAGCGTCGCGGGCCCGTTCGACTCCTGGCTGACCTTGCGCGGCATCAAGACGCTCGCCCTGCGCATGGAGCGCCACTGCGACAACGCCGAGCAGGTCGTCGACATGCTGCTCTCGCACCCTCGCGTCACCGAGGTGTTCTATCCGGGGCTGGCTGATCACCCCGGCCACGAGGTGGCCGCCAAGCAGATGAGGCGGTTCGGCGGCATAGTGTCGTTCCGCGTCGTGGGCGGTGAGGCCGAGGCGCTGGAGATCTGCGACCGCACGAAGCTGTTCACCCTCGGCGAGTCGCTCGGGGGCGTCGAGTCGCTGATCGAGCACCCCGGCCGCATGACCCACGCCTCGGTCGCCGGAACGGCCCTGGAGGTGCCCTCCGACCTGATCCGCCTGTCGGTCGGCATCGAGACGGCCAGCGACCTGATCGGCGACCTCAGGCAGGCTCTGGGCTCCTAGGGGGCCAAGGGCGCGCTCAGGGGTTGAACCACACCATCAGCACCAGGATCACGAGCCAGATGAGGGCCATGACCGACGAGAGGGTGGCGATGCGTCCGGTCTGAACCTTGGCGTCGTCCTCCGGAGTCTCGTTGGAGAGCACGCGGACGGCGGTGCTCTGGTCACGATCGATGATGACCAGCAGCACCGCCGCCACGATGAACAGCGTCATCGACACCGACAAGTACGGCTTGCCGATGTTGGCGCCCGCCAGCGCGAGCCCGAACAGGAACACGCCGAGGGTCAGCACGCCGAAGATGCGCGTGCTGCGGTGCAGGTAGCGCAGCACGGAGGCATCTCTGGCCCGGATGTATCGCGGGGTGAACATGGTGGCGGCGGTCAGCGGGCCGATCGCGAAGATCGCGAAGCCGATGTGCAGCCAGAGCAGAAGTTTGTCGAGGAACGACATGCCGCTGAGGCTATCGTCTCTGTGATCAGCGGGGAACGGCCGTCGGACAACCGTACGAAATCATGAGCGCGCGCTCATGGTTTCGGGACGTCCTCCTGTGCCGTCTCGGCGGGGGTCTTGGGGACGGGCGGCTTCGGGGAACGGTGCCGGTTGTTCACGGTGACCTCGAACATCGTCACCGTGAAGATCATGAGGAGGAGGAGAGCGACTGCCGCGAACATGGCACCCTCCTTTCGGGACGGGCCGACCTCGGGGATCTCGGGTAAATCACCCTTTATGAATATCCTCCGAGATCGCATATCGATCGGCAACTGATTAACACCCGGCCCGACAAAGCGTATTGATTGTCCTTTCCCGAAAAGTGCGCCGGAAGATGGACATACCCCCGCAAACCGCTATTCAGTCAGCGGGTGCGGCGAGACCGCAGGAAGTCGCTGACGACGTACTCCCCGAGGCGGTCGGCGCTCGGGGAGAAGACCCGGCCGCCGTTGCGCCTGGCCACCTCGTCCACGAATTCCTTGAGCCGCTCGTCCGTGGCCAGCATGAACACGTTGATCGTCGCCCGGCGGCGGGTCATCTTGTCGACCTCCGCCAGCGTGAGCTCCAGGGTCTCGCGGGAGGGCGGCCACTCGAACCAGTAACGGCCGTTCCGCATGAGGTGGGCGGTCGGCTCGCCGTCGGTGACGACGAGCACCACGGGCTCGAAGTCGGGGTGCCGGTCGAGGTGGCGGCCCGCGATCAGCAGCGCGTGGTGCAGGTTCGTGCCCTGGACCATGTCCCATTCGAGCCCGGCCAGCTCCTCGGCCTGCAGCACGCGGGCGTAGTTGGAGAAGCCGATGATCTGGACGGCGTCCCCGGGGAACTTGGACGCGACCAAGGCCTGCAGGGCCAGCGCCGTCTGCTTGGCGGGCGCCCAGGTGCCGCGCAAGGCCATGGAGTACGACAGGTCGACCAGCAGGCACACCGCCGCCGCCGTCCTCCGCTCGGTCTCGGCCACCTCGAAGTCGTCCACCGACAGCGACACCCGGCCGTCGCCGCCGGCGGGGCCTCCCCGGCGAACGCCGTTGACCAGGGTGCGCACCACGTCCAGTGGCTGCTCGTCGCCGAAGCGCCACGGGCGGGACGAGCCGGTCAGCTCGCCGGCCGCTCCCGCGTCACGCTGGTCGTGGTCGCCGCGCCTGCCGGCGTCCAGCGAGTCGAAGACCCTGCGCAGGGCGGTCTCCCCGAGCCGGCGCACGGCCTTCGGGGTGAGCTCCAGCTTGCCGCGCTGCCGCCGGAGGTACCCCTGCTCCTCCAGCTCGCGCTCGATCTGCTTGAGCGTCTCCAGGTCGTCGACGGCCGACCGGCCCAGGGCACGGCGGATCGCGGCCTCGTCGATGTCGTCGAGCCGGGCTCCGGGGTAGTCCTGGCGGAGCGCCTCCTCCAGCCGGCCGAGGTCGGCGAGCTCCTCCAGGGCGCTGACGGCGTCGCCCATGCCGAGGGGCTGGTCGCCGTTCATCTGCTCAGGGGTGTCCCACGCGAGGTCGGGGCGGCGGGCGTACAGGGACTCGCCGAGGCGGGCCATCTGCTCGCCCAGGCCGGCCTGTCGCAGCGTCTGGTCGATCAGCCCCTGCAACTCCTGGCGCTGCTCCGGGGTCATGGACGCGAGCATCCGCTGGGCCGCTGCGGACCTGCGGGCCAGGATGTCGACCAGCTCTTCGAGATTGCGGGGATTCTCCGGAAAGAATTCCCCATGCTTCTGCATGAATTGGTCGAAATCATCTTGGGTGTGCTCGCCGCGGGCGTCTCGGTCCAGCATGTCGTTCAGATCCGACATCATCTGCCGGACCCGTTCCATCGTCTCTGGATCGGGATTCGCCAGGGCTTCCCGCATGCCGCGGAACCTGCTGTCGAGGACCTCCCTGCGCAGCAGGTCGCGCAGCTCCTCGAACGTCTGGCGGGCCGCCGCCGAGCGCCACTCGTACGAGCTCAACTGCTGCACCGCGCTCGCGGTGTCGCTCGGCACCGTGTCGAGCTCCGACTCGCGCAGCCGCGCGTCGTCGGAGGGGTCGGGGAACAGCTCGGCCCGTTCCTGGCCGATGGCCTTGTCCAGAAGGGACCTGGCGCGTTCTAGCGTGCCGTCGAGGCTGCCGCGTTCCCGCAGCTCCCGGCGGCGCTTGCGCACCTCGCGCAGCAACTCGTCGAGGCCGCGCCGGTCCTGTGCGCCGGGCAGGCCCCGCCTGAGCAGGTCGTTGAGGGAGTCCATCGGGCTGGACCCGGAAAGGATCGCGTCGCCCATCTCGTCGAGCGCGGCGCGCACGTCGTACGGCGGCGCCAGCGGATCGGGCCCGTCCTGGTACTCGCCGTATCGGTAGCCACTCATCTTTTGTGAGCCTAATCGTCGTGTGTCCGATGTGCGAGGAAACGCCAAGCGCCGCCCCGCCGCGCGAGGCACGGCGGGACCGAAGGCGGCTCACCGGCCAGGGGACGCCGCCTCCGGTGGCGGAGCCCGGGCTCAGGTGCGGTAGACGGCGCCCCCGTCGACCTCGTCCTTGGACAGGCGCCGCATGAGATAGAGCCCTTCGAGGGCGAACTCCAGCGCGGCGGCGGCGTGCCCGGGGGACTCGTCGCCCTCGCCCATGCCCACGGCGGACATGATCTTGGCGAGGCCGTTGACGGGGCCGATCTGCTGGAGCAGGTCGGTGGCCGGGGTCAGCTCACCGGACTCGATCTGGACGCCCTCGCTGAACTTGTCCAGCAGCGCCGACAGGTCCAGGCCACCGAGGGTGCCGCGGAAGGTCTCCGCGGTGGCCCGGCGCAGCAGGTGGGCGAGCACCTCGACCTCGCGGCCCTCCTCGCTCACCTCGAACTCCACCTTGCCGCGCAGCGTGGGGACGATGCCGGGCAGGTCGCACACCCGGGTCACCGGGCGCTCCTCGCCGGTCAGGGCGGCACGCCGTACGGCCGAGGCGGCGGCCGTCTCGGCGGCGGCGATCGCGAAGCGGGCGGAGACGCCGGAGCGCGAGTCCACCGCCGTCGACTCCCGCACCAGGCGGGTGAACCGGGCGATGGTCTCCACCAGGTGCTCGGGCAGCTCGGCGCTCAGCCCGGCAGGCTCGCCCGCCGCGAAGTCCCCTGCCGGGTCCTGGCCCCGCCAGTTGAGCGCGGCCTCCTGGCGGATGAGGTCGAGCTCGTCCTCCAGGGTCAGCGGGTAGTGGGTGCGGATCTCGGCCCCGAACCGGTCCTTGAGCGGGGTGATGATCCGTCCCCGGTTGGTGTAGTCCTCGGGGTTCGCGCTGGCGATCAGCAGCAGGTCCAGGGGCAGCCGCAGGTTGTAGCCGCGTACCTGGATGTCGCGCTCCTCCAGCACGTTGAGCAGCGACACCTGGATGCGCTCGGCCAGGTCGGGCAGCTCGTTGACCGAGAAGACGCCCCGGTTGGTGCGGGGCACCAGGCCGTAGTGGACGGTCTCGGGGTCGCCGAGCGTGCGGCCTTCCGCGATCTTGATCGGGTCGACGTCGCCGATCAGGTCGCCGACCGAGGTGTCCGGCGTGGCGAGCTTCTCGCCGTACCGGTCGTCGCGGTGCTTCCAGGCGATCTCCAGCTCCTCGCCGTGCTCGGCGGCGAGCTTCACGCAGCGGACGCACGCGGGGGAGTACGGATGGTCGTTGATCTCGCAGCCGTCGACCACCGGGGTCCACTCGTCGAGCAGGCGGGTGATCGTGCGGATGAGCCGGGTCTTGCCCTGGCCGCGCTCGCCTAGCAGCACCAGGTCGTGGCCCGCCAGCAGGGCCCGCTCGAGGTGAGGGAGCACGGTGTCGTCGAATCCGACGATGCCCGGGAATCTCGGCGTGCCTGAGCGTAATCTGTCGAGCAGGTTTTCGCGGATCTCCGCCTTGACCGTGCGATAGGTGTGACCACTTTCGCGCAGGTCGCGGAGAGTGCGAGCTTGCGGCGTTTCACTTCGCTGTGTGGGCGATTCATGCACGGGAACGAGACTACGTCGCGCGGGGGGGATGCGGCAGCTTATACACATTTCGGATCTTGACCATTGCGTGACGCTATGCGCGCGTCGTTACTCCCGTAGTGGGGAGAATCCGGCCAAGAGGGGCAAATGGCCGACACTACGACTCGCGACGGAACGAGGAGGCGAGGCGTGTGGCAGTGCTGACGAGCCGGTTCGCGGACGGTCTCGCCGTGGGCTCCGACCTGGTGGTGGCCGCGGAGACCGCCGTGCGCCAAGCCCTCTCCGGTCTGTCGGGGCCGCCCGACCTGGTGTGCTTCTTCATCTGCGGCGAGGACCCCGAGGACGTCGCCCGCGCCGGGCTCCGCGCCATGCGCATGGCGCCGGGGGCCCAGGTCATCGGGTGCAGCGCCACCGGCGTGATCGGCGACAGCCAGGGGGTCGAGCTGACCTCGGCGGTCAGCGCCTGGGCCGCGAGCCTCGGCGGCGGGCGGGTCACGACCTTCGCGCTGGAGACCCTCCGCATGGAGGACCGCTTCGTGATCATCGGTCTGCCCGACCGGGGGGCCGACGACCAGGTGGCGATACTGCTGGCGGACCCTTACAGCTTCCCGACCGACGCCTTCGTGGAGCACTCGGCCGACGTCCTCGGCAACCTCCCGCTGGTGGGCGGGCTGGCCAACGGCATGCGGGGCCAGGGTTCCGTACGCCTGTTCGCGGGCGGCGAGATGTACACCGAGGGCGCGATCGGCGTGATGCTGAGCGGCCCCCTCAATGTCAGCACCGTCGTCAGCCAGGGCTGCCGTCCCATCGGCCCCACCATGGTCGTCACCCGCTCCGAGGAGAACCTTCTGCTGGAGCTGGCCGGGCAGCCCGCGCTCGCCCGCCTGGAGGACATCGTCAGCGGTCTCGACGAGGAGGACCGCGAGCTGGTCGCGTCCGGCCTGCAGATCGGCGTCGCGATGGACGAGTACGCCGAGAGCCACGAGCGGGGCGACTTCCTGATCCGCGGCATCCTCGGCATCGACCCTGAGCGCGAGGCCGTGGCGGTGGGCGACGTGCTCGACATCGGGCAGAGCGTCCGCTTCCAGGTCCGCGACGCCGCCACGGCCGACGAGGACCTGTACGAGCTGCTGGACGCCCACGTCGAGCAGCGCGGGCGCATCGACGGCGCGCTGCTGTTCTCCTGCAACGGCAGGGGCTCCGCCATGTTCGGCAGCCCCGACCACGACGTGCTGGCGCTCCACGACACCCTGGGCCCGGTCGGCACGGCGGGGTTCTTCGCCGCCGGCGAGGTCGGCCCGGTCGCCGGGCACAACCACGTGCACGGGTTCTCCGCCTCGATCCTCGTCTTCTCCAGCGGCGCGGGCCAGAACGGCTCCGACGGCGGCCAGAAGGCGGCCCACGGGGTCTGAGCCCACTAGCAGGCCTTGATGTAACGCTTTGTGGCTCTTCGTCCAAGCAGTGAGGTAAGCACTCGGACGACGAAGGGAGCGAAGCAGGTGCGCCTCAGACAACCGGGGTTGGCGGAGATCGCCGATGACCCCGACGCCTTCGAAGCCTTCTACCGGCGCCACTTCGACGAGGTGACGCGTTTCCTGGCCCGCCGGGTAGGCGATCCCCACACGGTCGCCGATCTCGTCGCGGAGGTCTTCCTCGCCGTGCTCGACTCGGCGCACACCTACCGGCCGGGCCGCGGGAGCGAGGTCGCGTGGCTGTACGGCGTGGCGCGCAACACCGTCCTTGCCGAACGGCGGCGGGCCGCGCGCGAGCTCCGGGCCGGCAGCCGGATCGCGGGCCGCAGGCTGCTGGAAGGCGACGACCTGGCACGCCTGGAAGACCGGATCGACGCGGAAAGCCCGGCGCGCCGGGCGCTCCAGGCCATGACCGGACTGCCGGAGAGCGAACGGGCGCTGCTGGAGCTGGTCGTGGTCGACCAGCTCACCGTGTCGGAGGCCGCCGCCGCCCTAGGCATCCGGCAGGGCACCGCCCGCGTCAGGCTCCACCGTGCCAGGCGCTCGCTCCAGCGGGTTCCCGGCGTCGTACCGCCCCTTGTGATGGAAGGAACCAGATGAACGACACATTCGAGGACAGGTTGCTCGCGGAGCTCAAGACGGAGATGTCCGTCAGGCCGCCACAGGGGCGCGCCCCCGCTCCGCGGTGGACCACCGGCCGAAAATTCCTGGCGGTGACAGCGGTGGCCGGAACGGCGGCGGCGGCGGCGATCGCCGTGCCACTGGTGACCGGGACCGGTGCCCCGGCCTACGCGGTGACCAAGAACCCTGACGGGTCGGTCACCCTCACGATCCGCGAGTTCCGCGACCCGGAGGGCGTCGAGAGGGAACTGGCCGCCGCGGGGGTGCGCGCCGACGTCACGTACATGCCGCTGGGCAAGCGGTGCGAGAGGCCAGGGTTCCGTCCCCTGGACGCGGACCAGGCGAACATGCCGACCGTCCAGGAGCTCGCGAGCAACGATCCCGCGGTGCGGGCGAAGGTCAGGGAGAAGCTCGCCGGCTCGCCCTCCGGGAAGGCCATACGGATGCGGGACGGCATCACGATCTACCCCCGGTACGTCCAGCGTGACCAGACCGTGGTGCTGGAGATCGCGGAGAACCCGAAGGAGCCGACGGTGCGGAACCCGGGGGTCGCCTGGAGCTTCAGTGGCAGGCTGACGGACGGGCCCGTCAACCCGTGCAAGCTCGTGGACGACCCCGGGGCGTTCGACATCGGGGACGCCACGCCGCCGCCGGGCAGCTGACCCCGCCCGACGGGGCTTTCGCCCCGAATCCGGGTGTGAATAGGGGGCCTCCCCAGCCGCCGGACTGATGGTGGGCCGGTGCGGGTGCGTCCGGCCGGGGAGTGGGAGACTTCGGGCATGGCGCACCCTGAGGTGACCTACGACGATGTGGTCGCCGCCCGTGAACTGCTCGACAACGTGGTCATCCGCACGCCGTTGTTGCATTCCCGGGTCCTGTCCGAGCTCATCGGCGGCCCGGTCTACCTCAAGTGCGAGAACCTCCAGCGGGCCGGCTCGTTCAAGGTCAGGGGCGCGTACGTGCGCATCGCCCGGCTCACCGACGAGGAGCGCTCCCGGGGCGTGGTCGCGGCGAGCGCCGGCAACCACGCCCAGGGGGTGGCTCTGGCGTCGGGGCTGCTGGGCTGCAAGTCCACGGTGTTCATGCCCCACGGAGCGCCGCTGCCGAAGGTCGAGGCGACCCGCTCGTACGGCGCCGATGTGATCTTCGCGGGCACGACCGTCGACCACGCGCTGGCGGCGGCCAAGGAGCACGCCGACGAGACCGGGGCCGTCTTCATCCACCCGTTCGACCACCCCGACGTCGTGGCCGGTCAGGGCACCCTGGGGCTGGAGATCCTCGAACAGCTCCCCGAGGTGGGCACGATCACGCTCGCGGTAGGCGGCGGCGGGCTCGCGGCGGGGGTCGCCCTCGCCGCGAAGTCCATGCGGCCGGGCGTGCGCATCGTGGGCGTGCAGGCCGAGCGGGCCGCCGCCTACCCCGCGTCACTCGCCGCGGGGCACCCGGTCGTGGTGGAGCCCGTGTCGACCATGGCCGACGGCATCGCGGTCGGCCGTCCCGGCGACATCACCTTCGAAATGATCCACTACCTGGTGGACAGCGTGGTCACGGTGTCGGAGGAGACGCTGTCGCGGGCGCTCCTGCTCTGCCTGGAGCGCACCAAGATGGTCGTGGAGCCCGCCGGAGTGGCCGGGGTCGCCGCGCTGCTCGACTGGCCGCACGCCTTCGAGCCGCCCGTGGTCGTGGTGCTCTCGGGGGGCAACATCGACCCGCTGCTGCTGTCGAAGGTGCTGCGCCACGGCCTGTCGGTCGCCGGGCGCTACCTGGCCTTCCGCATCAGGCTCCCCGACCGCCCCGGGGCGCTCGCCACGCTGCTCAGCCGCCTGGCGGACCTCGGGGCCAACGTGCTCGACGTGGGCCACGAGCGCATGGACCCCCGGCTCCACCTCGACGAGGCAGAGGTGCTGATGCATCTGGAGACCAAGGGGCCCATCCACTGCGATGAGGTGCTCACCGGCCTGCGCCGCTACGGCTACAAGCTCATCTTCAGCTGAGCGCGGGGCGCTGCGGCTTGAAGAGCCAGGCGTCGAACAGGTCGCCGAGCTGCTTGCCCGAGAGCTTCTCGGCGAGCTGGACGAACTCGCCGGTGGTGACGCCGCCGTACTTGTGCTGCTCGGTCCACGTGCGCAGGAGCTTGAAGAACGTCTCGTCGCCGATGCGCTTGCGCAGGACGTGCAGCGTCATGGCGCCACGGACGTAGACCGAGGTGTTGAAGAGGTCCTGCCGCTGGGCCACCCCGGGCGGGTACTTCCAGAGGGGCGCCGTCTTGGCCGAGTAGTAGTCCTGGAAGGTCTTCTCGGCGGTGAGGCCGCCGTTGTGCTCGGTCCAGAGCCACTCGGCGTACGTCGCGAAGCCCTCGTTGAGCCACAGGTCCTTCCACCGGGTGATGCTCAGGCTGTCGCCGAACCACTGATGGGCGAGCTCGTGGGCGATGATGCTCTCGTCCGGCTCGAACCCTCCGTACATCGGCTTGGTCTGGTTCTCCAGGGCGTAACCGGTGGAGAAGTCGTCGATCACGCCGCCCGTGGAGTTGAAGGGATACGGCCCGAAGACCTTCGACCAGTAGTCGGTCACCTTGGCGGAGGTCGAGTACAGGAAGCCGAGGTCGTTCTTGAACGCCGGGTCGGTCGCCGCGTACACCGGGATGCCGCCCGGCGACTTGCCGGTCTTGACGTCGAACTTCCCGAGCGTGATCGTCGCGAGGTAGGTCGCCATCGGGTGGCCCTCGTGCCAGGCGAAGGTGGAGGTGCCACCGGAGGTGACCGGGTCGCCGCGCAGCTCGCCGTTGGCGACGACCGTGGTGCCGGCGGGCACCGTGACGTCGAAGTCGTACGTCGCCTTGTCGGAAGGGTGGTCGTTGCACGGGAACCAGGTCTTGGCGCCGTTGGGCTCGCTGGTGACGAACGCGCCGTCCTTGGTGGGGATGAAGCCGTAGGTGCCGAGGTTGGAGGAGTTGCGCACGGGGTCCGGCTTGCCGGCGTAGTCGACGGCGACCTCGAAGTCGGTGCCGTTGGCTATCACGGCGGCGGGGCTGACGGTGAGCTCGTCGCCCTCCCTGGCGAACTTCGCGTCCTTGCCGTCGACGGTGACCTTGCGCACGGTGAACCCGTGCAGGTCGAGGTTGAAACTCGACAGGCTCTGAATGGCCTTGGCCTTGACGCTCGCCGTGCCCGAGAGCTTCTTGGTCGGGGGGTCGTAGGCCAGCTTCAGCGCGTAGTGGCCGACGTCGTAGCCGCCGTTGCCGTCGAGGGGGAAGTCGGGATCGCCGATGCCCGCCGCGCCGGGCGTGCCTACCCCGGACTGGGCGGACTGCGCGTTGCCGGCGTCGGGTGCCGGGCTCTGCGCCGTCGCCCCGCTCGAGGCGGTACAGGCGTTCAGACCGAGAACGGTCGCGGACAGCATGGCGGTGGTCAGCCGCTTGGGCCCCTTCAGCTGCATGTCGTGCAGCCTACGGGAGAAAGACCAGGTCATCAGGCGTCTACGACAATGGTCGAGGCGGCTTTGTCGTGCAATGCCTGCTTCTTTCCGTCAAACAGGATCCACGCCACGTCGATGAGACCCAGGCAACACACCACGCCCAAGATCCCGTACACGGCCTCGCGTACCGCCGCCTGCCCCGGCGAGACGGGCTCCTGGGTGGGGTCTCGCACGACCCGCAGCCCGAACAGCTTCTTGCCCACGGTCTGGCCGCGCCAGAACGCCGTCAGCAGCCAGTAGTAAAGAAACCAGACGATCGCGACGACGACCCCGTTGCTCGCATGCACCACCTCGTATGCCCCATCCGGCATCCGCTCGGCCACCGTGGAGGAGAACGGCGAGGTGATCAGTCCCACGATCAGGATGTCGAGAATGCCGGCGAACAGGCGTCTCCACCGCCCTGCGAGGGGCGCCGGCCCTGGTGATCCCATGCGTATGTGATCACCAGGATGCCCTCACCGCAAACAAGCGATCACAGGTTGCCGCGCCGGTCCTGCTCCCGCTCGATCGCCTCGAACAGGGCCTTGAAGTTGCCCTTGCCGAAGCCGAGCGAGCCGTGGCGCTCGATGAACTCGAAGAACACCGTCGGGCGGTCCTGCACGGGCTTGGTGAAGATCTGCAGCAGGTAGCCGTCCTCGTCGCGGTCGACCAGGATGCGCTGCCGCTTGAGCTCCTCGATGGGAGCGCGCACCTCGCCGATCCTCGCGCGCAGCGCCGGGTCGTCGTAGTACGAGTCGGGCGTGTCGAGGAACTCGACCCCGGCCGCGCGCATCTGCTCGACGGTCCTGATGATGTCGTTCGTGGCGAGCGCGATGTGCTGGACGCCGGGACCGCCGTAGAACTCCAGGTACTCGTCGATCTGCGACTTCTTGCGGCTGATCGCCGGCTCGTTCAGCGGGAACTTCACCTTGCGGGTGCCGTTCGCGACGACCTTGGACATCAGCGCGGAGTACTCGGTCGCGATGTCGTCGCCGATGAACTCCGCCATGTTGGTGAAGCCCATGACCCGCTTGTAGAAGTCCACCCACTCGTCCATCTTGCCGAGCTCGACGTTGCCCACGCAGTGGTCCACGGCCTGGAAGTACCTCTTGGCCGGGGGCTCGACCAGCGGCTGGGCAGGCACGTAGCCGGGCAGGTAGGTGCCGCTGTAGTTCGACCGGTCGACGAGCGTGTGCCGCGTCTCGCCGTACGCGGCGATGGCCGCCACGACGACCTTGCCCTTCTCGTCCTCGATCGTGTACGGCTCCGCGAGCCCGCGGGCGCCGGCCGCGACGGCGTGCGCGTAGGCGCCTTCCACGTCCGGGACGTCGAGGGCCAGGTCGATCACGCCGTCGCCGTGCTCCGCCACGTGGCGGGCGATCTCGGTGCCCGGCCGTACCGAGCCGCGCAGCTCGAAGCGCGCGCTTCCGGAGGTCAGCACGTAGGCCACCTCGTCCCGGCTTCCCGTCTCGGGCCCCTTGTACGCGACCAGGCGCATCCCGAAGGCCGAGGAGTAGTAGTGCGCCGCCTGCTTGGCGTTGCCTACCGCGAAGACCACCGAATCCATGCCGTGTACTGGAAATACATCGCTCATGAGGTCACTCTCAGATGAGGTGACCTATATGTGCAAGTGTTACCCAAACTGGTAGGCAGATTGACTAGCCATCCTGGACCTCCAGGGGTAATCCTGTACAGCATGATGATTGACGAGCTGGACGTACGGCTCATCTCTCTTCTCGCCGCCGAGCCGCGCGTGGGCGTCCTGGAGGCGTCCAGAAGGCTGAACGTGGCCCGGGGGACCGTCCAGGCGAGGCTCGACCGGCTCGTGGAGAGCGGCGTGATCACCGGGTTCGGCCCCGACGTCGACCCCGCCGCCCTGGGGTACCAGGTGACCGCGTTCGTCACTCTGCAGATACGGCAGGTCAGCGGCCATGAGCCGGTCGCGAGCCTGCTCGCGTCCATTCCGGAAGTGCTGGAGGTCCACACGATCACCGGTGGCGGTGACATGCTGTGCCGGGTGGTCGCGAGGAGCAACGCCGATCTTCAGCGGGTCATCGACCTGATCGTCGACGTCGAGGGGGTGGCGCGCACGTCGTCGGTGATCGCCCTGGACACGCCGGTCGCCTACCGGGTGCTGCCTCTCGTGGCCGGCACTCCGCGTCACCGTGACCGCTAGAGCCGCGCGTCTGAGCCCTACGTGGTTTCGTACGAAGACGTGGCAATAAGCAGATCTGTCCCGTACGCATATCGGGGAACCCGCGAGCATGTCCCATACGCGGACCTGGAAATCTGCGAGCCTGTGCAATGCGGAGATCGTGGGGCCACTCGACGAGCGGAGCACCGGTATATATCGTCTAATCTGGGTGATCTGTCCGCTTACGGGGGGTTTGCTGGGCAGCGGATCGGGGGTTGAGCCGTGCGGGACCAAGAGAAGAAGCGCTGGTCGAGGCGTCGTCTTCTCCGCCGATTCCTCATCGCCGGTGGCATCGCCGTTCTCGGCATCGTCGCGATGGTGGCCGTGGTCTGGGTTCTGACGCCGATCCCCGACACCACCCAGAAGGACGCGACCGCGCAGGGCTCGCTCATCTACTACCGCGACGGCAAGACGGTGCTCGCCCGGCAGGGCGTGAACCGCAAGAACGTCCCGCTCGAAAAAGTGCCCAAGGTAGTGCGTGATGCGGTCATTTCCGTCGAGAACCGTACTTTCTACCAGGACCAGGGCGTGTCTTTGCAGGGCACCGCTCGCGCCATGTGGTCGACCGTGACCGGCAACCAGGTGCAGGGCGGTTCGACGATCACCCAGCAACTGGTGCGCAACTACTACAGCGGGCTCAGCCAGGAGCGGTCGGCCACGCGCAAGTTCAAAGAGATCATGATCTCGCTGAAGGTGGATCGCTCCAAGTCCAAGTCCTGGGTGCTGGAGCAGTACCTCAACACCATCTACTTCGGCCGGGGTGCGCACGGCATCCAGGCCGCCGCGCAGGCCTACTTCGGCAAGGACGTCAGCAAGCTGACCGCGTCGCAGGGCGCCTACCTCGCGGCCGTGATCCAGCAGCCGTCGCGCTTCGCCGCGCCCCAGGGCGCCGACCTGGACGCCGCCAAGGCCCGCTGGCAGACCGTGGTCGACGCCATGGTGCAGACGCGCTCGCTCGACCGGTCCGAGGCCGCGACGCTGACCTTCCCCAAGCTCGCCAAGCTCAAGAACCCGCTCTCGCTCAACGGCCAGAAGGGCTACATCCTCGCCCAGGTACGGGCGGAGCTGAACCGCCGGGGCCTCTCCGACGAGGACATCCAGCAGGGCGGCCTCAAGATCACGACGACGTTCGACAAGGGGCTCATGGCCATCGCCGAGCGCGCCGTCGAGGAGACCCTGCCCTCGGACACCTCCGGCAAGGTGCGCACCGGCCTCGCCGCCGTCGACCCGGGCACCGGTGAGGTCGTCGCCTTCTACGGTGGCAAGGACTACACCGAGAACCAGTACGACAACGCGTTCTCGGCGAAGGTCCAGGCCGGGTCCACGTTCAAGCCGTACACGCTGGCCGCCGCGCTGGAGAACGGCCTCGACCTGAACACCCGGGTCAACGGCAACTCGCCCATCCGGGTCGCCTCGGCGAAGGACCCGATCCCCAACTCCGGCGGCACCTCGTACGGCTCGTCCATCGACCTGGTCGAGGCGACGCGCAACTCGGTGAACACCGCCTTCGTCGACCTCGCGCAGAAGGTCGGGCTGAAGAAGGTCGCCAAGGCCGCCGAGGCCGCGGGCATCCCGGCCGGACAGCTGGCCAAGCAGAAGGACTACCCGACCTTCCCGCTCGGCACCGCATCGGTCAGCGCCGTCCAGCAGGCATCGGGATTCGCCACCTTCGCCGCCAACGGCATCCACAGGGAATCGCACGTCATCCGCTCGGTCACCGACGCCAAGGGTCACACCAGCAAGTTCACCGCGACCGGCGTCCGCGCGTTCAGCGAGCAGACGGCCGCGGACGCGACGTACGCCATGCAGCAGGTGGTGGAGGGCGGCACCGGCACGGCCGCCCGGTTGTACGACCGCCCCGTGGCCGGCAAGACCGGCACCAGCGACTCCTCCAGCTCAGTGTGGTTCGTCGGGTACACCCCGCAGCTCTCGACCGCCGTGAACATGTTCCGCGACGACAACAAGACCGTGAGCGTCCCCGGGTACGGCGCGCTGTTCGGCGGCTCCCTGCCGGCGCAGGTCTGGCGGGCGTTCATGTCCGAGGCGATGTCGGGCAGGCCGGTCAAGGACTTCCCCGGCTCCACGTCGTACGACCCGTACTACAACGACTGGAACGGCGGCTTCAACGGCTGGGGCGACAACGGCAACGGGAACGGCTGGGGCAACAACCGGAACAACAGGACGCCCCGGAACGACCAGGCTCCCGCGTCGCCGGACCCGCAGCGGCCCGACACCCGGCCGACGCCGAACCCCGACACCACCGGCAGCCCTGATCCCAACCCCAACCCCACCACCGGACCCGACGGCACCCCTCCCCTTCAGCCCGACAACCGCCCCGTCGAAACCCCACCCCCACCGGGCTGACACGAACCGGGTCGGCGATAGGAATCGCCGTCGTCCCGGCATTTGCTCCCACCCGTCACCCGCTTGACGGGTGATCCGTGTGCTGCCCACCCCACATCGTCGTCCCTGCACCGATCCGCGTACGAGCTGTGCCGACGTGCGGCAGACATGGCCGGAAGTCGCGAACTATCTCAAGTGGGGAGAACGCACCTCTGGGGCGAGGGCTCAAGCGTCGAATTGACTGCCCTTGACGCCACTGAGGAATGCCCGCCAACCGCTTGGCGTGAGGAGGAGGACGGGACCGGTCGGGTTCTTGCTGTCTCGGAGTGCGACGACTTCGGGGAGGTTGGTGGCCACTTCCACACATTCACCGCCATTGTTACCGCTGCGGGAACTCTTCCTCCACCTAGCCTTGGAGAGGTCCGTGGCGGTCAGCTCTTTTTGTTCCATCGCTCTGCTGCTTCCTCAATCCTTGCGAGTGATTCGCCCGGACGATGCGCCTCTGTACGTAGTCTGTCATACCGGTCGGAGATCAGCGTAACGAGATCATTTTCCGCTGACACCTCACCTTTGCCGGCGGAGTCCACAGATACGGTGGTCGGCGCGTCCGCCAGCTCCGCAATCACGAACGACGACGTCAGGCCATCGGTGCAAGCAGTGTCGTAAGGCACGAGTTGTACAGTCACACGGCGGTGACGTGCGACGGATGCCAGGTGGCGCAGTTGCTCGTGCATGACTTCGCTGCCGCCGATCGGACGTTCCAGCACCCACTCGTCCAGAAGCACCCGCAGCTCTGGACGATTGTCCCGGCTGAGGATCTGCTGACGTTGCATGCGTGCAGCCACTTGATCTTCAACCTCTGCTTCGGGCGTCGAGAAGTGGCCGAGGAAGACGGCTCGTGCATAGTTCTCCGTCTGAAGCAAGCCAGGAATCAGGAATGGGGCCCAAATACGCAGGATGGTCGCTCCGGGTTCGATCTCCTCCAGCCAGCGAAGGAACCATCCCGGCCCCGAGGGTGATTGGTGGATTCGTCGATAGAGCCGGACAAAGTAGTCGCTATTGGAATGATCTACGACGCGATCACATGCCTCCGCGAAGTCGAGTTGCGGATTGCGACTACCGGCTTCCACATGTCCTACCAGGGACGGTGAGCAGCCTATGCGTTCGGCCAGCCGCCTCTGCGACAAGCCCATGTCCCTGCGGCATGCGGCCAGCTCACGGCCGAAGCGTTCGACCGGGGATAGTCGTCCATCGAGATCGCTGGGCATGGTTTGTCTCCGAGCAAGCTAGGCGCACTGGGGATGTGCGCTTACAAATCTACGACAGCCCTTACATTGCCTGCGGGTTTCTGTCACCGAAGTGTCCTTGACTTCATGTAGAAGACATCCCTGGCTACCGGCATTCTAGGCGTACACCAAACGAGTCGCGAGGCAAGATCGCGAAACAGCCTACATTCCTCCTATGCCGGTGGAGTCAGATGTGACAGGGCAAGGTACTAGAGGTCACCAATCCGCCAGAAACAGCGCATACTCTTTAAGTCGCCAGCGGACACCTGGAAAGATGAAGGAGGAGAAGCTCATTCACCTGGTTCGGTTGGCATGGGACCTGAACAAGCGAGGTGTGAGTACGGCTATCGAGCTCTCGACGAAGACGGAGCCGGTTCTGCTGGTTCCTCAGGCACCGGAACCCATGCGCATCATGACGCTGGTGCTTCAAAAGACCTGGTTCTTCACGTGGGGGCGGGGCGAGGGTCAGAGGGTCCGGGCTCTGACAGGCGATGCGGTGGACCGGGTGTGGGAGGCCGCGCAGTGAGGACGCTAGGGCTTCTGGGCGCCGTGGACCTTCCGGGTGATGTGGGGGCTGTCGCGGTGGCACGGGCGTATGTGCGGGTGCTATTGGGCGCGACAGGGCTTTCAGATGCGGAGCGCGTTGAGTCGCTGGTCAGCGAACTCGTAGCAAATGCCGTGCAGCACTCGAATTCTGGGCGCAGGGAGCGCGGCATGGTGAAGCTGGTCCTGAGTGACACCGGTAATGCAGTGCATGTCGATGTGATCGATGAAGGCTCAGTCGGCGCTATTCCGCAGATTCCCGCACAAGTAGATCCACTTAGCGAAGGCGGCCGGGGTCTGTGGCTGGTTCAAGAACTGTCGTCCGCCTGGGGCTGGGCGGACGACAAGCGGGGGCGGGTCGTCTGGTTCGAGGTGAAGGGATGACAACTCCCCGCTTCTCACGATCTTTGGACGGCTACCCGACCACTGATCTTCAGGCGGTCCTACCGCTTCCGTCTGGCCAAAAGACCCCCCGAAAAGGGGGAGAGCGGCCACGATGGTAATCGTCACGCATACGACTGACCCACCCAGCAAGGCCGCAGTCGAACATCCCGCATCGGCACCGAGCGAAAGGAATACCGTGCGAGATCAACACAGACAGCCATGGGGGCTGACACGAGTTGCTCCCTTTCCACCTGTGGTGGGTGTACCTAATCGGACTTACCGAGTCGAGCTGGATCCGGACACTCAGACCGGTATCTACCGTGACACGGTCAATGGAGACGTCATCGAGGCGGGTAAGCACGGCACCAACAAGCAGACCTCGAAGTCAACGGCGACCACGGGCCAAGATGGGGCGAATCCAACCAGCGACAGTGACTCCGTCACCGACTACGACAACGACTGACCATGAATGACGAGGCTCCCGTCTTGGCGGTGACCAGCGTGGACGACGCGACAGCGGATCTGGTCACCCAACGCCTCTACGATCGCGGCGTACCGGTGGTTCGGCTTGATCCGGGCGATTTTCTGACCTGCGGATCGGAGCTCAGAATGTCGGCTCGATTGGACGATACTGGCCTGGCTGGAGTGATCATCACGCCGAGTCGGGAGCTGAATCTCAGACACGTGCGGGCGGCATGGTGGCGTCGCCCCTCTCCCTACCGCGCTCCGCCGCACTGGCCTACTCAGGATGCCACCTTCGCAGTCGGGGAAGCGCGCTTTGGATTCAGCGGTGTGCTGACAGCTCTCCACGATTGTCTGTGGATCAATCACCCATGGCGTAATCATGCCGCCGAGTACAAACCGGGGCAGCTTGTGACGGCCGCGGAATGCGGTTTCGCTCTCGCTCCTACGTTGATCACGAATGATCCGTTCGAAGCTCGGGCGTTCGCTGAAACGTATTCGCCGATCGTGTACAAGCCGCTGCGTCAGTCGATCCAGAAGGACCAAGACGGCGTCAACGGAATGATCTGGGTGCGGCCGGTTGATCCGGCTGAGCTGGATGACGCCGTGGCGGGAACCGCGCATATGTTCCAGGCCGAGGTGGAGAAGGTGGCCGATGTACGGGTCACCGTGGTCGGCCATCGCCTGTTCGCTGTGCGTATCGACAGCGGACTGATCGACTGGCGGGCCGACTACGAGACTCTTACCTACACCCTGATTCCGTGTCCCCCTGCTGTGGAGTCATCCATTCGCCAGTACATGAGCAGCTATGGCCTCGTGTTCGCCGCCTTCGACTTCGCGCTCACCCCATCCGGGGGTTGGATCTTCCTGGAGTGCAATCCCAACGGTCAATGGGCGTGGATCGCCGAGCAGGAACAAGCGGTGGCGGATGCGCTGACCGATCTTCTTGAGAGGGGACGTCTTTGACCAGTCCACCGACCGTACGACTACGGCAGGCGCTGGCACGGCGTCTCGTCACCGACGACTACCTGCGCGACATGGGGTGGATGGAGGCCGTTGAGACCATTCCTCGTGAGGTCTTCCTGGGCGAAGCGATCTTCCGTCCAACCGAAACGGAGATCGGGACTCTATGGGAATCCTTGCGGCGCTCTGATGTGGGAGATGAGCAGTGGACGTCGTTCGCGTATACCAACCAGACGTGGGTGACTCAGGTCGGCGGTATCTCAGCGAGCGACGCGTCCCGTCCCCTGGCCGGCTCCCCTACGTCTTCTTCCACGCTGCCCGGCATAGTCATTCGGATGCTGGAGATCGCCGGGATCTCTGACGGCGACAATGTGCTGGAGATCGGGACGGGCACCGGGTACTCAGCGGCCCTGATGAGCCACCGACTCGGCAACAGGGCTGTGACCTCGATCGAGTATGACCCCGTGGTCGCCCAGCATGCCTGTGAAGCGATCACGGAAGCCGGATACGCACCCACGCTCGTCGTCGGCGACGGGCTGGCCGGGTACGAGAGGAACGCCGAATACGACCGTCTGATCGCTACCTGCTCAGTGCGCTACATTCCCGCCTCCTGGATGTGGCAGGTGCGCGACGGCGGCACCATCACGACCCCGTTTTGGGGGTGGATGAACGCCAACGGCCTGGCCAACCTCACGCTGGGGGATGACGGCACCGCAACGGGGCACTTCGATCCGTTCGAGGTGGCGTTCATGCCCGCACGTCCACATACCGCCCCATCGTTGTCGCACTACCTGATCGGTCGCGGGGAGCGGCGGGAGAGCAGGATCGACCCGAACGTCCTCGACGATTCGACCGGGCTGTTCGTCGCGCAACTCGGAGCCCCGTCCGCGCAGCGCATGGGATCCGGGGACGAGGTGGTCCTCCTCGACGTCGCCACCGGTTCCCAGGCCGCTACACAAGCTGATCCGGCAGGTGGATGGACAGTCCGCCAGCGCGGACCATTGCGACTGTGGGACGAGGTGGAGGACGCCGTAATGACCTGGCAGGGAGCCGGCTGTCCGCCGCAGTCGGCGTTCGGTCTCACGGTCACCAGGGATAGGCAATACGTCTGGCTCGGAGACACTGAAGGGCCGAGCTGGAACCTGCCCGCCTGAGCTTGGTGTCCGAACTCGGGTTGCTGAAGTGTCAGTCATGGAGAGTCGGAGCCTGCTCCGCTTTGTCAGACTCCCGCGGCCCGGCACTGGCGTTCACGCCCAACCTATGGGCTGCGATAAGTGACCTCGGGCTGGAGTCGTCCTGAAGAATTGCGCCCACCCGTCACCCGCTTGACGGGTGATCCGTGTGCTGCCCACCCACACCATGGCCCCCACCAGCGCGGCGAACCGGACTCGATGGCCCCATCAGCGCAGCGAACAGGATTCGTCGCTTTCCCCGGGGCCTTCGGCAGGGTGTTGCTCCTATCGCATTCGCTGAGGTCGATTTTGGGTGGGCAACACCTGGATCACCACCCAGGCGCTTGACGGGTGGGCGGAATAAGGACTCGTCATTCCCCGGGATCTTCGGCAGGTGTTGCTTCCACCGCATCGCTTGGGTGGGCAACACCCGGATCACCACCCAAGCGCTCGACGGGTGGGCGAAGAACTATGTGCCTCAAGCCTTCGCCCACCGGTGAGTCTCGTGCATCAGCGTGTGGTTGAGGCGTGTAGTTCTCTGGTCAGGGCGGCGGGGGTGGTCACGGGGGCCTGGCAGGTGAAGTGGTGGCAGATGTAGGCGGCGGGGTGGCCGTTGACCAGGCCTCGGCCTTCCATCAGGGGCACGTTTCCGTCGCCGAGGGCGATCACAGTGCCGGGGACGCCGGCCATCAGCGCGGCCCGGTGCAGGGCGGTGGTGCGGGGGTCGTCCAGCGGGCCGGTGATCGCGACCTCAACCGGTCCGGCCAGCGCGGCCTCGGCGACCGCGAGGCCCCAGCCGGCGAACCTGGCGTGCTTGTCGGCGAGTACGGACACCGTGCCGATCGCCGCCTCTGCCGCCTCGCGGTGGCGCGCCGACCCGGTCAGGGCGCCGTACGACAGCAGCGCGCCCGCCGCCGCGAACTGCCCGGACGGTGTGGCGTTGTCGGTCGGGTCCTGGGGCCGCTGGAACAGCCGCTCGCCGTCGTCGGCGGTGTCGAAGAACCCTCCCGACCCGTCGGGGAACCGGTCGAGCACCGTGCCGAGCAGGGCGCCCGCCAGTTCGAACCACCGGGACTCCCCGGTGACCCCGTACAGCGCGATGAACCCATCGGCGACGTCCGCGTAGTCCTCCAGCACCCCGGCGTTGGTCCCGGCGCGGCCGTCCCGCGAGGTGCGCCACAGGCGTGAGCCGTGCAGGTGGACGCCGGCGAGCAGCTCCGCGGCCGTACGGGCCGCGTCGACGAGGTCGCGGCGTTCGAAGAGCGCGCCCGCCTCGGCGAGGGCGGCGATGGCGAGCCCGTTCCAGGCGGCGACCACCTTGTCGTCCCGGCCGGGGCGCACCCGGGCGGAGCGGGCGGTGAGCAGCTCCGCGCGCACGTCGTCGTACATCGCGCGGTCGGAGGGGTCGGAGAGCAGTTGGAGCACCGAGGAGCCGTGCTCGAAGGTGCCCTCGGGCGTCACCTCGAACAGCGACGCGGCCCAGGCGCCGCGTTCCTCGCCGAGCACCTCGCGCAGCTCGGCGGGCGTCCAGACGTAGAACTTGCCCTCCACGCCCTCGCTGTCGGCGTCGAGCGCGGAGGCGAAGCCGCCCTCGGGGGTGCGCATCTCGCGGAGCAGCCAGTCGGCGGTCTCCAGGGTCACGCGCCTGGCCAGGGGGGACCCGGTGGCCCGCCACCAGTGGGCGTAGACCCGCAGGAGCAGGGCGTTGTCGTACAGCATCTTCTCGAAGTGGGGCACGACCCAGGCGGCGTCGACACTGTAGCGGGCGAAGCCCCCGCCGAGCTGGTCGTACATGCCGCCGCGGGCCATGGCGCCGAGGGTCTTCTCGGCCATCTCCATGGCGTCGGGGGTGCCGTGCCTGAGCAGGAACTCCAGCACCATCGACGGCGGGAACTTCGGCGCCCCGCCGAAGCCTCCGCGGACGGGGTCGAAGGTGCGGGCGAGATCGCGCACGGCCGTCTCGGTCGTCTCGGCCGTCGGCAGGGGCCCTCCCGGCAGCGCGGAGCCCTGGCCGAGCGCCTCCACCACCTTGGACCCCTGGGAGAGCACCGCCTCGCGGTCCTCCGTCCAGGCCTGCGACACACCGGCCAGAAGCCGCTGGAACTGCTGCCGGGGGAAGTACGTGCCGGTGTAGAACGGATGACCCTCCGGCGTGGCGAAGACGGTCATCGGCCAGCCGCCGTGCCCGGTCATGGCCGTGGTGGCGTTCATGTAGACGGCGTCCACGTCGGGACGCTCCTCGCGGTCGACCTTGACGTTGACGAAGCGCTCGTTCATCATCGCGGCCGTCCCCGCGTCCTCGAAGGACTCGTGGGCCATCACGTGGCACCAGTGGCAGGCGGAGTAGCCGATCGAGACGAGCAGCGGCACGTCCCTCCTGCGGGCCTCCGCGAAGGCCTCCTCACCCCATTCGAACCATTCGACGGGGTTATCCGCATGCTGAAGCAGGTACGGGCTCGTCGCGTCCTTCAAGCGGTTCATCGAGATCTCCCTGCGTACGCGGAGCGTACGTTCTCGTCGCGTGAGGTGCGCAGAGCTGCGCGCCACCGTTACTACCCGCACGGTCCTCCTCACACTAGGCCGGGCACCGCCTGCCGCGAAAACGAGTGGCCCGCCGGTGCGGTCGGCACTGGCGAGCAACTTGCCAGAAGGAGGTAAACAGCCGTGTAATGAAGAAACGCCGGAGAATGTCGAAGACGGCGCGCACCCCGTGGGTGGGCGCCGTCTCCGGAACGTCTTTCGGGCCGGGGCGTCAGGCCGTGGCGGTGACGAGCCAGGCGATGCCCAGCAGCACGACGACCGGGATCAGCCACATCACGGCCTCGACTGCGAACTCCTTGTACATCGTGTACTTCTCCCTCTGAGTGCCTGTCACGCCGCGAATGGCGCGCCATGCAGCATAACGGGCCGCGCAGGCAGCCTTGACCAGGCGAAAGGCCTACGCGTCGAAGAGGTGCGCGTTGACCTCGCGTACGTGGGGGGCCAGGCTGGGGATCTCGACGACCTCGACCCCCGCGTCGCGCAGGGTCTCGGCGCCGGTGCAGTCGACGAAGACGTCCGGTTCGCGCCAGGCGAAGACGACGCGGTGGATGCCGGCGGCGAGGATCAGCTCGGTGCAGCTGCGCGGGCGCGACGCGCGGGTGGTGCAGGGTTCCAGGGAGCTGTAGATCGTCGCCGAGGCGAGCCGGGGGTCGTCACGGGGGATCTTGGCCAGGGCGGCCTCCTCGGCGTGGTCGTGGGGATCGCCCTCCCGTGAGTAGCCGGTGGCGATGACCTGGCCGTCCGCGTCCACGACGACCGCCCCGACCGCGAACGCGGTGGCCGAGGCGGGGCACAGGCGCGAGAGCTCGACCGTCTTGTCCAGCCATCGCAGGTCCACGTCAGTCATGGGACTCCTCGGACTCGCCGGGCACTCGGGGAAGCCCGCCGGACGCTCGGGAAACCGCGTCCGGCGCTTGGGGAAGGTAGCGCAGGAGGACGACGTCGCCGATCTGCCGAGTCTCGGCGAGGCGCAGCGGGTTCGCCGGGCCGTACGGGAAGGGGCCGGCGCCGACGAAGCGGGGAGCCGAGGGGTCGCCGACGAGGAACGGGGCGACCACCAGATGGAGCTCGTCGACGAGCCCCGAGGTGAGGAAGAGCGTGTGGACGGCGCCGCCGCCCTCCACCATGAGCCGCCGTACCCCGCGCGCGGAAAGGTCGGCGAGGACGCCGGGGAGGTCGAGCGGGTCACCGGCGTCCACCACGGTCGCCACGTCGGAAAGGCTCTTGCGGGCGCCGTCCACGCAGGGGGCCGCGGCGTACACGATCTTCTCGACGTCGCCCAGCGAGAAGAAGCGGGCGTTCGGGTCGAGGTCGCCGCCGCCGGTCAGGGTGACCTTGAGCGGGGTCTCGCCGAGCCCGCGCCGTACGCGCTCGGCACGGCGGGCCGCGGAGCGGACCAGGAGCCGAGGATCGTCCGCGCGGACGGTGCCCGCGCCGACCAGGATGGCGTCGCATCCGGCGCGCACCTCGTCCACACGGTCGAAGTCGGCCGCGTTGGACAGCGCGAGCGGTTCGCCGGAGGCGTCGTCGATGTAGCCGTCGATCGACGTCGCGACCGACAGGAGGATGTACGGGCGCTCAGCCACCGAGGGTCTCCATGACGTCAATCATGGACCCCCTGCGTCCGAGCGCAGAGTCCGACCGGCGGATGCCCTCGCGAGGCGCGGGCGGGTTCCGCCGGGGTGATCAAGACCGCCCGAGTGGCGGCCCTGTACTGCCGGAGTTCGGGCCGCCCGGAGAGCGGCCCTGTGTCACTGGATTCGGGCCGCCCGAGTGACGGCCCTGTACTGCCGGGTTCAGGCCGCCTGGGGGGCGGACTTCTCGATCCATACCTGTACGAGGCGCACGACCAGCGCCTCTACCAACATCACGGCCGCCTTGGCCAGCACAGAGGCAAGGAAGTTGTACACCGGGACCTCACAGTAGGGGATTGACTGCTTTATACAGCATTGAGGTCCGATGTGACCACATGTCCAGATTGAAGTGGCCGCTCGGTGAACGGTCAGTGACCGTTCCCTTCCGGCGGATTGATCATCCGGCCCGCCACCCCCGCCGCGGTCCCGCTGCCCAGCCCGATCGCCCAGCCGAACGGGCCCACCGGACGGCACCCGAACAGCTGGCTGAGCCCCGGAGTCGAGACGACCACGAACAGGCACGCCAGTGACACCGAGGCGGCGGCCATGACCGTGCGGTCCCTGCCGCCGACCATCAGGGTCTGCACGAGCTGCGCCGACACCAGGCCGATCAGCCCGACGGTGTCGGCGCGCGCCTCCGTGCCGGTGGACCGCCCGAGCACCCAGGCGACGGAGGCCGCCGCGGCCGTGGTGGCCGCGCGCGCGTAAATGTCCCTGGTGAGCGCGGTGCCGAGCGACGCCTCCGGCCCCTCCGTCAGCAGCTTCTCCGGGCTCGTGGCGCTCGGCGGCCGGATGGCGATCGCCAGGGCGGGCAGCATGTCGGTGAGCAGGTTGACCAGCAGGAGCTGGCGGGCGTTCAGGGTGTTGCGGCCGGCGAACAGGTTGGACCCGACCGTGAACACGATCTCCCCGAGGTTGCCGCCCAGCAGGATGCCGAGCGAGTCGCGGACGGAGCTCCACATCGCCCGTCCCTCGACGATGGCCTCGACGATCGTCTCGATGCGGTCGTCGGTCACCACCACGTCGGCCGCCGCCCGCGCGGCCGGGGTGGCGCGCGAGCCGAGCGCCACGCCCACGTCGGCGAGCCTGATGGCCGGGGCGTCGTTGGCGCCGTCGCCGGTCACGGCCACGACCTTGCCCGCCCGCTGAAGCCCCGCGACGATCCGCGCCTTGTGCGCCGGGGTGACACGGGCGAACACCGACACGTCCGGCAGCACGTCGGCGAGCGCGGCGTCGTCGATCGCGTCCAGCTCCGGCCCTGTCATGACCCGCAGGCCGTCGAGCACGTTCAGCTCGGCGGCGATGGCCTCGGCCGTGCTGGGATGGTCACCGGTGATCATGACCACCCGGACACCCGCGCGCACCAGCCGGTCCACGCTGTGCGCCGCCGTGGGCCTGACCGGATCGGCCAGCCCGAGGAAGCCCAGGAAGCACAGCCCCTCGACGCGGGACTCGTCGAGGTCGCGCCGGCTCGTCGCGGAGCGCTCGGCCACGGCCAGCACGCGGTAGCCCTGCTGGGCGAGCCGGTCGACCTCCTTGGTGAGCGCCTGGGCCGCCTCCTCGTCCAGGGGCGAGACCACGCCGTCGTCCAGCATGCTGGTGCACCGGGTGAGCACCACCTCGGGAGCCCCCTTCACGCTGAGCAGGTGAGTGCCCCTGCCGCCGGGCACGGTCGTCCCCGGTCTCTCCGGGGTCCCGAGCACGGCGTGGTAGCCCCGGGCCGACTCGAAGGGCATCTCGTCGATCCGCTCCCAGGTGCCCACTCCCTCGGAGGGGACCACCCCTAGTCTCTCGGCCCCCTCCACCACCGCGCGGTCGGTGAGGTGCGGGACGGCCCGCTCGCCGCCGAGCTGGGGCCCCGCCCGCAGCGCCGCCGCGAGGATGTGCCGGAAGTCGTCTGGCAGGCTGTCGACGGGATGCTCAAGGCGGCCGTCGGAGACCCGGCCCAGGGTGATGTGCCCCTCGGTGAGGGTGCCGGTCTTGTCGAAGCAGAGCACGTCGACCCGCCCGAGCGCCTCGATGGTCGACGGGTTGCGCACCAGCGTCTCGCGCGTCGAGAGCCGCCTGGCCGCCGCGAGCTCGGCCACCGTGGCGATGAACGGCAGGCCCTCGGGGACCGCGGCCACGGCGAGGCTCACCGCCGGAGCCAGCGCCGAGGCGAGCGGAGAGCGGCGCAGCAGGTTGGTCACCATGAGCATCGCGCCCGAGCCGACGGCGACCGGCATGATCTGGCGGCTCAGGGCGCGTAGCCGCAGCTCGACGCCGGTCGGCGGCGCCTCCCGGTTTCCGAGCTCGGCCGTGCGGCCCGCCTCGGTCGCCGGGCCGGTGGCGACCACCACGGCCAGGCAGTGGCCCGCCGCGATCGTGGTGCCCTGGTAGACCATGGAGCTGCGGTCGGCCACCGCCAGGGCGGCGGTGGGCTCGGGTGACTTGGTGACGAGCTGCGACTCGCCGGTGAGGGGCGCCTCGTCCACTTCCAGGGCACGTGCCTTGAGCAGGCGGCAGTCGGCCGGAACGGCGTCTCCCGCCCGCAGTTCGATGACGTCTCCGCGCACGAGGTCGTCGGCGGTCGCGTCCACCGGCCCCTGCGGGCGGCGCAGCCGTACGGGGACGGCGGTGGCGTCGGTCAGCCGGATGAGCGCCCGGTCGGCGTTGGTCCGCTGTGCTCCGCCGATGAGCCCGTTCACGGCCAGCACGCCGCCGATGAGCACGGCGTCCAGGGCGGACCCCATGGCGGCGGACACGCCCGCGGCGGCGGCCAGCACCGGCGTCAGCGGGTTGGCCAGCTCCTGGGCGGTCGCGCGGAGCAGCGAGGCGCCTCCGGTCTCCGGCAGGATCGGGGCGGTCCTGCGGCGGGCGGCCTCCGCCTCGCTGAGCCCGGCCGTCGTCGTGGACAGGCGGGTTAGCACGTCCTGCACCGGCAGCGCGTGCCAGGGCGTGCGGTCGACGTGCTGCGGCAGCCCGCACCGGCCGAGGTCGCGGCCCGCCCACGCGCCCGTCGCCAGGGTCACCAGCGACGTGCAGTCGCCGACGAGCTGCACCCTGCGCACGGAGCCCTCGGCGGCCCCGAGGACGGTGAGCGCGCCTCCGAGCACGGCGCCCGCGGCGGAGACCTTCACGCTGCGGTCACTCGTGGTCCTTGCCATGTGAAGCGACCTCAGCAGCAGGTGCGCCGCGTCGGGGCCGCCGATCACGTCCGCGTCCCACGGCGGGCGTCCCGCGTGGGTCAGCACGCCGATGCCGAGGTCGGCCTCGCGCAGCCCGCGACGGGAGCGCTGCGTCACGACGGCGACCCCGTGCCCGTCCGCCTGCAGGGCCCTCACGGACGCGGGGAGCCTCGCGCCCCCCGCGACCAGCCGCTCGGCGCCGAGCCGCCAGGCGAGGTCCGGGTCGCCGCCGGCCATGACGATCTCGCACGCGTCACCGGCGGCGCCGACGAGCGCCTCGGCGAACGGATGGACCTCGCGGACCACGCCGACCAGCGCGACCGCTTCGCCCTTGTAGGTGACGGCGACGGGCCGGATGCCCTTCTCCCGCCAGTGCGCCGCTTCGCCGGGAACCGACTCCGGCGGCTCGGCCGCCCAGTCGCCGTGCTCGCGGCGCGCGGTCGCGTCCGTGCCTTCGAGCAGCGCGTAGACGTGGGCGTGCAGGACTCCGGGATCCAGGTAGGCGGCCGGGGCCAGGGGCACCACCTCGTGGACGGTCCAGGTGCGCATCGTCAGGGCGTCGGCGTCGAACACCACCGTGTCGACGCGGTCCATGCAGCGCATCGCGTCGCGGTCCAGGACCAGGGCGCCCCGTCGCGCGACCGCGAGGCCCACGGCGCTGACGAAGGCGTCGCGCCCGAGCCTGGCAGCCTTGGGCGTCCCCGCGACGAGCATGGCGAGCGCCCGCTCGTGGTCGGGGCTCACGATCGAGGTGATGCCGTACGAGGCGAGCGCGCCGACGCTGACGGTGTCCGCGTAGCGCTCGATCGGCCCGTACGGCACGGGGCGCGGGCGCGGGGTGACGGCCGTCCTGATGTGGCGGTAGCCGCCCTTCTTCCCGGCGAACTCCTCTTCCCTCGCCGTCCACGCCCGGCGGGCCACCGTGGCCTCGGCGAGACGGCCCGCCGCCGCCACCGAGTCGATGAACAGGCCGAGGGGGCGCAGCGCGAGCGTCTGGGCGGCGAAGCGGGTCGTGGCGAACACCATGTTCGCCGTCGGCCGCCCGACACGGCGCTCCACCTCGTGCCGTACTCGGGGGGTGGACTCCGCGAGCTGGAGGAGGGCGGGAAGCGCCGCGGGCGCCTTGGTCACGCGCGTCACCCGGCCGGCCAGGGTCACGCCGACGCCCATGACGCCGGCGCCGAGCTCCACGAGCGCGCGGGCCTGGTTCTCGATCGCGTGCCGGGCCGCGTGGCCGTCGCCGTCCTGCTCCGTCACGTCCAGCTCGTCGACGATCGCTAGCAGCTTGCCGACGTCCACGGTGTCGCTGTCGCAGTCGACGAAGACGAAGCCGAGCGCGCCGTTCACCTCCGCCCGGTCCGCCCCGCCGAGGTCGACCAGACCCTTTTCGAGCGCGCGGGCCTCCCGCGAGGTCTCCGGGCCGCCGACGTTCCGCAACTGGAGGCGGACGCCTCCCGCGTACTTGTGGACCTGCCGTGGACAGGGGAGCAGGCCGCGGACCGTCTCGGGGAGCAAGGACGCGATGAGGCCTACCGGACCCCTGAGGTCACGTAGCGGGAACAAAACGCCTCCAGGGAACCAGGTGCCGACAAGATGATCAGGCCGCGTGGCACGCGGCCTGATCATTCGACCCTAAGTATGCCCAGGTCAGGCGGTTGAACGCCTCTCTGTTGCGGTTGTCGTCGTCTGTGCCGTTCCCGCCCGCGCGGGCTAGGATCCGGAGGCGCGCGACGACCGCGAGGGCGTACGGGTGGACGTCGACGAGGACGCCCGTGACGTCCGGGACCTGGAGGACGCCGGGGTCGACGCCCGTGTGGACGACGCTCGTGTGGTCGATGCCCGTGTGGACGATGCTCGTGTGGACGCTGCCCGGGATGCCCGTGTCGTCGCCCGGCCGCCCGTCGACGGAGTGGTACGCGAGGACGCCCGTGCCGAGGGCCGCTGGGCGGCCATGGGCTCCGGCTGGGACTTCTGTGCGGAGGCCCGCGCCGCCAGCATGGTCCCGGCTCCGATCGCCGCGGCCACCGGCCACTCCAACAGCCCGAAGGCCGCGAGCAGGCCCAGCCCGCCGTAGTAGGCGAGGCGCTCGGGCGGCGGGAAGAACGTCTTGGCGGTCTCCATCGCCCTGTCCATCTCCTGCCCTCGACTGCTGGACACGCCCGGCATGCGAGACATGTCAGGCATGTGCATTCGCGGCATCTTGGGCATGTGCGGGCGGTGGACGTGGAGGCTGACGACAGGAGTGTCGAGCTGGATCAGATCGCCGTCGGAACTGGATGTCGGTCGTGTGCGATCACGGCTCGCGCGCGACGTCTGGGTCACGGTCATGGCCCCCTCCTCGGGTGCGAAGCAAACTCCTCATTTCACCCTTTGCCCACTTCGGAGGTCACGGCTAGGGCCTTTCGTCCCGTCCTGACGTGTCGTATCGCGGACGGCGGACCGGTCCGCCCCGCCCATCGCGGCGTGCGAGCGATGGCCACGCTGTCACGTTCGGAGACATGGGCGTAGGCTCACGGGGCGTGAGCATGGATCTGGACTTCGTCAGCGAGCACGCGGGCCGGCCCGCCGCCCGCCTGACCCGGCGAGATGTCGCCCGGGCACTGCTCGCGCTGCCGAGTGGCCAGGCGCTGGTGGCCATACCCGACCTCCGCCGCGCGATGCTGGCGGCGGGCAACCCCCTGTCGGCCGCCTTCTGGGACTCCGCCAAGGCCACGCTCACCGGCATCGAGGCCGGCGTGGCGACGGTCGGGGACGTCCAGCGGTGGCTGGAGTCCACCGGCACCGAGCCCATCCTCATCACCCGCAGCTATTTCGTCTGGCCGGAGGAGGGCGAGCGCGGCCCGGTGGCGGCCGAGCTGTACGAGCGGCTCGTGGCCCATCTGGAGCAGCACGTCAGCGGTGGCGACATCGACCCCGACCGGCTCGTGGCGGGCGACTCAGAGGCCCGCGAGGTCTACGAGGGCATCCAGGACCGCTGGCTGTCCACCGCGCTTCCCGACGGGCGGGTGCCCAGCATCGCGGTCGGCGACGAGCTGGACGAGGGGCTGTTCGCCTCCTGGGACGAGGAGGAGGCGTTCGCGCTCAGCGAGCTGCACCGCGTGCTCGCCGACCTTCCCGAGCCGCCGTGCCCCGAGGACGACCTGGACACCGCGGCCCGGCGGCTCCGCGTGGTCCTGGGGGAGCCGGGGTACCCGGGCACCGTGCTCAAGGCCTGCGCGGGCCTCGACGGCGGCCCGCTTCCCGAGAGCGACACCGAGCTGTGGCTCATGGTGGCGGCGGGCATCGCCTCGCCCGTCTCCGACCTGCAGGACGAGGACGAGCACCAGTTCTGGGACCTGGAAGGCGAGCTGAGCCAGGAGGACGCCGCGCTGGCCGCCATCTGCACCATCCACCACGCCGACTGGCTCGCCGCGGTCATCGCGCTCGCGCGGCGCGGCCCCGGCGTGCTGGCCTCGCCCGAGCGCATCGCGAGGTTCGTCGCCGAGTCCGAGGACATCGACGTCGAGATGGACGACCCCGAAGACCTGGAGACCACCGAGGCGCTTTTCACCTCGGTCACGCCGCTGTGGCAGCGGCTCGGCATCGTGGACGACAAGGCGATACTCACCCCGCTCGGCTGGTGGGGCCTGCCGAAGGCGCTGGAGCGCGCGTGGGCGCCTGAGTGACGCGTCAGCCGGTGGGCTCCGCCGCGTCAGGACGGTGCCCGGCCACGAGGTCGCGGTACTCGGGGTGGCGCTCGATGTAGCGCGCGACGAAGGGACAGCGCGGCACCACCGACAGTCCGGCGGCGCGCGCCGAGTCCAGCGCGTCGTGCACCAGGCGGCTTCCGAGCCCCTGCCCCTCGAACGCGTCGTCCACCTCGGTGTGGGTGAAGACGAGCCGGCCGGTGAGGCGGTGGTACTCCGCGAACCCGCCCAGCTTGCCGTCGACCGTGATCTCGAAGCGCTTGGCGTCCGGGTTGTCGGTTACCTCGATCGCGTGGTCCATGTGGGGGATCCTCTCGTGGACCACAGCGCTCAGCGGGTCCCGTTGGGTCGTGGGTGGGCTTCCTGCTCGCCGGATTCGGGCGTGCCCGGCTCGGCTTCGCGCTTGCCCAGCTCGGCTTCGCTGGGGACCTCGATCTTGGAGATCTGCCTGTTCATCGACTTCACCAGGAGGTACAGCGCGACGCCGATCGCGGCGACCACGAGGAAGCCGATGAGGCCGGGGCCGACCGCGGCGGCCGGAGCGGCGGCTCCCGGCAGGGAGGCAGCGGCGTGTGCGGTGAAATCAGTCACCTGTCAAGTCTGCCACCAGGGGGCGCCACCCCCTGCGGCGGCAGGCTGGTGACCTGCCGCCCGGGGGCTTTCGCCTTACTGGTGGGCGCGTGAGACCTCGCCCGCGTGGATGCCCGCGAACAGGTCGTCCTCGGGCAGCGCGGTGTCGACCAGCGACCGGGCGAGGTGGTAGTCCTCGGTGGGCCAGATCTCCCGCTGCAGGTCGCGCGGGCAGACGAAGAAGAAGCCGTCCGGGTCGATCTGGGTGGCGTGCGCGAGGAGCGCCAGGTCGCGGGTCTCGAAGTAGTCGCCACACGGTACGCGCGTGGTGATCTCCCACTTCTGCGGGCGGTCCTCCCAGCGGGCGATCCAGTCGCCGTACGGCGAGCCGATGCCCCGGTCGGTCATGGCCTCGTGGAGCGCCTCGAACCGCTCACGGGTGAAGCCCATGTGGTAGTAGAGCTTGAGCGGCTGCCACGGGTCGCCCGCGCCGGGGTAGCGGTCGGGGTCGCCGGCCGCCTCGAAGGCCTCGACGGAGATCTTGTTCGTCATGATGTGGTCGGGGTGCGGGTAGCCGCCGTCGTCGTCGTAGGTCAGGATCACGTGCGGCTTGAACGCGCGCACGGCGGCGACCAGCGGAGCCGCCGCGACCTCCAGCGGCTGGAGCGCGAAGCACCCCTCGGGCAGCGGCTCGCTCTCGTCCTCGGGCAGGCCGGAGTCGACGAAGCCGAGGAAGCTCTGCTCGACGCCGAGGATCTCGCGCGCCTTCTCCATCTCCTCGCGCCGCACCTCGGTGATGTTCTCCAAGATGTCGGGCCGCTCCATCTTGGGGTTGAGGATCGAGCCTCGTTCACCACCGGTACAGGTGCAGACCAGCACGTCGACGCCTTCGGCCACGTAGCGCGCCATCGTGGCGGCTCCCTTGCTCGACTCGTCGTCAGGGTGCGCGTGTACGGCCATCAGCCTCAGCGGTGCACTCACGGCTCGGTTTCTCCTCAGTTGTCCAGGACAGCTCCCCCGAGAGGCTAGTTTCTCCTGGGGCGACGCGCAGGGCGGAGCCCCCGCAGGGGACAATTGTCTCGTGCAACGACGAGGGACCGCTGGGAGATTCCGCGATGGCCGATAGTGGTGTCGGTTCGGGCGCGGCAGGGCCGGTCCTCGGGACCCCGGACTCCTTTCCCGACCGTCCGGGACGCTTCGGACGGGGCGGGAGATCCATTGCCTTCCTCATCATCGGGATCTTTATCGCGATCGCGATGGGTGGCTGGGGTTACGTCATGATGTCCGCCAGGGGAAATCCTGACGTGATGACCGAAGTGATCGCTTTCCAGGTGGGCGGGCCGAGCTCGATCACGATAACCTTCCAGGCGCACAAGGCCGCCGACCGCGCGGCGGTGTGCAGGCTGCGGGCCACCGACACCGACCACGTCGAGGTGGGCACCCGCGACGTGACACTCCCCGCCGGGCAGGCGGATGTCCAGCTGACGGAGCGCCTGGAGACCAGCGCCCGGGCCACTTCGGGCCACGTGCAGTACTGCTATCTCGTACAATGAGACTTTTGGGAAAGCGTTCGGCGGGGTTAATTTGTTAGTCTCCCCGAATTCGAACGCTCGCAACTCTCACGAGTACGCAAGGAGAACCCGTGGTCGACTCCCGCGAAGAGAACGTCACCTGGTTGACGCAGGAGGCGTACGACCGCCTGAGGGCGGAGTTTGAGTATCTCTCGGGGCCCGGGCGTGTCGACATCGCCAAGAAGATCGAAGCCGCTCGCGAAGAGGGAGACCTCAAGGAGAACGGCGGATATCACGCCGCCAAGGAGGAGCAGGGCAAGATGGAGGGCCGCATCCTCCAGCTCCGCCAGCTCCTCGACCAGGCGAGAGTGGGCGAAGCCCCGCGTGCGGAAGGCGTTGTCGGCCCCGGAATGACCGTGACCATACGGTTCGACGGTGACGACGACGAGGAGGTCACCTTCCTGCTGGCCTCCCGCGAGGAGAGCGGCGCCCCGATCGACGTCTACTCGCCCCGCTCCCCGCTCGGTGCCGCGATCAACGGCAAGAAGATCGGTGAGAGGGCCACCTATACGCTGCCCAACGGCAGGCAGAACACCGTGGAGATCCTTGAGGCGGTGCCGTACATCGGCAACTGACCCACCCCTTCGACACCCACGTCCGACCCTGTGACATGATCCGCCGGAGCGCCGCTTCGGCGGATCGAGACTGATTAAGGGAGAATCACCGGACATCGGGGGTCGAAGTTCGGGACAATCAGGCACTGATGGGACGACGTACGCCTGGCGTGCGACACCGCTCGACGTGAGATACCAGGGCGAAAGGGGTGGAACGTGCTCGATCGGCGACCGCGTGGTACGACCGTCGTCCGAAAGAGCCTCACCCGGGGTCTGAGCGGTGTCCGCGACTACCTGGGCGGCGCGCTGGCGGAGGCGCGGGAGGATCTCGGCTACCGCCCCGGCCCGGTTCCCCGTCTCAGGCGTCGCCGGCGCCCGGTGCCCCGGCTGCTGCGCCGGGTCGTCCCTGCCATCGCCGTCGGGCTCGTGGCGGTGCTCGCGGCCGACCTCATGGTCCTCGGCGAGCTCCGGCAGCAGCAGGCGCAGGTCGCCGAGCCGGCTCCCCGCAGGCAGCTCCCTGCGCGCGACACCGGCTACGTCGCGGCCACCAGAGACCTTCCCGCCCCCGCCGGGCAGACCCAGGTGGCGCCGCTGACCGAGCTGCGCAAGCCGCACCTGTTCGTGGTGACGCCGCGTCCGCTCTCTGCCGCCGCCGTCCGGCGGGTCAAGGCCCGCAAGGGCGTCAAGGCGGTCGAGGTCGTCAGCGCCGCCGACGTCATGATGGACGGCAAGCGCGTGCAGACCATGGGGGTCGACCCCTCGACGTTCCGCGCGTACACCCCGCGCTCCACCGCGCGGTCGGACGCCCTGTGGAACAGCGTCGCGGCGGGCGACATCGCGGTGTCGTTCACCCTGGGCAACGACGGCGGCGTGGCGCTCGGCTCCACCGTCAACGGAGGCGGCAGGAAGCTCCGCGTCGGCGCGTACGCGACGATGGGCATGGGGCTGATCAACGCCGTGGTCTCCCAGCAGGTCGCGACGTCGCTCGGCATCCCTGAGCGCAACGCCCTGGTGGTGAGCGCGCCCGGCGTCGACTCCACGCGGCTCCGCCTCTCGCTTCTGAAGATCCTCCCCAAGGGCAGCCAGGTCGCTCTCATCAACCCGGTGCTCACCCCTCCCGCGCAGGCGCGCACCACCTGGCCGGCCAGCTCGTTCATGTCGGCCGACCAGCTCCGCGTGGCGCTCACGGCCGCCGTCGGCAAGCTCGGCCGGCCGTACGTCTGGGGCGCGGAAGGCCCCGACTCCTTCGACTGCTCGGGCCTCGTGCAGTGGGCGTTCGCCCAGGCGGGGGTGCGCATGCCCCGGGTGACCCACCAGCAGTGGGTCACCGGCCCCCAGGTGCCGCTCTCGCAGGCGCAGCCGGGCGATCTGCTGTTCTGGCGTAACGATCCGACCAACCCCGGCTATATCTCTCACGTGGCGATCTACTGGGGCGACGGCAAGATGCTGCACGCGCCGCACACGGGTGACGTCGTCAAGATCGCGCCGGTGTACACCAAGAACCTCGCCGGGGTCGTCCGGGTGAGCCCCTGGGTCGCCGCGCGGGTGCGCTGACCCGCGCCTCCGCCTTCCGTGCGAGCCCGCCGCCCTCCCCGGGTACGGTGACCTGCCTGTCCGTCTCACGGATGAGCGACGATCACCCGCACGAGGGACGCCCAGCGCTACCTCGCCCCCCTAAGTTCCTCATGGGGAACGGGGCACAAAGGGTGCTCCGTCTTACATAAAGGGTGGGAATCGCATGAGCAAGACGCGGACTTCCTTCGACGACATCGCGGCCGTTGGCCCCGAGCTCGACGAGGCGCAGCTTCTTCAGGTCAGCGGCGGCGCGAAGAGCCAGGTCATCGAGATCCACGGCAACCACAGCCACACCTCCGGCGACTCCTGATCGGTGCGGGGGCGCGTCCGAGCGACGCGCCCCCGCGTGCCGGGGAGGCACAGAGATGATCCTCGTACTGACCTGCGACGGTGACGAGCATGCCGACCGGGTCGTGCAGTTCCTCACGGCCGGCGGAGCCGACGTCGTCGTCTTCGATCCGTCCTTCTATCCCACCGAAGCCCGCCTGGAGATCAGCCACTCGGGCACCGGGTCGACGGCCCGGGTGCTCCACGCCGGTGGCCGCCGGATCCTCCTCGACGAGCTGACGGCGTTCTGGTACCGGAGGCCGCTGAACCCGGTCGCACATCCGGAGGTCGCGCCCTACGCCTACGCGGGCTACATCCAGGACGAGCTCCGCGCCGTCTCCGACAGCCTGTGGGACAGCCTCGACTGCCTCGCGGTCCCCGCGTCCCGGCCCGTGATCGACCGCGCCGCGCGCAAGCCGTACCAGCTCGAACAGGCCCGCCTGCTGGGCTTCGAGCTTCCCGCGACCCTGGTCACGACCGACCCCGAGAGCTTCCTCGACTTCTACGACCGGCACGAGGGACGCGTGATCACCAAGCCGGTGCACGGCAACCGGCTGGAAGGCCAGGGAGAGCGGTTCGGCCGGTTCGCGGCGCCCGTGTCCACGGCCGACACCGGATACGCCGACGCGCTGCGCTACTGCCCGGTCATCGTGCAGGCCTACGTGCCCAAGCGGGTCGAGATCCGGGTGACCGTGGTCGGGACGTCGGTCTTCGCCGCCGAGATCCACTCCCAGGTGAGCAACCACACGAAGTACGACTGGCGCCACTACGATCCTGGCGCCACGCCGATCCGGGTCCACGACCTGCCCGAGGAGATCTCCCAGCGCTGCATGGCGCTGGTCGAGGGGCTCGGGCTGACGTATGGCGCGATCGACCTGATCCTGACGCCGGACGGCCGCTATGTCTTCCTCGAGATCAATCCGAACGGGCAGTTCCTGTGGATCGAGGCCGCGACGGGCCTGCCCATCTGCGCGGCGATCGGCGATCTGCTCGCGTCGGGAAGAGAGAAGTGACGGTGGACGGGCGGACACTGGCCGACGCGGTCGGCCTGCTCAGCGGCGGCACGGCCGAGCGGGACCTGGAGGCGTTCCGGGCGGACCATCCGGGGGTACGGGCGCGCCTGATCAGGCAGCGGGAGGAGTACGACGGCTCGCTGCACCACGCCCTGCTTCTCAAGGACGGGAGCGGTGCCACGGTCTCGCTGTCGTGGTGCCCCGAGACCGCCCTGCCGTGGCCGCTGCGCGGCGTCCACCGGGCCGCCGAGCACCTGCTGCTGCGGGTCAACGGCGTCGACACCCCGGTCGCCAGGGCCATCGCGTGCCTGGACTTCATCTGGGACGAGTCCAGGACGGCCGATCGCCTCGTCGGCGACGGCCTCCTACGGGAGGCCCTGGAGGAGTCGCCCGAGCGCTTCACCGACGCGGAGCTCCAGGACGCCATGAACGCGTTCCGCCGGGCACGGGGGCTCATGACGGGCGAGGCGACCCGGGCGTGGATGGACCGCAACAGCCTCTCGCATCGGGAGCTGGAGGAGCTGGTCGCGACCGAGGCGTCGGTCGCGCGGCTGCGCGAGCGGGTGTCGGCCGGGCTGGTGGAGCAGTGGTTCGCCGAGCACGGCCACGAGCTCGACGTCGCGCGCGTCGTACAGGTGACGCTGGACGCCGGCGAGGGAACCCGGTCCGGGTTCGCGGCGAAGCCCGAGGACTTCCTCGTGGCCGCCGAGCGGGCGTTCGCCGACGGCACGGCCACGTCGGGGCCGATCTTCGTCACGCTGCGAAGGGGAGAGCTGGACACGGAGGCGGCCGGTCAGGTGTTCGGGGCGGACCCCGGCACGGTCGTCGGGCCGGTTGAGACCAAGGACGGCCCCGCGCTGTTCAAGGTGCTGGCCATCGTGCCCGCCGTCCTCGACGGCACCGTGCGGGACCAGATAGAGCGGCGGCTCTTCGCCGAGTGGATCGAGCGGCGCAGGAGCACCGCCAAGATCGAATGGTTCTGGGGCACCACCGACCGCACGAACTGATGAACGCCGCGGATGGCATGCTCGCGAGTCCGTGCCGCCCGGTCGGTGGTGTGCCCCCGGACACGCCACCGGCCGGGCGGACGGGTTTCCGTTCCGTCCGAAGGTCCATGACGTCGGCCGCCGCGGGGCTCGTCTAGAGGGGCAGGCCTTCCTCCAGCAGGATCAGCGCCTCGTCCATCAGCCCGATGAGGCGCTCCTCGCCGTCGGACCGTACCCAGCGCTCGACGGCCGCGATCCACCCGCCCACGAGCGCTCCGGCGAAGACCCGCACCGCGAACTCGTCGGCCGACCGGCCGGTGCGCTGGGCGATGGCCGTCGTGAGCATCGTCATCGTGGCGATCTGCCCCTCCACCTGCCGTGCGCGCAGCGACGGGATCGACCAGACGAGCTGGATGCGCCGGAGGGTCGTCTGCTCGTCGTAGGCGAGCGCCTCGCCGTATACCAGGCGGACCGCCTCGCGCATCGCCGCGAGAGGTGACAGCGACGCCGGCTGCTCCAGGAAGGCGGAGGCGAGCAGCGGGTCGTAGTCGTCCTGGATGACGACGTCCTCCTTGGTGGGGAAGTAGCGGAAGAACGTGCTGGGCGAGACCTCCGCGGCCTCCGCGATCTGCTCGATCGTCGTGTTCTCGTACCCTCGCTCGGCGAACAACCGCATGGCCTGCTGCTGGATGGACAGCCGGGTCTTGGCCTTCTTTCGCTCGCGAAGACCGCATTGCTGTTCGATGCGCGGAGGTGAGCTCATCTTCTGATTCTCGCGTGCCGAACGCCGTACGGTCTCGCTTCACCTGTCCCGAGTTCGGGCGTCCCGGAGGTGGCGGGGCTTTACCTCTTGAAGCTTCGACGTATGGGTGTAATCTCAATTACATGGAAACAGATGAAGCAGTCATCATCTCCTGGTTCACCGGCCGCCTGCCGCAGGAGTGGTTCTCCGGGCAGCACGAGTTCGTCCTCGACCGCGAGGAGATCGCGGTCATCGGCACGCTCCAGGTGCCCGACGCGCCGGAGGGCGTGTCGAGCGCCGAGCGGGCCGCGCTGCTGGACGGCCTCATCCAGCGCTTCAGGGAAGAGACGCGCGAGCGCCGCATCGAGATCGCCCGCGAGGCCGAGCACCGGTTCCGCCGCAAGGTCTCCTGGGGCGTTTCACTGGACGGCGAGACAGTGATGTTCACCACCCTTTCCATCCCGGTCATGACCCGCCTGCGCCAGCAGGAGCGGCGCGTGCTCGACACGCTGGTCGCCGCCGGTGTCGCCCGCAGCCGTAGCGACGCGCTCGCGTGGTGCGTACGGCTGGTGGGCAGCCACACCGACACCTGGCTCGCTGACCTGCGCGATGCGCTCCAGCATGTCGACCGCGTGCGTTCCGAGGGCCCGGAGATGAATGCGTAAATTGGCCTAAACCAATTCTTTGACAGGCCTAGACCATTCGAATTGGCCTATACCAATGCGTGCTCGGCGACCGGCGGGTGGCAGGTCCGCAGGGCTGGGGCGTCCCTATTATCTCGGCCAACTGTGGGTAAACTCCCACGGACCATCGCGGTCCCTGCCTGCCGTGACGTCGTACGCACGGGCAGCGGACAGGGGCCACGGCGGCGCACCGATTTCACCGGCGTGAAACAGCGGCGAAATGGGAAGAGCAGATCTTCTGACTTTAGAGGTTCTTGCACTTTCGTTTCACCGACTGGTCTATGCCAATTGGATTCGGAGCGGTTTGTCGTTAATGATGTTTGGCCTGAGAGTAAGGAGCCGGCCCCGTGTCAGTTTCCAGTGAAATGACCGCCCCGACGACTCACGCCGAGCTGGTCGCGTGGGTCAGGGAGATCGCCGAGCTGACCCGTCCGGACCGCGTCGAGTGGTGCGACGGTTCGGAGGCCGAATGGACGCGCCTCACGAACCTGCTGGTCAAGCAGGGCACCTTCACGCGCCTCACCAAGCGGCCCAACAGCTTCCACGCCGCGTCGGATCCCAGGGACGTCGCCAGGGTCGAGGACCGCACCTTCATCTGCTCGGAAAGCCCCGAGGACGCCGGTCCCACCAACAACTGGGTGGCGCCGAAGGAGATGCGCGAGACCTTCGACGAGCTCTACAGCGGCTGCATGCGCGGGCGCACGATGTACGTGGTGCCCTTCTGCATGGGCCCGCTCGGCGGCGAGATCTCCCAGCTCGGGGTCGAGATCACCGACTCCCCGTACGTCGTCGTCTCCATGCGCGTCATGACCCGCATGGGCGAGGCGGCCCTGCGGCTGATCGAGGAGAGGGGCGACTTCGTCAAGGCCGTCCACTCCGTGGGGGCCCCGCTGGCGCCCGGCCAGGAGGACGTCCCCTGGCCGTGCAGCACCACCAAGTACATCAGCCACTTCCCAGAGACCCGTGAGATCTGGTCATACGGCTCCGGGTACGGCGGCAACGCGCTGCTGGGCAAGAAGTGCTACGCGCTGCGCATCGCCAGCGTCATGGCCCGCGAAGAGGGCTGGCTCGCCGAGCACATGCTCATCCTGAAGCTCACCCCGCCGTCCGGCGAGACCCGGTACGTGGCCGCCGCCTTCCCCTCCGCCTGCGGCAAGACCAACCTCGCGATGCTTCAGCCGACCATTCCCGGGTGGAAGGTCGAGACGGTCGGGGACGACATCGCCTGGATGCGCTTCGGCGAGGACGGCAGGCTCCACGCCATCAACCCCGAGGCCGGCTTCTTCGGCGTGGCGCCGGGCACCGGCGCGTCCACCAACGCCAACGCCATCAGGACGCTCTGGGGCAACAGCATCTTCACCAACGTGGCGCTGACCGACGACGGCGACGTGTGGTGGGAGGGTCTGACCGACGAGCCTCCGGCGCACCTCACCGACTGGAGGGGCCGCGACTGGACGCCGGGCTCCGGCGAGCCCGCCGCCCACCCGAACGCCCGGTTCACGACCCCCGCGGCCCAGTGCCCGACGATCGCCCCCGAGTGGCGCGACCCCGAGGGTGTGCCGATCTCGGCGATCCTGTTCGGCGGGCGCCGCGCGACGGCCGTGCCGCTGGTCACCGAGTCGTTCGGCTGGCAGCACGGCGTCTTCCTCGGCGCCAACGTGGCCTCGGAGAAGACCGCCGCGGCCGAGGGCAAGGTCGGCGAGCTGCGCCGCGACCCGTTCGCGATGCTGCCCTTCTGCGGATACAACATGGGCGACTACTTCGCCCACTGGATCAAGATCGGTAAGGCGGGCGGCGACAGGCTGCCCAAGCTGTACTACGTCAACTGGTTCCGCAAGGACGCCTCGGGCCGGTTCCTGTGGCCCGGGTTCGGCGAGAACAGCCGCGTGCTCAAGTGGATCGTCGAGCGCCTGAACGGCGAGGCGGAGGCCGTGGAGACGCCGATCGGCCTGCTCCCGGCGCGGGGCGCGCTCGACACCGACGGCCTGGACGTCTCCGAGGCCGACATGGAGACCCTGCTGTCGGTCGACGGCGAGGTGTGGAAGGAAGAGGCCGCGCTGATCCCCGGGCACTTCGAGACCTTCGGCACCCACATGCCGAAGGAGCTGTGGGACGAGTACCACTCCCTGGTGAGCCGCCTGGGCTGACCCTCCGGTCCAGGGGGGTCCGGCCCGAGGCCGGGTCCCCTGCCGTCCGTACCGGAGGTGAACGCTGGCCGAAGCGGGGACGGGCAGGGGCCCGGGCGCGTGATAATTGCGTGTTGTCAACGCCCCCAAGCGGACGGGCGGCGAAGGGGAGGTCTCATGGGCGTGCGCGATCTCGTGTACCGGCTGTACGAGCGCCGACTCGGGACGAGGCTGTCCTCCGACCAGATACCCCGGCACGTGGGCGTCATCGTCGACGGGAACCGCCGCTGGGCGCGGGCCATGGGCCTGCGCGACGTCAGGCACGGCCACCAGAAGGGCGCGGACAAGATCTCCGAGCTCCTGGTGTGGTGCCGTGAGGCGGGCGTGGAGGTCGTCACGGTGTGGCTGCTCTCCAGCGACAACCTCTCCCGGCCCAAAGAAGAGCTCGACCCGCTCATGCACATCATCGAGGACACCGTCCAGGGGTTGGTCGCCGGAGGCTGGCATGTCAACACGATGGGCGCCCTGGACCTTTTGCCCGATCGCACGGCCCGCATCCTTAAAGATGCAAAAGAAGCGACATCACGCCGACCTGGGCTGATTGTGAACGTTGCAGTTGGGTATGGAGGAAGACGTGAGATCGCTGATGCGGTGCGCTCCCTCCTCCAGGAGCACGCCAGCAAGGGCGCGAGCATCGAGGAGCTTGTCGAGGTCCTCGATGTCGAGCACATCGCGGAGCATCTCTACACGCGCGGCCTCCCCGACCCGGATCTTCTCATCCGGACCTCGGGAGAGCAGCGGCTCTCCGGATTCCTGCTCTGGCAGAGCGCCCACTCGGAGTTCTACTTCTGCGAGGCCTACTGGCCGGACTTCCGCAGAGTCGACTTCTTGCGGGCGCTGCGGTCGTACGCCGCGCGGCACCGACGGTACGGAAACTGAAACACCCCGTGAACCCCCCCTATCAGCCCTGGTTGAGCTGTTGGGTAGGGGGCATCCACGACGTACCGTAAGTGGTAGGCAGTCCATACGGCCTACTTCGGGAGAGGGTCCGCCCTTGCGTCGCCTTTTGACGAGGAGGGCCGGTATCCGGCATCGCCTCGCACATGCGGCGGCGCGCGACCGGGCCCGGTCCGTTCACCACCTCATCTGGCAGGGTGCTTACTCCTGGCGCCCGGGGGAGAACGCGTGGCAGTGTCCTCGAGCAACCCGTCCACTACCTCCAGTAGCCCGACGCCGTCCAGGCGTACCTACATTGTGGACACCTCAGTCCTCCTAGCCGACCCAGCGGCGATGAGCCGCTTCGCCGAGCACGAGGTAGTTCTACCTATCGTCGTCATCACCGAGCTGGAGGCCAAGCGGCATCACCCCGAGCTCGGTTACTTCGCCCGCAAGGCGCTGCGCGTCCTGGACGACCTGCGGGTGAAACACGGGAGGCTGGACGAGCCCATGCCGATAGGCGAGGGCACCATACGGGTTGAGCTCAATCACAGCGACCCCGCGATCCTGCCGGCCGGCTTCCGGCTCGGCGACAACGACACCCGCATCCTGACCGTCGCGCGGTCTCTCGCCGCAGAGGGGTGCGACGTGGTGCTGGTCTCCAAGGACCTTCCCATGCGGGTGAAGGCCGCCTCGATCGGGCTCGCCGCGGAGGAATACCGCGCCGACCTGGTCGTGGAGTCCGGCTGGACCGGCATGGCCGAGCTCCAGGTGACCACCGAGGACGTCGAGTCGCTCTTCGAGAACGGCGGTCACGACCTCGAAGAGGCACGCGAGCTGCCCGCGCACACCGGCCTGCGGCTGCTGTCCACCAGGGGTTCCGCGCTGGGGCGGGTGCTGCCCGACAAGTCCGTGCGCCTGGTGCGCGGAGACCGGGAGGTGTTCGGGCTGCACGGCCGCTCGGCCGAGCAGCGCATCGCCCTCGACCTGCTCATGGACCCGGAGGTCGGCATCGTCTCGCTCGGCGGCCGGGCGGGCACGGGCAAGTCCGCCCTCGCGCTGTGCGCGGGTCTCGAGGCGGTGCTCGAGCGCCGCCAGCACCGCAAGGTCATCGTCTTCCGCCCGCTGTACGCGGTGGGCGGCCAGGACCTCGGCTACCTGCCGGGGTCCGAGAACGAGAAGATGGGCCCGTGGGCGCAGGCGGTCTACGACACGCTCGGCGCCGTCACCACGCCCGAGGTGATCGAGGAGGTCCTCGACCGCGGCATGCTGGAGGTCCTTCCGCTCACGCACATCCGCGGCCGCTCCCTGCATGACGCCTTCGTGATCGTCGACGAGGCCCAGTCACTGGAGCGGGGCGTGCTGCTGACCGTGCTGTCGCGCATCGGCGCCAACTCCCGGGTCGTGCTCACCCACGACATCGCCCAGCGCGACAACCTCAGGGTGGGACGGCACGACGGAGTGGTGGCCGTCGTCGAGAAGCTCAAGGGGCATCCGCTGTTCGCCCACGTCACGCTGACGCGGTCCGAGCGCTCGCCCATCGCCGCCCTGGTGACCGAGATGCTGGAGGACATCACGGTCTGACCCGGTCGCGCACCGTCACTCTCGTCGTGGCCGGCGGTCACGGCGGGAGGTTGACATTGGCCGCCGCGAGGTCGTGGTACTCGCGGCAGGTGTGCTCGCCCAGCGCCATCGGCCCCTTGGCCGTGGTCTGAGTGATCTTCACGGCCCAGATCTCCTCGCGCAGCCGTGCTGTGCAGGTGATCTGGGCCATCGCCGTACGCCCGAGCCTGCCGGGGCCGTTCACTATCACGTGCAGCCGCAGGCCCACGGGGTTCTCCGGGTCGTTGCGTACGCCGCTGTCCACGCCGTACCGCCCGAGGACCGTCTGTTCGAGCCGGAACCCCCGCAGCCCGGTGCCGAGGCCGTCGCCCGACCGCTTGCCCACCTCGAACAGGGCCGTGATGACGTCCTGGGCCGCCGCGGAGGCGGTGGCGACGTTCTTGGGCGCGAGCCGCCCGTCCCGGAGCAGGTAGACGGTCGCGGCGGCGCCACGGGCGCTTATCACCGGGGCCGGCCCGGCGTCGACGACGCCCGTCGGGTCCACGCCGCACGCCGCCGTACCCGCCAGCAGCGCGGCCAGGGCCGGCACGGCGAGCCGGGCCAGGCGCCAGCCTCGGCGCGGGGGGCGGGGAACGCGTTCAGGGAGACTCATGGGTGCGGTATCCACAGGGTGAACTGGGTTCCGGGGTCGCACAGCTCCACCCTGATCGTGCCGCCGTGCAGCTCGGCGTTGGCCTTGGCGATCGCGAGGCCGAGCCCGCTGCCCTCGCTGCGCGCCCTGCCCGCGCCCACCTTGTAGAAGCGCTCGAAGACGTGGGGCAGCGCCTGCTGGGGGATGCCCTTCCCTCGGTCGCGCACCTTCACCTCCAGGCCGCTGCGGAGCGCGCGCGCGGTCGCCGTCACCGGGGGCGCGCCGTGGTGCAGGGCGTTGCCCATCAGGTTGGCCACGATCACGTCGAAGCGCCGGGGGTCGAGCGAGAACGACAGCCCGCGCGGGACGTCCAGGCGCACGCGGCCCGTCCATCCCCTGATCTCCAGGCAGTCGGCCAGCGCCTCGCCGACTTCGACGTTCTCCCTGGTCAGCACGGCGGCGCCGGAGTCCAGCCGACTCGCCTCGATGAGGTGCTCCACCAGGACCCGCAGCCGGTTGATCTCGCGGACCACGAGGTCCACGGCCTTGCCCGCGTCCGGGGGAAGGCGCTCCGCCTCCTCGGTCAGCATGTCGGTCACGGCGGTCATCGCGGTCAGCGGAGTGCGCAGCTCGTGGGAGACGTCGGCCACGAAACGCCGCGACATCGCCTCCAGGGCGCGCAGCTCCGACACGGTCTGCTCCAGGGCCGAGGCCGTGTCGTTGAACGTCGCGGTCAGCCCGGCCAGCTCGTCGCGGCCGTGCACCGGCAGGCGGGTGTCCAGGCGCCCGGCTCCCAGCGCCCGGGCGGCGTCGCCGAGCCTGCGTACCGGGAGCAGGACGCTGCGCGCGGACACCAGCGCGACGGTGAGCGCGATCGCCAGCGTGATCCCCGAGGCCTGGGCGAGCGCGGTGCGCAGCCGGGCGAGGACCCCGTCCTCCTCCTTCAGGGAGACGAACACGAAGACGGTCATTCCGGTCGGGCGGACCGCCCCGGTACGGGTGAGCCGGTGCACCTGGGTGCCGATCAGCAGCCAGGGCTGATCCCTGATCAGCAGCCGCTGGCGGACCATGCGCGACGAGGCCTGCCTGCGGAGCTCGATCGGGACGTCGTCGAGCGCGAGCCTCGTGCCGGTGCTCAGCCGCTCCTGGTCGCCGTACTTGAGGATCACCTGGCGGTCGGGACCCCCGAGGGAGTCGGCGAGGTTGGTGAGATCGCTCTCGGTGACCACCGCGTCGGTCGGCCAGAGCAGGTCGCTGGTGCCGATGGGCAGCGATACCCGCTCGAGGACGCTCTTGACGTCGACGGTGGCGCTGCTCTCGACCCGGTCAAGCAGCGCGCGGCGGACGAGCTGGTAGCCGATGCCCGCCACCAGGGCCGAGGCGGTCACCGCGACGAGGACGAAGGTGATGACCAGCCGGCCGCGCAGTCCGGTGGGACGACGGCGGCCGATGCTCACGGGGGGCTGAACCGGTACCCGAAGCCCCGCACGGTGTGGATGAACACCGGCTCGGCCGGCACTGGCTCGATCTTGGCGCGGATGCGCTGCACGCAGGCGTCCACCAGGCGGGAGTCGGCCACGTGGTTGTGGTCCCAGACCGCGCGCAGCAGGTACCGGCGGTTGAGCACCTGGCCGGGATGGCGTACCAGTTCCAGCAGCAGGCGCAGCTCGGTCGGCGTGAGGTGTATCTCGCGGCTGGCCAGGGTGACCTTCAGCGCTCCCCGGTCGACCACCAGGTCGCCGAAGCTGATCCGGTCCGCCGAGGCGGACTCCAGGCGCCGCAGGACGGCCCGGATGCGGGCGTCGAGCACGCGCGGCTCCACGGGCTTGACCACGTAGTCGTCCGCGCCGGCCTCCAGCCCGACCACCATGTCGAGGTCGTCGCCGCGTGCCGTGAGCAGGATTATCGGCAGGGAGTCGAGCCTGCGGATGCGCCGGCACACCTCGACGCCGTCGATTCCGGGCAGCATGACGTCAAGGATGACGATCTCGGGACGCCGGGCGCGCACGTGGTCGAGGGCCTCCTCGCCGGTCGCGTAGGCGGTGACGGAGTGGCCCTGCCGCGTGAGTGCCAGCTCGAGCCCCGTCCTGACGGAGGGATCGTCTTCGACGAGAAGGATGCCGGCCACCCGGACATTATTGCCGAAACTCCGTTATCCCCTTCTCTGTCACAGAACTGTGACGTGGCACCGACGCAACCCCGACAGTAACTAAGCAGCCTGAGGGGGTCCGCGCCCGAGCCGGGGTTCCCGCGACGCCCTCCTGCCGTACCGGCCCAGAGGGGCGGGGGTGTTCACGCCTCGTTCACGGACGCGCCTCCCGGATGGCACGCCATCCGCCGCCCTCCGGTGCGGGGGTCCGGAGGGCGGGCGCGGGGCGGGTGGTGTGACGAGAATCACATTGAGGGGGATAAGCGCACGTTACTCCACAGTTAGGCCATGTGTCCTTCAAAGAACTTTGACGTTTGGGTTGCGAACCACCCCCTATGTCACGGCAAGCTCATAGGCCGTGAGCTCAGGTCAGCAGTTGCGGGACAGGCGAGGCAGGCGGGACGACGACCATCCCCCGCCGCCGCGCGGCCGTGCGCGCCAGCGGGCCGGGCGCAAGGCCTGGCTGACCCCCAAGCGCGTGATCGGCGTCGGGCTGTCCCTGGCGGTGGTCGCGGCGCTCGGCGTCTTCGTGGTCAAGACCGTCAAGGAGAACGAAGCGGCCTCGGCGAACCCGCTGACGCTGGACGACCTGATGCGCGTGAACGACCCGTTCGCGCCCGACCCCGAGACCGACGCGCTCAAGGCCGTCGCGGCTCAGGCGCAGCGGGCGTACGACATCAAGAACGCCCGCAAGAAGGGCGCGGCGGGCTTCGACCCCGTGAAGATCGTCAGGAAGGCGCCCGGAGGCGAGGGCTTCACCCCGCAGGCCTTCCCGCCCGGTTCCCAGCCCAATCCCGGCAGCAACAAGGCGCTCGGCCAGAAGATGGCCGCCGCGCGCGGCTGGTCAGGCGAGTGGGGCTGCCTCGAGAAGCTGTGGGACAAGGAAAGCCACTGGAACGAGCGGGCCATGAACCGCAGCAGCGGCGCGTACGGCATCCCGCAGGCCCTGCCCGGCAGCAAGATGGCGAGCGCGGGCAACGACTGGCAGGTCAGCGCGGCGACCCAGATCGAGTGGGGCCTCGGCTACATCGCGGCCCGCTACAAGACCCCCTGCGGCGCGTGGGGGCACTCCCAGGCGACCGGCTGGTACTGACCCGCGGGCCGGCAGGGTACTGAACAGCGCGAACTCTTAGTCAGGGTTGTTTGACGTTTCGGCAAGCCTGGCTGCGCCCCGGTGGTGCGCGTCGCACGCTGGCCCACATGGGTGTGAAGGTCAGCGTGGTGGTGCCGGTATCAGAGCCAGGCCCGGACGATGACGCGTTCGACGCGTGCGTACGTTCGCTGCTGGAGCAGTCGATGCCGTCGGACGAGTACGAAGTGATCTTCGCGGACGACAGGTCGGGGGACGGCACGCGGGAACGCCTCGACGCCGTCGCCGCCGTACGGCCCAACGTCAGGGTCCTCCACCTGGAGCACACCGGCTCGCCCGCGCGCGGGCGCAACGTGGGCCTGGCCGTCGCCCAGGGCGAGTACGTCTACCTGCTCAGCCAGCGCGACCGGCTGGAGCGCGTGGCCCTTGAGGTGATGTACCGCACGGCCGTCGAGACCGACGCCGACGTGCTGATCGGCCGGCTGGTCGCCGGCGACAACCCGCCCCCGAGGGCCTTCACCCGCAACCGTGAGCGCGCCGACGTGCTGCGCGACCGCCTCCTCGGGCTGCCGACGGCGCACAAGCTGTTCCGCCGCGCCTTCCTCGACACACGCGAGATCCGCTTCTCCGACCTCGATCCCGAGCTGTCGGAGCAGGCGTTCGTCATCGAGGCGTACCTGACGGCCAAGGTCATCGCGATCCTCGCCGACCACATCTGCTGCCATGTGGGCCCCGTGCCCGACCGTACGGTGGACCCGGCGGCCCACGTCGCGGGGATCCGGGCGATCCTCGACATCATCGACGCGCACAGCGACCCGGGGGACCAGCGCGACCGGCTGCGCGCCCACTGGTTCCGCACGGGCGTGCTGCGCCTGCTGGGCGGTCGCCCCCTGCTGTCCGCCCGCTCTGACCAGCGTGCCGCGCTCTTCGCCGCTCTGCGTCAGCTGACCGCCGAACGGTTCGGCGAGGAGCTGGATCGCCATCTGCCGGTCCACCTTCGCGCCCGGGCGGTTCTGGTCCGGTCGGGCGAGCTGGGGCGTCTGGTGGCCCTCAGCGAGGCTTCCAGGGGTACGTCCGTGCGCGCCGAGCTGCGCGACGTGCGCTGGGAGGAGGGCACCCTCCTCATGGACCTGGCCGTGGAGATCGTCGGCGCAGAGGGGGCGCCGGTGACCTTCAGGGCCGAGGGCGACCGCCTCCACTGGACGCCCCCGCTCGACGGCCTGGCCCTGCCGCCGGAGGTCACCGACGTGACCGAGGCGGTGGCCAGGGCCCGCATGGAGGTCTACATCCGCCACATGGACAACGGGCTGATCTACTTCCTCCCGGTGGCCGGCGAGGTGTGCCGGTCGCAGGAGGGCGACAGGGTGCGCGTCTGGGCCGTCGGACGGGCCCGGCTGGATGTGGGCACGGCCGCGCTCGGACGTGCGCTGCGCCCTGGCGAGTGGGAGGTGCACGTCCGCATGCACAGCGGCGCGCAGCAGGCCCGCACCCGCGTCGCGGGACACCGGGGGGATCAGCTGAGCTGCGTCGGAGTGCTCGCCGGGCAGCCGCACAAGCTGATCATCCCCTGCTGGTCGGACCAGAGGGAGCTCAGCGTGTGCGTGGAGCCCCGGTCGTTCTCCGAGTCGATCGTGCTCGTCTCGCCCGGGGCCTCGGTCACCCACAGGGAAGGGCACGTGTTCGTCGTCCTGCCCGTCCCGTACGTCCCGCCGAGCGGCGGGCCTCCGGCGGAGCTGGTGCTGCGGCAGATCGCGAGCCGGGGACGGGTCATCGCGGTCCCCGCGCTCGTCGAACCGGGGGTCCCCGGCCGCTTTCCCGGCCAGCTCGTCGCCAAGGTCGCGGTACGCCGCTTCCCCGGCGAGGGGCACATCGGCCCCGGCCTGTGGACGCCGCGCCTGCGCGTCGACGGCAAGGAGGTCGACCTGCGGTTCGTCCTGGAGATGGGCAGGGGAGGCAAGGCGAGGATCCAGGCCGGGGGAGAGCCGGGCCTGCTCTCGGCCAGGCGGTCCATCCTGGGCAGGCTGGCGTCCCACGTCCCCGGCGGCAGATACGCCGTCCGCCTCGCCCACGCCGTCCAGCAGCGCTACCTCCCCTCCCCACCCCCGGACTGACCACTACCTGGAGCGCGCCCGCCAAGCCGGCTGACCCGGTCTTCTTCTGGGATGCGTCACCTAACCCAGCTCGGATGCCAGCTCGGCACGGTGCTTCGCGACCCAGTCGTAGGCCGCCCGCAGCGAACGGACCGTGCCGTCGTCGCGGAGCCGGATCATCGCCGGCTCCCCGGCGGCGGCGGCCGCCTCGATGCCCCGCCGGCATCGATCCTGCCACCACAAGATCGACTCCAGCAGATCCTCGCGGCCGTCCAGCCCGTAGGCGTCGCTGATCAGACGGATGCGGCGGGCGGCCTCCCGGACGTCCCCGACGCCGGGACCGAGGTCCAGGTACTGCCAGCACACGTGCGCGACGTCATGGATCCGCCGACCGGGAGCGGCCAGGTCCCAGTCGATGAAGGCCACCGGGCGCAGGCCCGAGCCGAGATCCCGGTAGACGGTGTTGCTCGGAGAAAGGTCGTTGTGGCAGACGACCTCCTCTTCCCCGGCGAGCGGCGTCCCGGCCGTCAGGTCGTGGAACTCCCTGACCAGCCCCGCCACCCGCCCCAGGCTCTCGTCCGAACCGACCTCGGCGGGCTGGACCGGCTCCCAGGCCGCGTGGCCGTCCACGAAGCTCAGGATCTCCCGTCCCCGCTCGTCCACCCCGAGGAACCGGGGAGCCCCGCCCCAGCCGGCCCGTTCGAGATCACCGAGAAGCTCGTGGACGAACCCCGGCCGCCCCACCGTCCGGCGCCGCACCGTGTCCCCTACCTGGACGACACCGTTAACGGACCCACCTGACAGGAACACCTCGGACACGGGGAGGTCGGATGGCCCCTGAAGGGCTCCTGCGAGTGCGGACGGGTGTCCAGGCAGTGGAGGTGTGATCCCATGCCCCTCTTCGGTGTTGCCCTCGAAGGGGTCCTCCGCCATGCCATCAGCGTAAGCGTCTACGCGTCCCTCGCTTGGCCCTGGGGTTTCAGGGTGATGTGTCGGATTCCTCGGGTTTTGGGGGGGAGGTCATGGAGAGGACGTCCAGGGCGGCGTCGAGTTGCTCCTCCGTGAGCTTGCCTGAGGACACGTGGCCGCGCTCGATCACGACCTCCTTGATGGTCTTGCGCTCCTTGAGCGACTGCTTGGCGATGCTCGCCGCCTCCTCGTACCCGAGGGTGCGGTTGAGCGGGGTCACGATCGACGGGGAGGACTCGGCGTACTCCCGCAGGCGGTCGGCGTTGGCGGTGATCCGGTGCACGCACTTGTCGGCGAGCAGCCGGGACACGCTGGCCAGCAGGCGGATCGACTCCAGCACGTTGCGCGCGATGACCGGCATCATCACGTTGAGCTCGAAGCTCCCGGACGCCCCTGCGAACGTGACCGCCGCGTCGTTGCCGATGACCTGGGCCGCGACCATGGTCACCGCTTCGGGGACCACAGGATTGACCTTCCCCGGCATGATCGAGGAGCCGGGCTGGAGGTCGGGGAGGTTGATCTCGCCCAGGCCGGCGCGCGGCCCGGACCCCATCCAGCGCAGGTCGTTGGCGATCTTGTTGAGGGACACCGCGACCACGCGTAGCTGGCCGGACAGCTCCACGAGCGCGTCGCGGGCGCCCTGGGCCTCGAAGTGGTCGCGGGCCTCGGTGAACGGCAGCTCGGTGGCCTCCCTGAGCTTCTGGACGACCCCCTTGGCGAACCCGGGCGGCGTGTTGATGCCCGTGCCCACCGCCGTGCCGCCCAGGGGCAGCTCGGCGAGCCGGGGCACCGTCGCGCGCAGCCGTGCGATGCCGTTCTCCACCTGCGTGGCGTAGCCGCCGAACTCCTGGCCCAGCGTCACCGGCGTGGCGTCCATCAGGTGCGTGCGCCCCGCCTTGACCGTCTCGGCGAACACGTCGGCCTTCTGGCGCAGCGCGATGGCCAGGTGGTCGAGCGCCGGGATCAGCTCGTACGCGACGTCCACCATCGCCGCCACGTGGATCGACGACGGGAACACGTCGTTGGACGACTGCGACGCGTTGACGTGGTCGTTCGGATGCACCGGGCGGCCGAGGCGCTTCTCGGCGAGCGTGGCGATCACTTCGTTGGCGTTCATGTTGGACGAGGTGCCAGAGCCGGTCTGGAAGACGTCGATCGGGAACTCGTCGTTCCACTCACCCTCGGCGACGTCGGTGGCGGCCTCGGAGATGGCCTCGGCCATGTCGGCTTCGAGGACGCCCAGCTCGCCGTTCACCTCGGCCGCCACTGCCTTGATCAGCCCGAGCGCCGCTATGTGGGCCGGTTCGAGCCCGCGCCCCGATATCGGGAAGTTCTCTACGGCGCGCTGCGTCTGCGCCCGCCACTTGGCCGACGCGGGGACGCGTACGTCGCCCATCGAGTCATGTTCGATCCGGAAATCCTCCATGACTCCAGTTTTGCTCTACGAGCCGCCGGATGTGTCCCTGCGGGCGGGCTGGAATGAGGAGAGGACCGTTTCGAGCTGTGGCCGGTGGGACTTCCAGCCGGCCTCCGGTGTGGACCAGTAGATCGCGTAGCTGTCGCCGCCGGGCACGGCGACCCAGCGGGACAGCACGTGAGCCGGGCCTGAGCTCGCGGTGTAGGTGAACTCCCAGTCGGCCACATCGGTGCCGGGGTACGGCGCCGGGGTGGTCACGGCCAGCCGGATGAGCTTGTACCCGGGATAGGTGCCCGCCGCGACGGCCCGCGCCTGCGCGGCCTTCGCCGCGCCGAGGACGTCCGCGGTGCCGTTCGCCGAGCGGCTGATGCGCACCGTACGGACGTCGCCCTCGGCGCTGAACCCGACGCCCCCGCCCTTCGCGACGCCGCGCAGCTTGGACGGGAGGTCGATGATGTAGCCGGTCTTGTCGATGTAGCGGCGGAGCCCGGAGGCGGGCGGCGTGGCCGTGCTCGTGCTGCCTGTGTCAAGGGTGGTGCTCGCGCCGGCGTCGACGGTCGAGGCGGTGGTGCCCCCGCCGGAGCCGCCCGACACCTTGGCCCCGTTCGGATCGGTGGCGCCGCTGCTCGACACCGCGGCGGCCACGAGCATGACGATGGCCGCCAGCCCGAGCAGGGCCACGCCGACCAGGATGATCATCCCGGCGGGGCTGCTGCCCCGGGGCGGCGCCGTGCCCTGGAAGGCGAACAGGTCGGTGCCCAGCCCGTTCTCGGGCGTGGCCGGCTCGGTCCAGGAGCTCGCGTCCTGCGCCGCCCCCTGCGGAGAGAGCGTTCCAGCGGCGGCCGGCGCGACGGCTCCTCTGGCCCCCGGCGGGGTCTGGACCCCGGCCGTGGCATGGGAGGCGGCGGCTTCCTGCCTAGCGGGGGGTGTCCTGGACGCGGGGGCTGTCGTGGGCGCGGGCGGTGTCCTGGACACGGGAGGTGCAGGGCGGGGGGCGCGTGCGGCGGGCGCCGAGGGTGCGGGGGAGGGGCTCTGGATGGGGGGAAGCAGCCCGACCATGGTCGCCTGGCCGTCCTCGTCGGCGTCTGTGGAGACGGCCTTGCGCGCGGGGGCCGGACGGTCGGCGGGAGCGTCCTTTTCGGACTGGACTCCGGGGATGCGCAGGCCGCCCTTGGGACGGATGACCATCATCGTCTGGTTCGGATCGACGTCCGGCTCGGAACCGGTACCCGGCTCGGAGGCGTCCGGCGACGGCGGCGCCGCCGAGGCGGCCGCGATGCCTGGCGTCCGATCAGGGCTGGGCCCGGCCGAGGGCCGTCCGCCTGGAGGGCTGGACGCGGCGGCGGGCTTGGACGTGCCGTTGGTGTCCCGGGTGGTGGGGGTTTTAACGGTGGCGTCGGGTTTTTGAGTGGCGGGGGGTTTCGGGGGCGCGGCGTGTGGGGGGCTCGCGGCGGCCTTGGCGGCGGAGGTGCGGGCGACCGCGCGGAGCCGGGAGACGGCCTGGTCGTGCGTGAGCCGCTTGGTGTGGTCCTTCTCCAGCAGCGCCTCGAGCGCGGGGCGGAGCGGGCCGGCCTGGGTGGCGGGGTCGGCCTGCTCGGTCATCAGCGCGGCCAGCGTCTCGCTCACCGAGTCGCGTTCGTACGCGGGCCGGCCCTCGACCGCGAAGTACAGCGTGGCGCCGAGCGACCACAGGTCGGACTCGGGGCCGGTGTGGTCTCCCCTGGCCCGCTCGGGGGCGGTGTAGCCGGGTGACCCGATCACCATGCCCGTCTTGGTGATGTTGCTGTCGCCCGCCGCCTTCGCGATGCCGAAGTCGGTGAGCACCACGCGTCCCGTGTCGGTCAGGAGCACGTTGCCGGGCTTGACGTCGCGGTGCAGGATGCCCTGATCGTGCGCGGCGCCGAGCGCTCCCAGCAGGTCGAGGCCGATCTCGGCGACGAGCCGGGGCGGCAGGGGCCCCTCCTCGTCGATCACCTGCTCCAGCGACCTGGCCTCGACCAGCTCCATGATGATCCACGGGCTGCCGTCGACCACGATGGCGTCGTGGACGGTGGCCACGGAGGGATGGGCGATCTTGGCGGCGGTGCGGCCCTCGCGGATCATGCGTTCGCGCAGCTCGTCGCGTTGCTCCTTGCTCAGCCCCGAGTCCTGGCGGATCTCCTTGACGGCCACGTCGCGGCCGAGGAGGCGGTCGTGAGCGCGCCAGACAGTGCCCATCGTCCCTCTGCCGAGGGGGGTGATCAGCTCATATCTGTCGGCGAGCAGCCGCCTCTGCTGTTCCGGCATGAGTAAGAAGATAGCGACAGTGACTTGTGAATTGCTTTCGACGCACTAACGCATATTTTTTGGCCAGAAGCGGCGCGGCAGGACCATGCGCACGATATCGGACAGCTGGCGCATCACCTGGCTCAGCTCGGGGTTCGCGGGAGCCCGGCGGCGGCCCGGCGCGACTTCCGGCGGCTTGCGGTGCACCCCTTCGGCGGCCCTGCGGGGCATGCGGGGCTGCGGCACGGGGCCGGGATCGCGGGGCGGCAGGTAGACCGGGCGGGCGTCGGGCCTGGCGTCGGCCCGGTGCTGACCCCGGTGGGACGGCCTGCGGGGCGAAGGCGAGGACGGGGACGACGGCGACAGGGCGCCCATCGAGGCGTGCGGCGCGGGCGGCGGCATGCCGCCCATCGTGGCCGGTGGCTGCTGGCGGGGCGACGTGCGGTGGGCGGGGCCTCCGAGCGGCTCCTCGGCCGAGCCGCCCGCCGCCACGCGGGCGAGCATGAGCGAGGCGCGCATGCCGTCGAGCCGGGCTCCCGGGTCGATCTGAAGCAGGCCGCGCAGGATGGGGGCGAGCGGCCCCGCCTTGTCCATGGGGATCGGCTCACCGCTGGTGAGCGCGGCCAGCGCCGCCGCGGCCGTACGCCTGCCGTGCAGGCCGCGGCCCTCGACGGCGGTGTACAGGGTGGCGCCGAACGACCACAGGTCGGCGCCGGGGCTTGCCTTGTCGCCGAGGACGCGCTCGGGGGCGATGTAGCCGGCGGAGCCGAGCACGATGCCGGCCTGCGTGATCGACGCGTCGCCCTCGAGGGCGGCCAGGCCGAAGTCGGTGAGCACCGCGCGGTCCTCGGTCACCAGCACGTTGCTGGGCTTCACGTCGCGGTGCAGGATGCCCTTGGCGTGCACGGCCCGCAGTGCGCCGAGCACCTGGCGGCCGATCTCGGCGACGCGGCGCGGGGGAAGCGGCCCCTGCTCCTTGACCAGGTCTTCCAGCGATCGCGCGTGGAGGAGCTCCATGACGATCCAGGGCCGGTCGTCCTCGGTGACGACGTCGAAGACGGTGATCACCGAGGGGTGGGCCACCATGGCGGTCGCCCGGGCCTCGCGCTCGGTGCGGGCGCAGAGCTCGGCCCGCAGCTCCTCGTCGAGGACCAGCGGGAGGCGCACCTCCTTGACAGCCACGTCACGGTCGAGCAGGTCGTCGTGCGCACGCCAGACGGTGCCCATGCCGCCGCGGCCGACCGGCTCTACGAGCCGGTAACGCGAGGCTAGCTCGTATCCGGACGGGGCGCGCATGGGTGGCAGCTTACCGATTTGTTTATCGCCGCCTGTAGAGGCCATGCCGATTCTCTGTTGAGATCTTCCGTCAGATTTTGTCAGATTCGGCGACCGATGGTGAGCACGGGGCCACTGGTGTCCTCGAAGAAGTCTGCGCCCTTGTCGTCGACCACGATGAACGCGGGGAAGTCCTCCACCTCGATCTTCCAGACGGCCTCCATGCCGAGCTCCGCGTATTCGAGGACGTCCACCTTCCTGATGCAGTCCTGCGCGAGCCGGGCGGCCGGGCCGCCGATCGAGCCGAGGTAGAAGCCGCCGTACTTCTGGCAGGCCTCGGTGACCTGTTTGGAGCGGTTGCCCTTGGCCAGCATCAGCAGGGACCCGCCCTCGGCCTGGAAGCGCTCGACGTAGGAGTCCATGCGGCCGGCGGTCGTCGGGCCGAAGGACCCCGAGGCGTACCCCTCGGGTGTCTTGGCCGGTCCGGCGTAGTAGACGGCGTGGTCCTTCAGGTACTGCGGCATCTCCTCGCCGGCGTCGAGCCGTTCACCGATCTTGGCGTGCGCGATGTCACGGGCGACGACGAGCGGGCCGGTCAGCGAGAGCCGGGTCTTCACGGGGTAGCGCGTGAGCTCGGCGAGGATCTCGCTCATGGGCCGGTTGAGGTCGATGGACACCACGTCGTCCGAGAGGTGCTCGTCGGTCGTCTCGGGCAGGAAGCGCGCCGGGTCGGTCTCCAGCTTCTCCAGGAAGACGCCCTCCGGCGTGATCTTGGCGAGGGCCTGCCGGTCGGCGCTGCACGAGACGGCGATCGCCACCGGGCACGAGGCGCCGTGCCGGGGGAGCCGGATCACCCGCACGTCGTGGCAGAAGTACTTGCCGCCGAACTGCGCGCCGATGCCGAGCTTCTGGGTGAGCTCGAAGACCTTCTTCTCCAGCTCCAGGTCGCGGAAGCCGTGACCCGAGGGGGAGCCTTCTGTGGGGATCGTGTCGAGGTAGCGCGCGGAGGCGTACTTCGCGGTCTTCAGCGCGTACTCGGCGCTGGTGCCGCCCACGACCACCGCCAGGTGGTACGGCGGGCACGCGGCGGTGCCGAGGGAGCGGATCTTCTCCTCCAGGAACCGGAGCATCCGCTTCTCGTTGAGCACCGCCTTGGTCTCCTGGTAGAGGAAGGACTTGTTGGCGCTGCCGCCGCCCTTGGCCATGAACAGCAGCTTGTACTCGTCGGGGTGGCCGTGCGGGTCCTCGGCGTAGAGCTCGATCTGGGCCGGGAGGTTGCTGCCGGTGTTCTTCTCGTCCCACATGGTCAGCGGGGCCATCTGGGAGTACCTGAGGTTCAGCTCGGTGTAGGCGTCGTAGACGCCGCGCGAGATGTGCTCGGGGTCGGCGCCGTCGGTGAGCACGTGGCGGCCGCGCTTGCCCATCACGATCGCGGTGCCGGTGTCCTGGCACATGGGGAGCACGCCGCCGGCCGAGATGCTCGCGTTCTTGAGCAGGTCGAGGGCCACGAACCTGTCGTTGCCGCTGGACTCGGGATCATCGATGATCTTGCGGAGCTGGGCGAGGTGGGACGACCGCAGATAGTGCGAAATATCGTGAATCGCGGTCTTGGTCAGGAGACGCAGCGCCTCCGGGTCCACTTCCAGGAACGTACGGCCCGCCGCCTCGACCTTCCGCACCCCCTCAGCCGTGATCAGACGATATTCCGTCTCATCGGGGCCCATCGGAAGCAGGTCGGTGTAGTCGAACTCGGGCATCGCCTGTGCTCCTCCGTATTCGTGGCGCGCTCGCCGCCGTCCTGTGCAGGGTACGGCTCCCTGTGACGTCCTCCTGACGCGGGGCTGTGCACACTTGGCACAACCTTGGCGTAGAGGTGGCGTCCCTCCATCACATGCGGGTCGAATGCGTTGATATGTGCGTTCGATAATGAAAGTACGCGCGACATCCAAGATCGGGGGAAATCATGGATCCGGGCAACATCGTGGTGGTGGTCCTCGGAGTGATGGTCGTCGCGTCGGCGCTGGGAGTCGCGCTCGTCACCATCGTTCTTTGCGGCATAAGGGGCGAGCACACGCAGTGGCCGGTGACTCCTGACGCCAGGCACGCGCCGCACGCACCCGAGCTCACCGCCGCCGAGGCGCGTGCGGCCGGGACCGAGGGCCGCCATGAGGAAGACGGGGGAGAGCACCCCGAGTGGACGGCCCGCGAGCTCGCGGGCGAGGACCTGCGGCCGGTCGGCACCCATGAGGAGAAAAACGCCGCGCCGGGACGGGCGCGATGGTGGTGACCGACCTCCCGTCCCGGGGGCCCGGATCTTCCCGTAACCGTGGAACGTCCGGGCTCCCGCGTGTGCGGGCCATCGCGTGCGGCCCCCGGCGGCTCACGACGTCGCCAAGACCATAGTTCGTCTGAATGTCAGGACAAATTCTTGACTCCCGGCATTCTGATACTTAGAACTGTGGACGGGTCGTGATGAGCTGATCGAGCCGCGGAGGCAGTATGCGTGTGGGTCTGTTGGGTCTTGGCCGCATCGGAGCGTTCCACGCGACGACGCTCGCCGCCCATCCGGAAGTGGGCGAGCTGATCGTGTCGGACGCCGACGAGGTGCGGGCCAAGGAGGTGGCGGGCCGGGTCGGCGCGCTGGTCGGGGACGCGTTCGAGGCCGACGCCGTGGTCGTGGCCACTCCCACCTCAACCCACGCGGAGCTGATCCGCAGGGCCTGCGACGCCGGGATCCCGGTGTTCTGCGAGAAACCCGTCGCGCCGGGCATCGAGGAGACCGCGCGCGTCGTCGAGGCGGCCGCCCGCAGCGGCACGCTCGTCCACATCGGCTTCCAGCGGCGCTTCGACGCCGGGTACGCCGCCGCGCGCCGGGCGCTGCGCGGCGGCCAGGTGGGCGAGCTGCACAGGGTCCACATGCTGACCGCCGACCCCCGGCCGCCGGACGCCGCCTACATCCCCCTCTCCGGCGGCATCTTCCGCGACTGCCACATCCACGACTTCGACATCCTGCGCTGGGTCACCGGCCGCGAGGTCGAGTCGGTGTACGCCACGGGGGCCAACCGGGGGGCCGCGTTCTTCGCGGAGGCCGGCGACGTGGACACCAGCGCCGCGCTGCTGACCCTCGACGACGGCACATTGGTGACGATGCAGGGGTCTCGTTACAACGGCGCGGGGTACGACGTGCGGATGGAGCTCGCAGGCACACGTGACACGGTGGTCGTCGGGCTGGACGACCGCGTGCCCCTCACCTCGGCCGAGCCCGCCGCCGAGTTCCCCCGCGGCGAGGCGTGGCCCGACTTCGGCGCCCGCTTCGAGGCGGCGTACGTCACCGAGATCGGGGCCTTCCTCGACAGCGTGCGCGATGGCGGGCAGAGCCCCTGCACCGTCCAGGACGCCCTCGCCGCCCTGCGCGTCGCCGAGGCGGCCGAGCTGTCCAGGAGCACCGGGCGCCCGGTGCGGGTCGCGGAGGTGACCGTATGAGCGCCCCGGCCGCCCCGGGCACAGGCGCATCGACCGGCCCGGTGCGGATCGCCGCCGCGCCGATCTCATGGGGGGTCTGCGAGGTGCCTGGCTGGGGCCACCAACTCGGCCGCGACCGCGTACTCGGCGAGATGCGCGCGCTCGGCCTGACCGCCACCGAGCTGGGCCCCGACGGCTTCCTGCCCCCGTCTCCCGAACACCGCCGCACGCTCCTTGAGTCGTACGGCCTGAGCGGCATCGGCGGCTTCGTCCCGGTGGTGCTGCACGATCCCGCGTACGACCCGGTGCCGGAGGCGCAGGCCACGCTTCGGGCGTTCGCCGAGGGTGACGTGGGGACGGTCGTGCTGGCGGCGGCGACCGGCGCCGACGGCTACGACGAGCGGCCCGTGCTCGACGCCGAGGGCTGGAAAACGCTCCTGGCCAATCTCGGGCGCGTGATGGAGGCGGCGGAGCGCTTCGAGCGGGCCGTCACCCTCCACCCGCACGTCGGCACCATGATCGAGACGCGTGACGAGGTCGACCGGGTGCTCGACGGCTCCGAGATGCCACTCTGCCTGGACACCGGCCACCTTCTCATCGGGGGCACCGACCCGCTTGACCTGGTGTCCAGGGCAGCAGCCAGAGTCGCACACGTTCACCTGAAAGACGTGGACGCCACGCTCGCCGAGCAGGTCCGCGCGGGCGGGCTCACCTACACCGACGCCGTGCGCGCCGGCGTCTACCGCCCCCTCGGCAGGGGCGACGTGGACGTGGCGGGCATCGTGACCCGGCTCGGCGACGCCGGCTACCAGGGCTGGTACGTCATGGAGCAGGACGTCGTCCTCGACGGCGAGCCGGCGAGCGGCGAGGGGCCACAGGCCGCGGTCCGCGAGAGCCTGGCGTACCTTTCGGCTCTCTCGCGCCCCGCCCCCGAGGCGGTGCCGGGATCCGGTCTGCCCGGGTACGGCGTGGAAGGCCCCGCATGACCGAGGTGCTCACGATGGGCAGGATGGGCGTTGACATCTACCCCCTCCAGGTCGGCGTCTCGCTGCGCGAGGTCGAGACCTTCGGCAAGTACCTCGGCGGCAGCCCCGCCAACGTCGCGGTCGCCGCCGCCAGGCTGGGCCGCGCGTCCGCCGTGATCACCCGCACCGGGGCCGACCCGTTCGGGGAGTTCCTCCACGACGCGCTGCGCTCGTACGGCGTGGACGACCGCCATGTCACCGAGGTGCCGGGGCTGCCGACGCCGGTGACGTTCTGCGAGATCCGGCCGCCGGAGGACTTCCCGCTGTACTTCTACCGCTATCCCAAGGCACCCGACCTGGAGATCCACCCGCACGAGCTGGACCTCGCCGCGATCAGGGACGCGCGCCTGTTCTGGGCGACGGTCACCGGGCTGTCCGAGGAGCCGTCCAGAAGCGCCCACTTCGCCGCCTGGGAGGCCAGAGGCCGCGCGCCGCTGACCGTGCTCGACCTCGACTACCGCCCCACGTTCTGGACGTCGCCCGAAGCGGCACGAGAATGGGTACGCCAGGCTCTGCGGCACGTCACCGTGGCCGTGGGAAACCTCGACGAGTGCGAGGTGGCCACCGGCACGCGCGAGCCGTACGAGGCGGCCAGGGCGCTGCTCGACCAGGGCGTCGAGCTGGCGGTCGTGAAGCGAGGGTCGGGAGGCGTGCTGGGCATGACGGCCGGGGAGACCGTGGAGGTGCCGCCGGTGCCGGTCGAGGTGGTCAACGGGCTCGGCGCGGGCGACGCGTTCGGCGGCGCGCTGTGCGACGGCCTGCTGGCCGGCCGGAGCCTCGCGGAGACCCTGCGCTTCGCCAACGCGGCGGGGGCGATCGTCGCTGGACGGCTCGCCTGCGCGCCGGCGATGCCCACGGTCAAGGAGGTCGAAAGCGTGCTATCGGGGGATGTCCATGCGTGACGAGGACCGCAGGAGGCTGGCCGAGTACCGCGCCAGGTACCCCGAGAAGATCGCCCAGGCCGCGGCGGAACGCCGGCGCAGGCCGCTGCTGGCCGACCGGGACCAGATCCTGATCATCGCGGCCGACCACTCGGCCAGAGGTGCGCTCGGCGTGCGCGGGCGGCCGATGGCCATGGCCAGCCGCATCGACCTGCTCGACCGGCTGTGCGTCGCGCTGGCACGGCCGGGGGTCGACGGCCTGCTCGCCACCCCCGACATCGTGGAGGACCTGCTCCTGCTCGGCGCCCTGCACGGCAAGGTGGTGATCGGGTCGATGAACCGCGGCGGCCTCCACGGCACGGCCTTCGAGTTCGACGACCGCTTCACCGCCTACGACACCGAGTCGATCGTCCGCATGCGGCTCGACGGGGGCAAGATGCTCTGCCGCGTCGGCCTGCGGTCCGCCGAGACGGCGGACACGCTGGAGTCCTGCTCGCGCGCCGTGACCAGCCTGGCCAGAGAGGGGCTGGTCGCCATGGTCGAGCCGTTCTGGTCCCACAGGGACGAGGGCGTCGTCCACCACGACCTGTCCCCCGAGGGCATGATCCACGCCATCCACGTCGGCCAGGGGCTCGGCGCGACCTCCGCGCACACCTGGCTGAAGATCCCGGTCATCGACGAGATGGAGCGGGTCATGGAGGCGACCACCCTGCCCACCCTGCTGCTCGGCGGCGACCCGACCGCGGCCCCCGACCAGGTGTACTCCTCGTGGAGCAAGGCGCTGCGGCTTCCCGGCGTGCGCGGTCTCGTGGTCGGGCGCGCGCTGCTCTACCCGCCCGACGACGACGTGGCCGCGGCCGTCGACACCGCCGCCGGGCTGCTGGAGGTGTCCTGATGTCGTACATTCCCGCGGGCTCCACCGCCGAGTCCCCCTGGGCCCTGCTGATCTCGCCCGAGAGCGCCGGATGGGCATACGCCGGGCTCCGGGCGCTCAACCTCTCGGGCGAGACGGTCGAGTTCGCCACCGGGGGCGAGGAGATGCTGGTCGTCCCGCTGTCTGGGTCCTGCGCCGTCGAGTGCGACGGGGTGCGCCTCGAACTGCGCGGCCGCGAGTCGGTCTTCGGCGGCGTCACGGACTTCGCCTACCTGCCCATCGGGTCGAGCGTCCGGTTGAGCGGGGAGGGCCGGTTCGCCCTGCCGTCGGCCGTCGCGACGCGGCGGCTCCCGGTGCGGTACGGCCCGGCCGAGGACGTCCCGGTGGAGGTGCGGGGCGCCGGGCAGGCCAGCCGGCAGGTCAACAACTTCTGCGCTCCGGACGCCTTCGAGTGCGACAAGCTCGTCGCCGTCGAGGTGCTGACCCCCGAGGGCAACTGGTCGTCCTATCCGCCGCACAAGCACGACACCGAGGCCGACGGCGAGGCGGTGCTGGAGGAGATCTACTACTTCGAGGGCGGTCCCGGATACCAGCGGGTGTACGGCTCGCCGGGCAGGCCGATCGACGTGCTGGCCGAGGTGAGCTGCGGTGACGTGGTGCTGGTGCCGCACGGCTACCACGGGCCCTCGATGGCGGCCCCCGGCTACGACCTGTACTACCTGAACGTGCTCGCCGGGCCCGCGGACAAGCGTTCCATGGCCTTCTGCGACGACCCCAGGCACGCCTGGATCCGCTCAAGCTGGGAAGGCCAGGCCGTGGACCCCCGCGTCCCCATGACCTCGTACGACCGCCCATCACCCGCGAACGGCAGGCCGGAGGCGAAGGCATGACGACGATCAGGCTCACCGTGGCCCAGGCGCTGGTGCGGTTCCTCGCCGAGCAGTGGAGCGAGCGCGACGGAGTGGAGCAGCGGCTGATCGAGGGCTGCTTCGGCATCTTCGGGCACGGCAACGTCGCCGGCATCGGCCAGGCGCTCGCGGAGCAGGGCGCGGGCCTCGGCGACCCGCTGCCGTACTACCTGGCGAGGAACGAGCAGGCCATGGTCCACACCGCCGTGGGCTTCGCCAGGACGCGCAACCGCCTGTCGGCCTTCGCCTGCACGACGTCGATCGGCCCGGGCGCCACCAACATGGTGACCGGGGCGGCGCTCGCGACGATCAACAGGATCCCGGTGCTCCTCCTGCCCGGCGACATCTTCGCGACCCGCGCCGCCGGGGCCGTCCTGCAGGAGCTCGAGGACCCCCGGTCGTACGACGTCAGCGTCAACGACTGCCTGCGGCCGGTGTCGCGCTTCTTCGACCGGGTCAACCGGCCCGAGCAGCTCCCCTCGGCCCTGATGGCGGCGATGCGGGTGCTCACCGACCCCGCCGAGACGGGCGCGGTGACGCTCGCCCTGCCCCAGGACGTGCAGGCCGAGGCGTACGACTGGCCCGCCGAGCTGTTCGCGCGCAGGGTGTGGCACGTGGCGAGGCCCATCCCCGACGCGGCCGCCGTGGAGCGGGCCGTGGAGGCGATCAGGCGTTCGCGGCGCCCGCTGATCGTCGCGGGCGGCGGGGTGGTCTACAGCGAGGCGTGGGAGGAGCTCACCGCCTTCGCCGAGGCCCACGGCGTGCCCGTGGGGGAGACCCAGGCGGGCAAGGGCGTCCTGCCGTACGACCATCCGTGCGCGCTCGGTGCGATCGGGCACACGGGCACGGCCGCCGCCAACGCCGTCGCACGCGAGGCCGACCTGGTCATCGGGGTCGGCACCCGTTACACCGACTTCACGACGGCTTCCCGCACGCTCTTCGGCGACGCCCGCTTCGTGAACCTCAACGTCACGGCCTTCGACGCGGCCAAGCACGCCGGCGTCATGCTGGTGGGCGACGCCCGCGAAGGGCTCGCGCTGCTCGACCTCGGCGGCTGGAAGGCCGACCCGTCCTGGACCTCACGGGCCGCCGAGCTGGGCCGCGCCTGGCAGGACACGGTCTCGGCGCTGTACGCGGGGGACACGCTGACGCAGCCTGTGGTGCTCGGCGTGCTGAACGAGGTCGCGGGGCCGGACGGCGTGGTGGTCAACGCCGCCGGATCGATGCCCGGTGACCTGCACAAACTGTGGCGCGCCTCCGACCCGAAGGCGTACCACGTCGAGTACGGCTACTCCTGCATGGGGTACGAGATCGCGGGCGGCCTCGGCGTGAAGCTGGCGGCGCCGGACCGCGAGGTCTTCGTGCTGGTCGGCGACGGCTCGTACCTGATGATGGCCCAGGAGATCGCCACCGCCGTCCAGGAGGGCGTCAAGCTGGTCGTGGTGATCGTGGACAACCACGGCTTCGCGTCGATCGGGGGCCTGTCGGAGTCCGTGGGCGCGCGGCGGCTCGGCACGGCGTACCGCAGGCGCTCGCCGGAGGGCAGGCTGGACGGGCCGTTCCTGCCGGTCGACCTGGCCGCCAACGCCGCGAGCCTCGGAGCCGACGTCCTGCGCGCCTCCGGCCCCGACTCCCTGCGCGTCGCCCTCACCAAGGCCAGGGAGTCCGGCACCACGACGGTCGTCTACCTGGAGACCGTCCCAGGCCCGTCCCCGGAGACCACTGCCTGGTGGGACGTCCCCACGGCCGAGGTCTCCACCACCCCCGGCCTCCACGAACGGTACGAGCGGGCCAAGCGCGCCCAGCGCCCGTACCTCTAGACCCGTGGCGGGGCTCAGGCCTCGCTGGGCCGCGGTGCCAGAAGAGATCGTGACGGCTGGAAGCCGCGGGCCAGGAGGATGATGGCCGCCGCGAGGACGAGGGGGGCCGCGAAGGCCACCTGGTAGTTCGCGGCGTCCGCGATCCCGCCGACCAGGGCCGCTCCGACGATGAAGCCCACGTAGTTGAACATGTTGACGCGCGCGATGGCCACGCCCGTGCCGGCCGGGTCGAGCCGTCCGGCGGCGGAGAACGACTGGGGGGCCACGACCGACAGGCCCACCCCGGTCACGCCGAAGGCGACGATGGCCAGGGGCTCGTTCGGGGCGGCGACGATGCCGGCGAACCCCAGGGCGGCGAGCGCGCCCCCGACGCGGACGATCGCGGCCGGGCCGTACCTGCGCACGGCCAGGTCGCCACCGGCCCTGACCACGAAGGTCGTCGCCTGGTAGGCCCCGAGCGCCAGTGGGACGACCGCCGCCGACGCGTGCATGATCTTGTCCATGTAGACGGACCCGAAGTTGGAGATCGACGCGTCGCCGACGTAGAGGAAGGCCATCGCGAGGCACAGCGGCAGGATCGGGCGCCACGGGAATCCACCGCCGGCGGGCGCGGGCGTGCGGGATTCGGCTTCCGCCGGCCGCACGTGTTCTTCCTCGGGGGCGCACAGGGCCGGACCGGCGAGCACGGCGATGGCCACACCGGCGATCATGGCGACGGCGAAGGTCGCGGGAAGGCCGAGCCCCATGCCTCCGGCGGCCGAGGCCCAGACCGCGCCGACGACCGCCGCGGCGCTCCACAGCGCGTGGAACCCGGTGAGGATCGCCCTGCCGTACCTCCGCTCGATCGTGACGGCCTGCATGTTCATGCCCGCGTCGACCGCGCCGAGGCACAGGCCGAACAGCACGTTCGCGGCGACCAGCTCGGGCACGCCGGCCGCGAGCCCCGCGAGCACGACGGCGAGACCGGCGAGGGGCTGGGCGACCCGGAGCACCACCCTGCTGCCGTACCGCTTGGCGATCTCCCCCGCGAGAACGCTGCCGGCGCCCGCGATCACGGGCACGACCAGGAGCAGGATGGACAGCTCGCCGTCGCTGAGCCCGTGCTTCTTCTGCAGGGCCGCGACCTGGGTGAGCAGGGTGGCGAACGTCAGCCCCTGGACGAAGAAGACGGCGAAGGCGGCGAGGCGCGCGCGCCGGTCACGTGGGGTGGGCACCACGGCCTCCGAGGGGGGACAGAGGGGGAAACATGAGGCTAATTCAGGTTTCGCCAGGGTATGGTCGCGGCCCACACCGGTCAATGGCCCAGAGCGGAGGGTTAGGGCCAGACTCTCTCGCCGGACGGGGTGTCCGGGGACGGTGACAGGCGCACCGCCCTGGTGTCCTGCACGGTGAAGGCGTGCACCACGTGGCGGTTGTGGACCAGGAAGCCGATGACCCCCGCGACGGCCTGCCCGCCCCCTGCGGCGTTCGCGTGGCCGGTCAGAAGGTAGATGCGAGGAGCCGACAGCTTGTCGAGCAAGAACTGGCGGCCGTGGCGGTGGACGTCCTGGAGGGCCTTGACCGGGATCGGCTGGTCGGAGGTGAACCACACGGCGACGTCCCAGACGGGCAGATCGGGGTCAGGGTCGGCCGACTCCTCATAGCAGCTGACGCAGCCGTGACGGGCGTCCTGCCCGTGGGGGCACGCCCAGAAAGCGGCATCGTCCCGGTAGCTCAAGCGGTCGGCTCCTTCTCGCACAGGTCGGCGATCATCGCGGCGGCCTCCGGTGAAGCGGGGCAGCCGTAACGGCCGAGTCAGATAATTCTGACGGATCTTCTGTCCTGATGTGCTTCGTACCTGGTGGTATTCCGCCAAGTCATGGCGGTAGGGGTATGTCACGGGTCGTCCCGCGGGTTAGTGTCGAGGCGTGGAAGCCCGACGCGGAGCGCCTTACGACCGCTGGAACGACCGCTGGAACCGGCAGGGAGCGCCGGCCCTCAGGCAGTTCCTGGCCGACGTGCTCAACGGCGTGGCGTCCGACCGGAAGGGCCCGGCACCGCAGGAGCTGAGGGCGTCCGACTCCGATCGTGAGCGCGTGGTCACCGTGCTGGGCGACGCCCTGGCGGACGGCAGGCTCACCCAGGAGGAGCACGAGGAGCGCGTCGAGGCCGTCTACAGCGCCCGCACCCTCGGCGAGCTGGTCTCCGTCACCGCCGACCTGCTGCCCGAGCACCTCCAGCCGCTGCGCGCCGACGGGCGGCCGGTCATGGCGCTGTTCCGCTCGGAGCAGCGCGCGGGCCGCTGGGTGGTGCCCTCGAACTACTCGGTCACGGCCGTCGGCACCGGCGTCACGCTCGACCTGCGCGACGCGCTGCTCCAGAGCAGCCACATCACCGTGCAGGCCACCGTCGTGGGCGCGACGCTCACCCTGATCGTCCCGGAGGGCGTTCGCGTGGACATCCCCGCGTCGGCCGTCCTCGGAGGGAAGAAGAACAAGGTGCCGGACTTCGCCCCTCCCGACGCACCCGTGATCGAGATCACCGGCATGATCATGATGGGCAACGTCGTGGCGAAGGTCCCGAAGCCGCCGAGGCGCGGCTGGGCCCGCCGCAGGCCCTGAGCGAGGCAGGTCCGCCGCACAGGGCCGTCGTCCGCTTCGAGGCGCCGTCCGCGGCTCAGGTCGCGGTGTCGAAGTTGATCGCGCTGTAGGCCCGCAGCTTCCACAGCTGGTGCTCGCTCTCCACCTTGCGCACGGTGCCGGAACGGCCGCGCATGACCAGCGAGTGGGTGACCGCCGCCCCGCTGCGATAGCGGACGCCGCCCATCAGCTCGCCGTCGGTGATGCCCGAGGCGGCGAAGAACACGTCGTCGGAGGTCACCAGGTCGTCGGTGGTCAGCACGCGGTCGAGGTCGTGCCCGGCGTCCAGCGCGCGGCGGCGCTCGTCGTCGTCTCGCGGCCACAGCTTGCCCTGGATCACGCCTCCCAGGCACTTCAGTGCGCAGGCCGCGATGATGCCCTCGGGGGTGCCGCCGATGCCGAGCATGAGGTCGACGCCGGTGTAGGGGCGGGCCGCCATGATCGCGCCGGCCACGTCTCCGTCGGTGATGAACTTGATGCGCGCCCCCGTCTCGCGGATCTCCTTGACGAGCCGCTCGTGGCGGGGCCGGTCGAGGACGACCACCATGACGTCGGACGGCGAGCATCCCTTGGCGCGGGCGACGGCGGCGATGTTCGCGGCCACGGGAGCGTCGATGTCGACCGCGTCCGCCGCCTCGGGGCCGGTCGCCAGCTTGTCCATGTAGAAGACCGCCGAGGGGTCGTACATCGCGCCGCGCGGGCTCACCGCGATCACGGAGATGGCGTTGGGCATGCCGAGCGCGGTCAGCCGGGTGCCGTCGATCGGGTCCACGGCCACGTCGCACTCGGCGCCGTTGCCGTCGCCGACGCGCTCGCCGTTGTAGAGCATCGGGGCGTTGTCCTTCTCGCCCTCGCCGATCACCACGACGCCGTCCATCGACACCGTGTTGATCAGTTGGCGCATGGCGTTGACCGCCGATCCGTCGGCGCCGTTCTTGTCGCCCCGGCCAACCCACCGCGCCGCGGCCATCGCCGCCGCCTCGGTGACGCGGACCAGCTCAAGGGCCAGGTTTCGATCGGGCGCGCGCTCTTCTGTGGCCAGCGCGGGTGGTACGGACGTCTGCTCCGACATGGTTACAAGCCCCTCTATATCGTGCGATCGGCGACCGGGACGCCCTGTACTGGACCTACCAGGTTCCCCGCTTTCTAATACAGCCGACTCCAACGATCGTAGTTGTCTCACTTCCGCGGCCGACGGAGGGATACTGTCACCTGCATGAGCAGCGACACGGAACGACCGGTGACTGTGCGCACCTCGGAACGCGGCGCCGCCACGCGCGGTGCCCTCTTGGACGCCGCCAGGGAGACATTCGTCACAAGCGGCTTCGCCGAGGCCGGGGTCACCGACGTCGTCTCCCGTGCGGGGGCCAGCGTCGGCAGCCTCTACCACCATTTCTCGGGCAAGGCCGACCTCTACCTCACGCTCTTCGACGAGTTCCAGAACCGCCAGACCCAGCGCACCAAGCAGGCCGTCCAGGCGGCGCGCGCCGAGGGCGAGTCCGACCCGATGCGCCTGTTCATCGCAGGTGCCCGCGCGTACCTCGAAGGGTGCTTCGACGAGCGCGAGCTCGCCGCGCTGTTCCTGCGCGGAGACGGGCCCCCCGGCTTCGAGGTGATCATGCGCGACCGCATGCGCCAGTGGGCGCGGCGCAACGCCGCCCTGTTCGAGGACGACAGGGGAGCCCTGGTCGTGGTCGTCACGGGCGCGCTGGCCGCCGCCGTGTCCGAGGTGACGCTGTCGGACGACGTGCACGCCTCCAGGAGGCTCGCCGAGGACGTCCTGACGATCATCGGCCAGATCCGGCGCCCGTAACTCGGCCTCCGTGGAGTGGCCGCCCGCGTGCGCCCGGCCGCACGGGCGATCGCGGGTGGCGGGTGCGCGTCCCAGGCCGCCGCCCCCGGCCGGTATTGTCGCTGGTTGTGCGTCGATTCACCGAAGGCTTCTACGGATACGCGTTCGCCGTGCTCTTCTGCCTGGCGCTCGTCGGAGTCTTCCTGCTGATCGCTCCGCAGAGCCGCGAAGAGCACATCCCGAGGGTCGACTACTCGATCACCCTGGCGAACCTGCGCCGCGTCGCGCCGTACGAGGTGCGGGTGCCCGAGCCCGTCCCCGCGAACTGGGTGCCGAACAGCTCCACCGTCGAGCAGAAGCCCTACGTCACCTGGCGGCTGGGATTCGCGACGGCCAAGCGCTCGCACGCCTTGCTGGCCCAGAGCGGCCAGCCCGGCCAGGAGTTCGCCAACCGCATCGCCAACAGCGACAAGGTCACCGGCACCCGGCAGATCAACGGGCAGACCTGGCAGGAACGTTTCCGCCCGGACAAGAAACAGCGCTCGCTGGTCAGCTTCCAGCCCGGCGTCACGATCGTGGTCACCGGCCTCGCCGACTGGGACGAGCTCACGCAGCTCGCCGGGTCGCTGAAGGCCCAGCCCAGGGGGAGCTCCACGATCGAGCCCACCCAGACCTCGACGCCGAGCCCCATCCCGTCCTGAAAGGCCGCTAGAAGGGGGCGTTCTCCGGCTCGGCGCCCGGCTCCTCGCGGCGGGCCATCGCCGCCGCCAGCCTGACCCGCGCTCCCTGCAGCCACTCCTCGCAGATGGCGGCGAGCTTCTCGCCACGTTCCCAGAGCTCGATCGACTGCTCCAGGGTGAGGCCGCCCGTCTCCAGGCGGCGAACCACCTCGGTCAGCTCCTCGCGGGCCTGCTCGTACGAAGGGGTCTCAGCTTTCTCCTCAGCCACGTCACCCACCTTATGGGCAGCCACGGCGTCCGCCCGCTCAGGCCGAGGGCTTCGCCACCGTGACGTCGACGCGGTCGTCGGAGAAGCGCACGCTCAGCTCCTCGCCGGCGCTCAAGCTCGACGCCAGGCGCACGACCTCGCCGGAGGGAAGCTGCACGATGGCGTAGCCGCGTTCGAGGGTGGCGGCGGGTGACAGCGTGACCAGGCGGGCCCGCAGGTGCTCCAGGGAGTCCTCCGCGCGGTCCAGCGACGACGTCAGGCAGCGGCGTGCCCGGTCGCGAAGGCTCTCGGCCTGCTCCGCCCGGCGCTCGATCTCGCGGACGGGGTCGGCCAGCGAGGGCCGGGAGCGTACCGCCGCCACCCAGGAGGCCTCGCGGTCGAGCCGGCCGACCACCACGCGCCGCCCCCGGTCGCGCAGCTGGCGCACCAGGACGAGCTGCTCGCCGACGTCGGGGACGACCTTCTTCGCCGCGTCCGTCGGCGTCGAGGCGCGGACGTCGGCCACCAGGTCGAGCAGCGGGTTGTCCTGCTCGTGGCCGATGGCGCTGACCACCGGCGTACGGCAGGCCGAGACGGCGCGCACCAGCGACTCGTCGGAGAACGGCAGCAGGTCCTCCAGGGAGCCGCCGCCCCGGGCGATGATGATCACGTCGATCTCGCGGTCGGTGTCGAGCCTGTGGAGGGCGTCGGTGACCTCGCCGACGGCGTACGGTCCCTGGACGGCGACGGTCTCGACCTTGAACCGCACGGCGGGCCAGCGGCGGCGGGCGTTCTCCAGGACGTCGCGCTCAGCGGCCGAGTCGCGCCCGCAGATCAGGCCGATCGTGCCCGGCAGGAACGGCAGCCGGCGCTTGCGATCGGCGTTGCCGAGGCCCTCGGCGACGATGATCTGGCGCAGCCGCTCCAGCCTGGCCAGCAGCTCGCCGATGCCCACCGGGCGGATCTCGAGGGCGGTGAACGCGAAGGAGCCTCTGTTCACCCAGAAGTCCGGCTTGACCAGCACGACCACTCGGGCGCCGTCCACCGGGCGGGGCACCGTCGCCTCGTACACGTTGCGGGGGCAGGTGACGCGGGCGGACACGTTGGCGACCGGATCGCGCAGCGTGAGGAACACCGTGCCGCCGCGTGAGGACAGGTCGGTGATCTGCCCCTCGGCCCAGACGGTGCCGAGCTTGCCGATCCACTGCGCCACCATCTGCAACACCGAGCGGATGGGCAGTGGCTGCTCCGGTGAGGTCTTGGCCGTCATGCGGGCAGCCTACAAACCATCCGGGGCTATTCCCCTGCTTCGAGCTTGGCGAGGCGCTTGGCGTACATCTGGACGATGTCGTCCCTGTCCGAGGTCTTCCGCTCGTACTCGATGAGCGACCTGATCTGGTCGGCGGACTTGCCCCGCAGCCGGGCGCGCAGCGAGGCCATGGTGAGGCCGGAGTAGCCGGGGAGGGGCTCGGCGAGCGTCGAGGTCGTGCCGGCGGGGGAGGACGCGGGGCCCGCTGACGGCGCGGACGGCGTGCTCGCGGCGGCGGGGCTCTGCGGCGCGGTCGCAGCCTCGGGCGCGGTGCGGTTGTGGGCGGCGTCGGCCGGCTTGCCCGTCGCGGCCCTGGGCTTCCTCGTACGGGGCTTCGGCTCGGCGGTGGCCGCCTTGGCCTTGGCCGTCGCGGGGGCGGCCTTGGGCTTCGCGACCGGCTCCGCCTTGGGCTTGGCCACCGGCTCGGCCTCGGCCTTCGGCGCGGCGGCGGCTTCCGGCTTCGCGGCCGGAGCGGCTTCGGGCTTCGTCGCGGCTTCAGGCTTCGCTGCCGGGGCGGCCTCGGGGGTCGTCGCGGCTTCGGGCTTCGCTGCCGGGGTGGCCTCGGGGGTCGCGGCCGGCGCGGGCCTCATCTGGGGGGCCGGCGCCGTGGGCGGGACGGTCACGGTGGACTCGGCCTTCGGCGTGGACCCGTTCAGGCTGTCAGCCGGTGTGCTCGGACGGGGGGCGAAGATGACCGGCTCGCGCCTGGCGGGCTTCTCCTCGCGCTCCCCGACCACGACGGGCGACGCCGGGCCACCGGCCGCCCGCACCTCGGAGGCCGCCCTGTCGTCCTCACTCAGCAGCCGCTTGATGCCCGTGCGGATGCGGTCGCCCAGCATCAGGGCCTGGCCGACCCCGGTGAGCGCGGTCTGCAGCACGTTGAGGGGCAGGTCCTTGGCCTTCTCCTTCAACTCGCGCGGATGGGTGACGGTCTTGGCTATGGTGCGGACGATGTCGGTCACTGACATGCCGGCTCCCTAGAGGGTCTGATATTGGACGACCAGTCTCGCCGGACTGTGCCGCATGAGGACAAGGGAGGACGGACAGGGCCGTCGCACACTCCCTCAAGCATAGGAAACCAGATAAACGGTGCGTGTTTACGGATGCCGAGCATGAGGCTGGCAAGGAATCCACGAGCGCATAGCATTGAGGACATGATTCCGGAGACCTCCACGCCCCGTCGTGTCCTGGTGGCCAAGCCGCGCGGTTACTGCGCGGGCGTCGACCGCGCAGTCCAGGCGGTCGAGAAGGCTCTGGAGCGGTACGGCGCGCCAATCTACGTCCGCAAGCAGATCGTCCACAACACCCACGTCGTCAAGACGCTGGAGGAGCGTGGCGCGATCTTCGTCGAGGAGACCGACGAGGTGCCCGAGGGCGCGATCGTCGTCTTCTCCGCCCACGGCGTCGCCCCCGCCGTCCACGACGAGGCCGCCCGGCGGTCGCTGAAGACCATCGACGCCACCTGCCCGCTGGTCACCAAGGTGCACAACGAGGCCAAGCGGTTCGCCGCCAACGACTACGACATCCTGCTCATCGGCCACGAGGGCCACGAGGAGGTCGAGGGCACCGCGGGCGAGGCCCCCGACAACATCCAGCTCGTCGACGGTCTCGACGGAGTCGACGGCGTCCAGGTGCGCGACCCCGAGCGGCTCGTCTGGCTCTCCCAGACCACGCTGTCGGTCGACGAGACCAACGAGACGGTCACCCGGCTCAGGGAGCGCTTCCCCAATCTCATCGACCCCCCGAGCGACGACATCTGCTACGCCACGCAGAACCGCCAGATCGCGGTCAAGGAGATCGCCCGCGAGTCGCAGCTGGTCATCGTCGTCGGCTCCACCAACTCCTCGAACTCCAAGCGCCTCGTCGAGGTCGCGAAGGACGCCGGGGCCGACGCCTCCTACCTCGTCGACAACGCCTCCTTCATCAAGGACGAGTGGCTCGACGGCGTGACCACGGTGGGCGTGACCAGCGGCGCCTCGGTGCCCGAGGAGCTCGTCGAGGCGGTGCTGGCCCGTCTGGCCGCGCACGGCTTCGGCGACGTCGAGGAGGTCGAGTCGGTGGCCGAGAGCGTCCGCTTCGCCCTGCCCCACGAGCTCCGCCGCGACCTCCGAGCAGCCACCCGCTGACCGGGTCCCCGCGGACTGCCTGACGCGGACCTGCCTGACGCGGGCCAGCCTGACGCGGGCCAGCCTGAGGCGGACCCGCCTGACGCGGGCCCGCCGCGCGCTGGTCTCGCCGGTGGCCGAGACCGCCCTCACCGGCTCTCCCGCGAGGGTCAGCCGCTCGTGCGCCACGGGCCCGCCTCGGGGCCGGTGTCGATGACCGCGTCGGCGCGCGCCCGCACGTCGTCGGCGGCGAAGTAGGCCCGTTCCTGGCGTGCCCAGCGCTCCCAGTGCGGGCGGTAGGCCTCGCCGTCCCGGCTGAGCGCCCTCGCCTTCCGCACGGCGAGCGGCGCCTCGGTCCAGACCAGGAACGACAGGTACGGTGCCGTGGCCACCGCTCCGGCTCCGACCCCCTCGACGATCACGACGTCCGAGGGGGGCAGCTCGCGCCACTCGGCGTACGCCCCGAGCGTCCAGTCGTAGCGCCGCCAGCGGGCGGGAGTCCCGCCGGCCAGCGGGCGCAGGATCCACTCCACGAGCCGGTCGACGCCGTCCCGCAGGCCGTCCCAGCCGGGGTAGAGGTCATCCATGTGCACCAGGGCGGCCTCCAGCTCGACCGCGAGCGCGCCGCCCAGCGTCGTCTTGCCGGACCCGGAAGGCCCGTCCACGGCGATCACCCGCGCCCGCTCGGCGCGCAGGCGTACGGCCACCTCGGCCACGCACGCGGACGCCTGGCCCGCGCGGCCGTCCGGAACCTGGGGAGTCGCGGGGGTCTCGGCGGTCACGGGGTCGCCTGAGCAGCGGGGGTCGAGGCGGTCACGGGGGTCGCCTGAATTGCGGGGGCCGAGGCGGTCACGGGGCGTCGCCTGAGTTGCGGGGGTCACGGCAGGGCTTCGCCGTACGGCAGGGATCGGCGGAAGCGCCTGGCCCGCCCGCGCAGCGCCGCGGGGTCGCCGCCGTCGGCCGCGTCGCCGATGAGCGGGGAGCCGACGCCGACGGCCACCGCCCCCGCGTCGAGGTAGGCCGCCACCTGGTCGGCCCGCACGCCCCCCACCGGGATCAGCGGCACGCGGGGGAAGGGCTCACGCAGCCGGGCGATGTAGGAGGGGCCGTGCGCCGAGGCGGGGAAGACCTTGACCGCGGTCGCGCCCGCCTCCGAGGCCGCCCACACCTCGGTCGGCGTCAACGCCCCGATCAGGGTCGGGATGCCGAGCTCGACGCCGCGCGCCGCGCCCTCGCACATGGCCGGGGTCACCAGGAACCGGGCGCCCGCCTCCCGCGCGCCGTCGGCATCGTCCCGCGTCAGGACCGTCCCCGCCCCGAGGACGACCCGGTCACCGAGCGCCGCGTGGATCCTGCCGACGACCGCGAGTGAGTCGGTGCCGGTGAGCGAGACCTCCATCACGTCGACGCCCTCCTCCGCGAGCACGCAGGCGGTACGGAACGACGCCTCGGGATCGCAGCCCCGGATGATCGCCAGCAGGTGTTTCTTCCAGAGCAGACTCAGCAACTCCATGTTTCGGCTCCACGCTCGGTTCGCGGACGGCACGGCAAGATCGAGGGGGAGTCGGCGGCCTGACGCGGGGCTCAGTCGTTCTGCTCCCTCGGGGATCCGTACACGCGAGGCTCGAAGTAGCCCTCGGGCTCAGGAGCGAAGGCCTGGTCGTCGCCCGGCTGCCTTCGCTTGGAGGCGGCGGCGGGACGGCTCGCGCGAAGGTCGGCGCGGAGCTCGCTGACGTTCGCGGGAAGGCCGCGGAACCATGCGGCGGCGAGCACCAGCGCCGCGCCTCCGAACAGCCAGGGCGCCGCCGCCGACAGCTTCGTGACCAGGCCGAGGCCAAGCGCCTGCACTATCGACGGCGCCCCGAACGCGCCGAGCACGGCGCTGACGAAGGTGGCGACGAAGAAGATCAGAGGGGGCGTCACCACGAGGGACAGCAGATCGCGTGGTTGGACGAGGAAGACGGCGGCCAGGCAGGCGACGGAGAAGACGAGGCCGACGATCACCGTCGACCCGGTCACCTCCGACAGGAGCGTGATCACGAAAATGAGCGCCATGGCACCCCGGGCGGTCAGCCTGACGCCCGGTCGCGCTTGCTCCTTTGTCACCACTGTCGCCCCCTCCGAGCCTGGTCGGCGGCCACACGGCCGGCAGGCTGGCCCTACGACAAGTCTTGCGCCAACTTACCGTTCAGAGGCGGGGCCGGGAACGGGCTTGCCGTCTCTTCACCGTGGGGTTGCGGGGTCTCTGCCCCCGCCTGTCCGAGCGGCTCCCGATCGAGGTCCTCGCCGACCAGTTCGGGCATGGAAGGTCGCCTGGGCAGGTCCTCGACGAGGTCCGGCTGGGGGAGCGGCCCGTCCACCAGGCCGAGGTCGTTCAGCTTGCGGGCGCTCACCAGCACGCGGCTCTCCAGCGAGCCGACCGTCTTGTTGTACGCCACGACCGCCCGGCTCAGCGCCTTGCCCACCGCGTCGACGTTGCGGCCCATGGCGCCGAGCCGCTCGTACAGCTCCTTGCCGAGGTCGAAGACCGCGCGGGTGTTCTCGCTCAGCGCCTCCTGCTGCCAGGCGTACTGGGCGGTGCGAAGCATGGTGATCAGCGTGGTCGGGGTGGCGATGTGGACCCGCTTGTTCATGGCGTACTCGAGCAGGCCCGGGTCGCGCTCCAGCGCGGGGGCCAGGAACGCCTCCCCGGGGATGAACAGCACGACGAACTCGGGGGCCGGGCTGAACGCCTGCCAGTACGCCTTGGCGGCCAGCCTGTCGACGTGGTCGCGCACGTGGCGGGCGTGGGCGTCGAGCCGCACCTCCTGCATGTCGCTCTCGCCGGCCTCCGCGGCCTCCAGGTAGGCCGCGAGCGACACCTTGGAGTCCACGATGATGTTCTTGCCGCCCGCGAGGCGAACCACCATGTCGGGCCGTACGACCCCGTCGGAGGTCACCGCGCTCGCCTGCTCGTCGAAGTCGCAGAACCTCGCCATGCCGGCGATCTCGGCGACCCTGCGGAGCTGCAGCTCTCCCCAGCGCCCGCGCGCCTCCGGCCGCCGCAGTGCCCTGACCAGGGCGGTCGTCTGGGTCTTGAGCTGCTCGGAGCTGTGCCGCACGAACTCCATCTGCTTACCCAGCTCGGCCTGGGCGACGCGGTTGCCCGTCTCGCTGTCGCGAAGCTGGTCCTGCACCTTGGCCAGGGTCTCTCTCAGCGGGGCGACGAGGTTCTCGACGGCCTGCCTGCGCTGCTCCAGGTCGCCCGCGGCGTCGGCGCGCGAGGCGGCGAACCGGCTCTCGGCCAGTTCGAGGAAGCGCAGGTTGTTGACGTCCAGGGCCCGCGTGGACAGCGACTGGAAGTGCCGGGTCATCTGCTCCTCGACGTAGGCGACCTTGTCCTCGGCGGCCTGGGCCCTCGCCTCGGCCAGCGCGACCCTGCCCTCGGCCTCGGATGCCCGGGCCGTCGCCCGGGACCGGCCGAGGACGAAGCCGATGACCAGCCCCGCGGCCAGCCCCACGGCGAGTTGGAAGGCGAGTGCCATGACGTCCACCTTCCGCATGATTCCAGTCGCGCGGCCCCCGCGCGTGTCCGGCGTACGGCCGGGGCACCGTAAACTCGGCGAACGTGAGCCTGAGCATCGGCATCGTCGGCCTGCCCAACGTCGGCAAGTCCACGCTTTTCAACGCGTTGACCAAGAGCGGCAACGCTCTCGCGGCGAACTACCCGTTCGCCACCATCGAGCCCAACGTGGGGATCGTCGGCGTGCCCGACTCCCGGCTGGGCAAGCTGGCCGAGATCTTCGGTTCCGCCAAGATCCTCCCGGCGAAGGTCGAGTTCGTCGACATCGCGGGCCTGGTCAAGGGTGCCTCCGAGGGGCAGGGGCGAGGCAACCAGTTCCTGGCCAACATCCGTGAGACCGACGCGATCTGCCAGGTGATCCGGGTGTTCACCGACCCCGACGTCACCCACGTCGACGGCGAGATCTCCCCCCGGCGTGACATCGAGACGATCAACACCGAGCTCATACTCGCCGACCTCCAGACGATCGAGAAGGCCCTGCCGAGGCTCGCCAAGGAGTCGAAGTTCAACAAGGACCGCAAGGGCGTCCTCGAAGCGGCGGAGGCCGCCTCCAAGATCCTCGACGGCGGCACCACCCTCTACGCCTCGGGCATGGACCTCGCCGACCTGCGCGAGCTGCACCTGCTGACGGCCAAGCCGTTCCTGTACGTCTTCAACCTCGACGCGGACGAGCTCACCGACGAGGCCCTGCGCGCCCGGCTGTCGGAGCTGGTGGCCCCGGCCGAGGCGGTGTTCCTGGACGCGAAGATCGAGTCCGAGCTGGTCGAGCTGCCGGACGACGAGGCGCTGGAGCTGCTCCAGTCGGTCGGCCAGGAGGAGTCCGGCCTGACCCAGCTCGCCCGCGTGGGCTTCGAGACCCTCGGCCTGCAGACCTACCTCACGGCCGGTCCCAAGGAGAGCAGGGCCTGGACCATCCGCAAGGGCGCCACGGCCCCGGAGGCTGCGGGCGTCATCCACACCGACTTCCAGCGCGGCTTCATCAAGGCCGAGGTCACCTCCTTCGCCGACCTGGTCGAGGCAGGGTCGCTGGCCGCGGCGAGGTCCGCGGGCAAGGCCCGCATCGAGGGCAAGGACTACGTGATGCGCGACGGCGACGTAGTGGAGTTCCGCTTCAACGTCTGACCGTCTTCGGCACGTACGATCGCCTCCGGCGCGCCACGGCCGCGCCGGAGAGGCCGTCACCAAACGCGCTCGCCGGTGCGTGACCCTGAGACCCGCGGATAGCAATGCCTGGCTGTCAGGTAATCGAGCGGGGCTTCCCGCCGCGCGTAATCTCCAGTGTTTGGGTCGGTTGTGTGCCCCGCCGGGGTCGACGGCCGTTGACGTGGCCGCCGTGCGCCGACTCGCACGAGCAGCCTGGCGGAAGGGAGGCCGGTGCGTGCGGACGGTTCGCTGCCTCCCGGCCGAGCCCGACGCCTTCTCCACCGTTTCCACCGAGAGGTCTTCGCGGATCGGCGCGCGCGGTCCGTTCACCTGCGTGAGCAGGGATTATGTCGGCAATGCAAGTCGTTTCCCATCTGGTGCGAGCTTTGTCCGTAATGCGGATTCTCATGCGGGTGTCACTCGTGGCTCACCGGCGAACACGGGCCCTGTGTCCTGCGTGAACTCTGCGGACGCGTTCCTGAAACCGGAGGAAGACCGACTTGGTCTGCTACGTGGATGCCTGCAGCATGGGCGTGGCTTTCCTGGAACAATTGGTGGGGCGGCTAAAGTGAATACTTCACCATGGATAACAGGATCGACAGTAAGACAACAGCGCGTCAGCCGGGGGGATCGGCGCGAGCGGAGGCGTGATGGCTCGCAGGTCAAACGTCCAGCAAGGTCTGCGGACCTCTGGCGAACCCGAGCATTCCGCGTACCCTCCGTCGCCCTACGATCAAGGCCCTGAGCACATGCCGGTTCGGGGACGCAACGCACCCCGCCGCGGCGGATGGTCCGGTGGGGGCGGGCGTTGGCTGGTGTGGACGGGCAGGGCCGTGCTGTGGGCCGTGATCATCGTGATCGTCGTCAACGGTGTCCGCGCGCCCATCGAGCGCATGGCCCAGGGCAGTGAGCCCACGGGCACGTCCGCGAGCCCCACGACCTCCGGGTTCCCCACGGCCGACGCCGCGGCGTTCGCCGGCCAGTTCGCGGCGGCCTATTTGAGTTTCGACGGTTCCAAGCCCGACGACAGGGCCGAGCGCCTGAAGCCTTTTCTTCCCGAAGGCGCCGAGCGCCAGTTCGGCTGGAATGGGCTCGGCCGCATGTCAGCGGGTGCGTACCAGTTCTCCGGCATCGAGGTCACTGACGCGCAAAATGCCATTGTGACCGTTTTCGCCCAATCCGGTGCGCAGCGCTGGAAGCTTTCCGTGCCGGTTTACTACTCCGACGGCAAGTTCGTGGTCTCCGGCCAGCCCGCCCTGCTGCCGGCCGGAGGTCCCGCCGGCCTGCCCCAGCTCCCGCAGGTGGAGCACGACGACACCGCTGAGAGCGAGCTCCGACCGCAGCTCGAAGGCTTCTTCAAGGCCTACGCCGCGGGTGACGCCACGCAGCTCCAGCGTTACGTCGCCCAAGGCGTGACGCTCGACGGCTTCGACGGCAACGTCACGCTGGCCGAGCTCAAGAGCGTCAGCGCTCCCCCCGGCGGCACCAGCCGGGAGATCACCGCGGTGGTCGTGTGGGGCCTCCCCACAGGCGCCACCCCGTCGCCCGCGGCCACGAACACCGATCCGTCCGTGCAGGCGGCCGGGCTGGAGCAGGCGTACCGGCTCCTCGTGGAGAAGCAGGGCGACAACTGGTACATCAAGAACATTCGCGGTGCGACCCGGTCCGCGGGGTGAGGCCGGGCGGCGATGGGAGCGAGGGAGCGGCAAAGGGAGCGCGACAACCCGGACCGGTCCGAGGACCGGCCAGCGCGACCATGAGCAGGAGGACGAAAGTTGATTCTGAAAACCATCGTGGAGCACTCGCTGGAGCTGGTGACGCCGTCGGCGCCGCCGTCCGGCGGGGTGAACACCGCGGGCCTCGCGGACTTCCTGCGGAAGTTCTTCGCGCCCCTGTTCCTTGTCGTGGTCTCCGTCGTCGCGATCTTCTTCCTCTTCACGCGGGAGATCACCAGATTCGTCCAGTTCATCATTCTGGCGGTCGCGATCGGTGTGATCTTCTATGTGCCCAACGTCATCGAGGTGACGGCCAGGGCGATCGCGGGGGCGCTCGGCATCAAGTGAGCGCCACCGGAAGGCCGTGACAGGGAGAGGAGGATCGGGTGGACCTGCCTACCTATACCAATATCTGGCGGATTGAGAAGCGGCTCTACAAGCTGTACGACCTTCGGCTGCCGATGCCGCTTCCGATCGTCTGGATCGGTGTGTTCGTGGGCGTGCTGGTCCCATGGTCGATCCTTCTGATGCTCGTCAGGATCCCCTTCGACGCGCCGTGGCACGTGCTCTACCTAGTGCCGCCGGGCATCGTGACCTGGCTGTCGACGCGGCCGGTGATCGAGAGCAAGCGGCTCAACGAGCTGCTCCAGTCCCAGGTCCGCTACCTCGGCGAGCCGAAGGCCTGGTGCCGCCTGGCGCCGGTCGACGAGCCCGACGAGATCACGTTCACCGCGCGGGTGTGGAGGTCGGCTCCGCAGGCCGCGCTCCTCGTGTCCGCCGACACCGCGAAGTCCGCCTCCCGGGCGCGGCGCGGCACCAGGGCGAAGCCCAGGCACACTGCGCCCCGGCGCAGGCCGCTGGAGGCCTGGGGCCCCGCGCGGCAGCTCCCGTCCGTCAAGGCGGGCGCCCGCAGGGGTGCGGTCGTCCCCGGCGAGGTACGTCCCGCCGTGGCCGCCGCCGCGGCGGCCGTGACCACCCTGCCCACGGCCAAGCCCCCCCTCCGCGTGACCGAGACCCCGGTCCGTGCGACCGAGACCCCGGTCCGTGCGACCGAGACCCCGGTCCGTGTGACCGAGACCCCGGTCCGTGTGACCGAGACCCCGGTCCGTGTGACCGAGACTCCGGTCCGCGCCGCCGAGGCTCCCGCTCGCGGGGCCGAGGCTCCACGGCGGTTGACCGAGCGGCCACGTCTCACCTGGGGCGCCGTGGCGACCCACTCGGCCCCCGGGCTCCCGCCCGGCACGTCCTCGTCGCCCGACGCCTCCGTGCCCGCTCCCGCCCGGGCCCTCGAACCCCCAAGGCCCACCCCGGACCGCGTCACCGACATCCCGCGGCCCAAGGCCGGCCGCATCGCCGAGCTCCCGGCATCGGGGCCGGAGCAAGACCCCGACGTCCCGGCGTCGAGGTCCACCCAGGGGGGCCTGTCCGCCACGCAGGCCGGTCCGCCGGTTCAGGAGCCCGCGACCGCGGAGACCCACAGAGCCACGCAGCCTGCGGCTCCGATCGGCACAGAGGCGCTGCGCCGCCTGCGCAGGCTTGCGGCGTCCGCCGAGAGCCGCGGGCCCGCAGCGTCCGCGGAGAGTCGCGGGCCCGCGACGCCCAAGCCTCAGGCCGCCACCCCGGAGCCGGAGCTTCGTACGCCACAGCTTGAATCCGCCACCCCCGAGCCCGAGGCCGACACTCCGGAGGCTGGGGGCCACGCGGCTGCCGGCCATGAGGCCACGGCGGGCCACGCGACTTCGGGCCATGCGGTCACTGCGGGCCACGCGACGGAGGGCCACGGGACGGAAGGCCACGCGACGGAGGGCCACGCGGGGATCGCGGGTGTCTCGTCCGTGGGGGGCGACCCCGATGCGGAGACGGAGCTGCGCGAGCAGCACCGCAAGGGCCAGCCGCCGCGCCCGGCCGCGTACACCCGGTTGCCCGAGGCTCGTACGGTCTGGCCGGTGTCCCCGTCGCGCACGCCGGAGACGCCCGTCCCTGCGGACCCAGGCCAGACCGCGCCCAAGCCCCTGACCACGGGCCCCGTCCAGTCCGTCTCCAAGCCCCTGACCACGGGCCCTGTCCAGCCCGTCTCCAAGCCCAAGCCGGCGGTGCCGAGGAGTCCGGTGCGGCCGGCGGCGGGTGAGCACGGGGCGCCGCCGGTGTCCATCCGGGCGGTGCCGGGGCCCGGCACGACCGCCGATCCGGCCGCGCCGTCCGTGCCCGTGCCGGTCCCCCGTACGGGCGACGAGCCGCGCGTGCGTCGCGTCGAGTCCGTCGTTGGCCGTGACCAGACCGGAGGCTGGCGGCGTCTCGCCCAGGTGGTCGTCGGGGGCGGCGGTCCGAACCGCAACGACGGCATCGAGACCGACGAGGCGAGGGCGCGCACGGTGCTCACCGGCAGCCGCCGCATCGTCGTGCTCGGCTGCACCGGCGGCGCGGGGCAGACCACGACCACGCTGATGCTGGGCCACACCCTCGCCCGTTACCGCGAGGACCGCGTCATCGCCGTCGACGCGAACACCGGAGACCACACGCTGACCGGCCGCATCCCGGCGGACTCGCCCGAGACGCTGACCTCCCTGCTGTCAGGGCTGGACGGCGTGAGCGGCTACCTCAGCATGCGGGCGTACACCACCCGGTGCGAGTCGGGTCTGGAGGTCGTCGCCTCCGACGCCGACACCGCGGCGGCCCGCCGGCTCGCCGACCAGGGCCTCTTCTCCGACCAGCGGCTGGCGCAGGCCATGCGGGTGCTCGACCGCCACTACCGGCTGATCCTGGTGGACCCCGCCGCGGCCGTGGCGGCGCGCATGCTGCCGTACGCCGACCAGCTGATCCTGGTGGCCCCCGCCAGCGAGGACGCCCCCGACGCGGTGGCCATGACCTTCGACTGGCTCGACGGGCACGGGTCGACCGAGCTGCGCCGGCGGGCGATCATGGTGATCAACGGCGTGAGCCGTCGGAGCATGGGTGGTGTGGAGCAGGCGGAGGCCGTGGCCCGCGGCCGTTGCCGTGCGATCGTCCGCGTCCCCTGGGAGGACGAGCTGGCCCCCGGGCAGCCCGGCCACGCCCAGCTGACCCATCTCCGGGCCGGAGGCCGCAGGGCGTACGTCGCCCTCGCGGGAGTCGTGGCAAGCGGGCTGGCGGCGGCGAGCCGCCCGAGCGAGGAGGAAGTGGCCCAGTGACCAGGGAGCGTGCCCAGCGTGGGGGGCGGGCCGGCTGATGGCGAGAACGTCGCGGTCGAGGAGCAGGCTGGCCGTTCGCTATTTCGACGACCGGATCCTCCTCACCGACTCATCGGCATGGGCATATTTCCGGCTTCCGACGGTGAGCTATGAGTTCGTCACCGCCGAGGAGCGGGAGGCCCTGGCCACCAACATCACCATCGCCCTCGCCGCCATCCGCATGACCGACGCCGAGGTGCACCTGCGGGTCGCCCACCGGGCCTATCCCGCCGCCGACTGGGCCATGGCGCTCAACTCCACCTCCGACGAGGGGGACGGCTGGCGCGACTACCTGGAGGACATGTACCGCCACGTCTGGGCGAAGGACTTCTGGTCGAAGGAGGTCTACCTCGGGGTGCGGCTCGGGCCGCGCGGCGCGCAACTCGGCACGGGGGTGCTCGCCCAGATCTTCGGCTTCTACCAGCGCAGCGAGAAGACCCTGGGCCTGGAGGACGACCACGTCCCCGACAACGAGATCAGCAAGTGGACCGACCAGGCCGAGCGTCTCGGGCGGGCCCTCGGCTCCAGCGCCCTGTACGCCCGCCACGCCTCCTCCGGCGAGATCGCCTGGCTGTTCCGCCACGCGGCCTCGGGCTCGCTCGGCGACCCGCCGTCGTCGGCGACCCCGTCCAGGCGGTGGGGTAAGGGCGAGGTCGAGTCGCTGGTCGAAGGCCAGATCCACAACGGCAGGTCGCTCCTGCGCATCGAGCAGCCCGCGGGCGACTCCTACGTCGCGCACCTGTCGTTCGCCAGGTTCCCCGACCTGATGCCGTTCCCCGACGGGGAGCCGTGGCTGCACTTCATCGACCAATTACCGTTTCCGGTGGAAGTCAGCTCGCGGATGCGCTTGATCCCCCCGGTCAAGGCGAGCAAGGACGTCGCGCGCAAGCTCGCGCACGCCCGTGACATGGACATCCACATCCGTGAGGCCGGTGCGGAGGCACCCATCGCGCTGGCCGAGCAGATCGACGCGGCTCGCATGCTGGAGCACGGGATCACGAAGGAGCGGCTGCCCTTCGTGTACGGCTGGCACCGGCTGATCGTGGCCGCGCCGACCGAGGAGATGTGCGTGCAGCGCGTTGAGGCCGTCGTGGAGCACTACCGCGACATGGGCATCGACATCGTCAACTCCACGGGCGACCAGTTCTCGCTGTTCTGCGAGGCGCTGCCCGGCGAGCGCGTGCGCGTCAACGCCTACGCCCAGCGGCAGCCGCTGCGCACGATCGCGGGCGGCATGGCCACGGCCACGGTGGACCTCGGCGACCGCATCGACGAGAGCGGTGCCGGGTGGGCCGGGCCGTACATCGGGGAGACCCTCGGGCGTGCGCGGTCGATCGTCCACTTCGACCCGCTGGTGGCCGCGACGCGCAACCGGCCGACCGCCATCGCCATCACCGGCGAGCCCGGTGGCGGCAAGACCACGCTCGCGCTGCTGCTCATCTACCAGATGTCGCTGCGCGGGGTCACCGTCGCGGTCATCGACCCCAAGGGCGACGCCGAGTCGCTGGTCCAGCTCCTGCAGAACCGCGGGCGCAAGGCGCGCATCATCCCGCTGGGCTCGGCGGCCCCCGGCCTGCTCGACCCGTTCTCTTTCGGCGACGACATCGCGGCCAAGAAGACCATGGCGACCGAGACCCTGCGGCTGCTGCTCCCGCGCATGTCGGAGGAGCGCGAGTCGGCGATGATCCAGGCCGTGTCCACGGTGTCCAACGCGCCCGATCCGTCGCTCGGCAAGGTCGTCGACCACCTGGAGGAGGCTGAGGACCCGGCCTCCAGGAACCTCGGCGCGGTGCTGCGCTCGATGGCCGAGATGCACCTGGCGCGGTTGTGCTTCGACCCCTCCGGCGGCGAGCAGATCGACACCGAGGGCTGGACCACGGTGTTCACCCTCGGCGGGCTGACCCTTCCCGACGTCGCCACGGCGCGCGACGACTACTCCTACGAGCAGCGCCTCTCGGTCGCGCTGCTCTACCTGGTGTCGCAGTTCGCCCGGCGGCTCATGAACGGCCTCGACCGTCGCGCGCCCAAGGCGATCTTCCTGGACGAGGCCTGGGCGATCACCTCGACGCCCGAGGGCGCCAAGCTCGTGCCGGAGGTCTCGCGCATGGGCCGTTCCAGGAACACCGCGCTGGTGCTGGTCTCCCAGAACGCCGGTGACCTGCTGAACGAGCAGGTCACGAACTGCCTGTCCTCGGTGTTCGCCTTCCGCTCGACCGAGCGCGTCGAGGTCGACCACGTGATGGCGTTGCTCGGCGTGGAGCCGTCCGAGGAGCACAAGGCCGCGCTGCGGGCTCTGGGCAACGGTGAATGCATCTTCCGCGATCTGGACGGCCGGGCGGGCCGTATAGGGGTGGACCTCATCTCCGAGGAACTGCTGCGTTGGCTGGACACCAATCCGACCCACGACAAACCCGACGAGAGCGTGCATGATCCTCGTGGGCGGGCTAGCAGGCCGGGGACTGCGCAGGAGGTGCGGTCATGAGACGTCACGAGCACCGCGACAGGCGGCATGACGAGCAGCGTGGAAGGCACCGTGGACCGAGGGCGCCTCTGGGGCGCGCGAGTGGAGCGAGCGCATGAGACGGTTGCGGCGCAAGGTCGTTGTGGTCCTCGCGATCCTCGCGAGCGTCCTGGTGGTGCCGATCGCGTTCTCCCCGACCGTGGCCGGCGCCGCCGGGCCGTGTGACCTGTCACCGGACCTCGCGCCCGAGATCGTCGGTGGTGGCGTCGACGGGCTCGTCAAGCCGCCGCCACCCGACCCGGCGCCGGGTACGGGCGCGACGGGCACGGCGGGCCTGGGCGACACGACGTCGCCGGACGCGTACTCCGCGACCACCGGCACCACGACGTCCGGCAAGGACGTGGCGGAGCCGCTGACCAACTACGACCGTTATGGCATGGCCGGGCAGTTCTGGCACACCTACGGCCTCGGCTGCAACGACGTGGCGGCGGTCCTCGGCAACGCGTGGGCCAACACGGTCTTCTCCTGGGCCAAGGCCATCGACCGGATGACGATCACGACCTACCAGGCGGCCGCCACCGAGGGACCGCTCCAGTCGATCAAGGACATGGTCGACGACATCGTCACCAACCTCGCCAACGCCATGTACTGGCCGTACCTGCGAGTGATCATCCTGCTCGGGGCCGTGTGGCTGGCGTGGTACGGCCTGATCCGCAAGCGTGCCAGCACGACGGCCGAGGGCGTGATCTGGATGATCCTCGCCGTCACGGTCGCCGTGTGGTTCTTCAGCCGCCCGGGCGACTTCACCGGCCTCGGTAAGACGGTGACCGACAAGACCGGCGAGATCGTCAACTCGGCGTTCAGCGGGCTGCCCGGGGCCGGCGGCGCGTCCTGCCTGCCGGCCAAGGGCGAGACGAACGCCAAGGCGGGCCCGGGCGGCTACGGCCAGAGCGGCACCCCGGGCGTCGCCCAGAACGCCGACGCGCTGTGGTCCACGCTCGTCTGCAAGCCCTGGCTGATGGGCGAGTTCGGCACCGCCGACCCCAACGCCGCGATCGTCCGCACGTTCGGCGCCAAGACGCTGGACATCCAGGCGACCGACGTCCAGGAGCAGCGTTCGGGCCAGAAGCCCAGCTCGGGCTCCCATCAGGCGAGGTTCGAGGAGGAGGTCGCCAAGCCGCTGGAGAACACCCCGATGTTCTTCCTCTTCCAGGGCAAAGACTGGACGAGCAGGCTCGGCATCGCGATCGGCGCCCTCATGGCGGCCATGGTCACGGGTGTGCTGATCTTCCTGGTGGCGGTGTCGCTCATCGCGCTCAAGATCGGCTTCCTGCTGCTGCTGATCCTCGGGCCGGTGTTCCTGCTGATCGGCGTCCACCCCGGGTCGGGGCGCATCATCGCCATGCGCTGGGTCGAGATGCTGGTCGGCACGCTGCTCCGCCAGGCCGTGCTCGCGTTGGTGCTCGGCGTGCTCGTGTACGGCTACGCCTTGATCATCTCCACGAACCTTCCGTGGGGCATGCAGATCATGTTCATCGCGCTGCTGACGATCGCGGTGTTCTTCTACCGCCGGCCCTTCCAGCACCTGTTCTCGTCCATGGACGGGCACACGCTGGCCACGCGGATGCTCGGCGAGGCGGCCTCCGCGCCGACCCTGTCCCGCGCCGCGAACGCCCTGCCGCCGGTGGCCGCGGCGCGCATGGGCCGCTGGGGCCTGCGCAAGGCCGAGCCGGTCATCAACGCGGCGGCCATGGCGGCCGGAGGCGCCGCGGCGGCGACCGCCTCCTCGGTGGCCCAGGGCCGGGTCAGGGGCGAGGAGGTCACCCCAGGGGCCACGCAGCAGTCCGGCACCCGCGTGCCGGTGGGCGCCCAGCCCGCCCCGCTGGACGCCGACGGGCAGGCGGGGCTCCGGCGCAAGGCGACCGGGCGCGGCACCGCGGTCCCGCGTCCCGGGGCCGCGCCGCCGCTCAACCTCTCCGGCCGCATGGGCGGCTCCGGCCGTCCCGGCGGCGCGGGACCCGGCGCCCCGAGCCCACGCCCCGCGACCCGCACCGGCACCAGCACAGGCACCGCCGCCGGGACGGGCGCGGGAGGCGGCGGGTCGTCGGGTAGCTGGTTCGGCGGCAGGTCCGGTGGCGGGTGGGCCTCGCGGTCCGGCTCCTCGGGCGGGTCGTCCGGGGGGTCTTCGGGTGGCTCCCGCCGTTCCGAGGGGGCGGCGCCGAGGGCTCCGCGCTCCACGGCCGGCGGGCCCCGGGGCGTGTCGGGCGGCGGCGGTTCGTCGGGACGTTCCTCCGGCGGCTCGTCGGCGCGTTCGTCAGGCGGGTCGTCCAGCGGGTCCTCGGGTTCCTCCGGGAGGTCGTCGGGCCGTTCTTCGGGCGGCTCGTCGGGAAGCCTGTTCGGCGGCTCGTCCAGCCGGTCGAACGGCTCCTCGGGCAGTTCGTCGGGCGGGTCGTCCGGCTGGCTGTCCGGAGGCGGCCGGTCGTCCTCCGGGGGCGGGCGCTCGGGGTCCGGCGAGGCCCCGCCGCTCTGGCTGCCCCCGCGCTCCGACTCCGGACGCGGTGAGGCCGAGCAGTCGCCGTTCTGGCTCCGACCGGCCGACCGCGACAAGGACTGACGATGGTGCAGGTCAACGACCGGCGAGGGCTCGTCTTCGCCGGTGTGGTCGTCGCACTGGCGGCCGTCGGCATCTACCTGTCCATGCGGCCCGCCTCGGGCGGGTCGCAGGACGGCGGTCCTCCGAGGACGGCGGCGGTCTCGACCCCCACCGCGCCGCCGCAGACGGGAACGTCCCCGGCTCCGGCGGTGAGCCCCGGCGCGTTCGACATCTACAGGTTCCTCCCGGTTCCCAAGGAGCAGATCGCCATGGCCGCCGACGTGGCCCAGCGGTTCGCGGTCTCCTACGCGACGTACCGGTTCGACGAGGACCCCGCGTCCTTCGCCGAGCGGCTGAAGGGGTTCACCACGGTCGAGATGGGCGCGAGCCTCGCCCGGGACGTCACCACGCCGGCCACGGTGGACCAGAACCGCGCCGATGAGGTCGTGTCCCAGGGATCGGCGCGGTTGAAGACCATCAGGAACATCTCCGATGGCTCGATCGTGTTCGTGGTCACCGCCAGCCAGCACATCACCGCCAAGAGCGGGTCGCAGGAGCGCAGCACCGACTACGCGATCACTCTCACCCAGATCGGCACCGAGTGGCGGGTGTTCGACATGCAGCGCGCCGACGCGGGCCAGGACGGGGACACCGGCGACGGGACCACGCAGTGACCTCCCGCGTGCGCATAGCGCTCCTCATCGGGCTGGCCGGGGTCGTGCTGGTCACTCTGATCATGGCGCCGATGCTGATGAGCACGTTCCCCTCGTTCCTCGGCGGCGGCAGCACGGCCGGCGGCGACTGCACGGACACGGTCACCAAGGTGACGAACGTCTCCACCACCGCTCAGTCGGACATCCCGCCTGACTACCTTGAGCTGTACAAGAAGTGGGGCAAGAAGACCGGGGTCCAGTGGACCGTGCTCGCCGCCGTCGGCAAGCGCGAGACCGACCACGGCCGTTCCAGCCTGACCGGGGTCAAGAGCGGTACGAACTACGCCGGAGCCGCGGGTCCCATGCAGTTCCTGATCAGCACGTGGGGCGGCAAGGCCAAGATCAAGATCCCGTCGAAGTTCAGTGGGTACGCGTCGGACGGCGACGGCGACGGCTGGGCCGACGTCTACAACCCGGCCGACGCGATCCTCGGCGCGGCCAAGATGCTCAAGCGCAACGGCGCCCCCGCCGACCTCAAGCGGGCGCTCTTCGTCTACAACCACGCGATGTGGTACGTCGAGCAGGTGCTGGTGATCGCCAGGCGGTACGCCTCCGACGGCACGCTGGAGCTGCCCCCGGAGGCAGATCCGGCCTGCGACGCGCCCATCGTGGAGGCGGCGCCGACCGACATCGTGCGCAAGATCCTCGCGTACGCCCTGGCCCAGCGCGGCAAGCCGTACCGCTGGGGAGGCACGGGCCCGGACGCCTTCGACTGCTCGGGCATCATCTACATGGCCTATCGCGCGGCCGGGCTGTCGATCCCGCGCACGACCTTCGGCCAGTGGCCGTTCGGCGCGACGGTCGCCAAGGGCTCGGAGCAGCCGGGAGACCTGGTCTTCTTCAACGCGGGGCCCGGCACGTCCTCCAGCAGTCCCGGGCACGTGGGCATGGTCGTCTCGCCCGGCAAGATGGTGGAGGCCCGGTGCACCCTGTGCGGGCCGATCAAGATGACGACGTACCGCGACCGGCCCAACATCGTCGGCTACACCCGCCCGCTCCAGAACCCGGCGGTCATCGGGCAACTCAAGCGGCTGGGCCTCACCTAGATCGGGTCATTCCGCGCACTTGCCGCGTTCTCGATGCGTCCAGGAGCGAGACCGGGGAGAGACTCCTTAGTCTTTACCCGCATGGAGAAGATTGTTGTCGCGGCGGCCATCGTCGAGGGGGGCAGGCTCCTGGCCGCCCAGCGTGCCGGGCCGCCGGAGATGGCCGGGGGCTGGGAGTTCCCCGGCGGCAAGGTCGACCCGGGTGAGAGCGACCACGCGGCGCTGATCCGGGAGTGTCAGGAGGAGCTCGGCGTCGCGATCGAGGTGGGGGACCGCATCGGCGGCGACTGGCCGCTCGGTCCCGGGTACGTGATGCGCGTCTGGCTCGCACGGCTCATCTCGGGCGTTCCGCACCCCCACGAGCACTTGGCGCTGCGCTGGCTCGGCCCTGACGAGCTCTTCGACATCCCTTGGCTACCTGCTGACCTGCCCATTGTGCGGGCTGTACAAGAACTGATCCCTGAGGGTTGAGGCCCGGCACGGTGTGAGATAACAGCTACACAGCGTGACGAGTTTGTCGCGCACCGTATCGGGGGACGGGGATCTGCAGTGGCCGGTTGGTGGCGACGTGCCCATGTGGTGTCCGTAGTCGGCGTTGGAGCGCTGGCTCTGGGAGGCGGGGGTACCTCTCTCGCCGCGACGGCGGCGGAGCTCGGCTCCGTGGAGCCGCCGGATACGGCCGATGGCGCCCAGCTCAGCGTGCGCCTGGAGCCCGTGCGTGATCAGGGACGGCAGGACAAGCCGATCCGCGAGGGCGACCTGCTGCACTTCCGGGTCAGGCTGGACGGCCCGGCCGAGGGCGCGCGCCTGGCGGTGGCGGCCACTCCGAGGGATGCGCTGGCCTCGGTCGGCTGCGACGACGTCGCCGACATGCCCGTGAAGCCGGCCTCGCGCCCGGAGACGTGCGAGTTCGGCGACGTCTCGGGCACCAGGACGGTGGACGTCGCGCTGAGGGTTCCGCGCCAGGCGGGCGAGGTCGGCGTCACCGCCGTCGCCCAGATGCGCGACCCGGGCGGCGTGCAGTGGATCCGCCGGATGGCGGACGTCAAGATCAAGCTGGACGGCCCGCCCGGCACGCGGGGCCCCGAGCCGGATCCGGGCGCGCCCGACTTCAAGTCCCGGAACGAAGGCGAGATCCAGGGGCTCGGCCCCGGATCGATCCAGCAGGGCGAGCCGGGAGAGCCCGCCATCGGCGCGGGCCCGGCCGCGGGCGGGGGAGTCGCCGCGCCGGAGTCGCCGGGCATCACCCTGGCGGGACCGTCCGGGCCCTCGGACGCCTCGAAAGAGACCGCCCCCAAGGACAACGACCCGAAGGACAACGAGCCCAAGGGCAACGACCCCAAGGGCAACGACCCCAAGGAGAGCGCCCCCAAGGGCAACGACCCCAAGGGCAACGAGCCCAAGGGCAACGAGCCCAAGGGCAACGAGCCCAAGGGCAACGAGCCCAAGGGCAACGAGCCCAAGGAGAACGCTCCCAAGGGCAACGGCCCCAAGGGCAACGCGTCCAAGGGCAACGACCCCAAGGAGAGCGCCCCCAGGGGGGACGTCTCGCAGGGGGACATCGTGAAGGGCGAGGCCCCGAGGCCGCAGATCGGGGAGTACCCCGTGCCGCTCGGCATCGGCGGCCCTCTTCCGAAGATCGGTGACGTCGCCCCGCCCGAGACGCTGGTGAAGGACACCGACGGCCCCAGGGACGCCGCCAACGTCAAGGACCTGACCCTTCCGGCGGGCCCGACCGGCCCCGAGGGTGCCGCCCAGCCCGCGGACGCCGCGACGTCCCCCGAGGGCCCGCTCGACAGCGCCCCTCGACCGGCGGAGCGGGTCATCGACCTGACCGGCCCGGCTTCCGTGCCCGTCGGCGCCCATGACCAGGGCGCCACCCCGAAGTCGCGCCCGGACTCCGCGCAGGCGGTCCCCGGAGCGTCCCGGCTTCCGGCGGGCAGGCTCAAGGCGTCGCCCGCGATCCCGCACCCGGCGCCCGGCGCCCCGGCCAAGCCCGCGAAGGCAGCGGTGCCGCCCCCCGCGATCCCGTTCCCGGCGCCGATGCCGCTTCAGGGGCCGGTCCCCGCGCCCGTCCAGGGTCCGCCGGTGGCGCCTCTGGGCGGCGCGATCCAGATGCCTCCGGCGGCCGTCATGCCGCCCGCGCCGGTACCGGTACCGGCACCCAGTCCGGCGCCGGGCACCGTGCTGGCTCCCGGCATCCAGCCGCCCGTTCCGGGCGCGGTCCCCGGCCAGCAGCCCGTCCCCGGGCAGCCGATCCCGGGCCAGGCGCCCTTCCCCGGCCAGGCGCCCTTCCCCGGCCAGGCGCCCTTCCCTGGGCAGGCGCCCTTCCCTGGGCAGGCGGCACCCGGCCAGGTGCCCGGGGCGGTCCCGCCGCAGGCCCCGGCGATGGGGGCGCCGCTTCCTCAGGAGATGCGCCCCGGGAACCCGAACCTCGTGGCAGGCACGGAGCAGGACGACCTTGAAGTGGTGCGGGGGTTGCCCGCGGCCGTGGCCGCGGTAGGCCTGTTGCTCGGCGCGCTGGCGCTGCAGATGAAGTTCCGGCGCAGGCGGGCTTCCCGGAAATTCCTGCACTAGATGGATCAGTGTCGCTGAACGTCCTTTACTGTTACTTTTGCCCAACTAGGATGTGCCCTAGTTTGATCGGCAAGAGTGGCAAGGTGGAGGGCAGCGGTGAGCGGACGCGTGCGTGTGACGGCCGTGTCCGCGGTGGTGGCATCGATGGGTCTCACCGGCGTCGTCCTGCTCGCGACGGCGCCGCTGACGGCCTCCCGGGCGGACGCCGCGCAGGTCGCGATGGTCGACCCCACGCAGATCGAGCCCAGGGACCCGACCATCACCGATGACCCGGGCGCCGACCAGTCGCCGCAGCCCGAGCCGACGGTCACGGTCACCATCACGACGAGCCCCGACCCGACGGTCACCCATACGAAGACGGTGAACCCGAAGCCGCCCGCCAAGGCGACGAAGACGCCCAAGCCGACGGCGACGAAGACCTCCCCCATCGAGCCGCCGCCGACGTCGGTGGAGCCCCCGCCGACCAGCGCGCCGGTGATCCCGTCCAGCGAGCCGCTCGTGCCCACGAGCCAGCCTCCGGTGGACGTGGCGCCCGAGCCCCAGGTCTCGCTCGCGCTGGTCACCCCGACGCCCACGCCGTCGGAGACCTCCGAGCCGAGCCCCTCCTTCGAGGAGCCGACGCCCGACTCGGTGCCCATCGAGATCCGCAACGCGTCCCCCGAGTACAACCAGATGGAGCTGAGCAGGAGGCTCGCCGTCCCCGGGGTGCTGCTGGCCGTCCTCGTGATGCTGGGCGTGCTGATCTTCGAGGGCAGGATCCGGCGCACGGCGCACGCGGCGGCGGTCCGCAGGGCCGGGCCCCGCTCGCCGGGCCGGCACCGCGACGACGTCCCCGGCCCCTATGCCATGCCGGGCTACCCGATCTACCACGGGGGCACGACGTACGCGCCCATCATCAGCTTCGTGCCGGTGCAGGGCTTCCCCGGCGGCCCGCAGGACCCGCAGGGGTACGGCGTCGCGTACGAGCAGGGCCTGAGCGGGCCGCTCCCGCTCGCGGCGGGACCCTCCGAGCCGTGGCCCCGCAGGGAGGACGTCGAGTACCTCGGCGACTCTCCCGCGACCTTCCAGGCATCCAGCGACCAGCCGCTTCTCGGCGAGCCACTTCCCGGCCAGCCGCTTCCCGTCGAGCCGCCGGCCGGGGTGAACCCGCCTCCGGCGGGCGGGGAGCAGGCGACGCTGCAGGCCCCTCTGCCGGGCGGCAAGCCCGGCCGGGGCCTCCTGGGCCGCTTCCGCCGCGGCTCCTCCTGAGACGCCGTACGGCCGCGCACGAGGCCGCCGTACGGCCGCTCGGGTGCTCTCCGGCACGCAGGGCGGCCGACTCGGGTGCTCTCCCGCACGCATGGCCGCCGTACGGCCGCTCACGTCCGCTTCCGCCTGCGGAGACCGTGATCGTCCGCCGGGCGGCCCTCAACGCATACGGGCCGCCGACCGTCGTGTTCGCGGTCAGCGGCCCGTCACCACGTCCGGGGTCTAGCCGGTCTTGGAGCCCGATGAGCTCGACGAGCCCGAGCGCTTGAAGATCTTGTTGCCGAGCCAGACCAGCGGGTCGTACTTCCGGTCGACCACGCGCTCCTTCATCGGGATCAGCGCGTTGTCAGTGATCTTGATGTGCTCGGGGCAGACCTCGGTGCAGCACTTGGTGATGTTGCAGTAGCCGAGACCGTGCTCCTCCTGCGCGGAGTCCTTGCGGTCGGCCACGTCGTACGGGTGCATGTCCAGCTCGGCGATGCGCATGAGGAAGCGCGGGCCGGCGAAGGCCGCCTTGTTCTCCTCGTGGTCGCGGATCACGTGGCAGACGTTGTTACACATGAAGCACTCGATGCACTTGCGGAACTCCTGGGACCGCTCGACGTCGATCTGCTGCATGCGGTACTCGCCGGGCTTGACGTTGTCCGGCGGGGTGAAGGACGGGATCTCCCTGGCCTTCTGGTAGTTGAACGACACGTCCGTGACGAGGTCCTTGATGACGGGGAACGTGCGCATCGGGGTGACGGTGATCGTCTCGTCTTCCTCGAACGTCGACATGCGCGTCATGCAGCCGAGCCGGGGCTTGCCGTTGATCTCCATCGAACAGGAGCCGCACTTGCCGGCCTTGCAGTTCCACCGGACCGCGAGGTCGGGGGTCTGCGTGGCCTGCAGCCTGTGGATGGCGTCGAGGACGACCTCGCCCTCGTTCACCTCGACGACGAAGTCCTCAAGCTTGCCCTCGCCGCCTTCGCCGCGCCAGATGCGGAACTTGGCCTTGTAACCCATCAGGACTCCTTAACGAGCGCGTCGAAGTCCGCCAGCTCGTCGGCTGTGACGTACTTGCTGAGCTCCGCCCGGTCGAACAACGTGATCAGGTCCTCCCGCATGGAAGGCTGGTGCTTCTCCTCGATCGTGACCTCGCCGTCCGGGGTGAGCCCGCACCGCAGCAGCTTGCGCCGCCACTCCGCCGACATGCCGGGGAAGTCGTCGCGGGTGTGCCCGCCGCGGCTCTCCTCGCGGATCAGCGCCGCGCGGGCGACGCACTCGGAGACCAGCAGCATGTTGCGCAGGTCGATGGCGAGGTGCCATCCAGGGTTGTAGATGCGCCCGCCGGGCGCCCCGGCGTTGGAGGCCCGCTCCTTGAGCTTCTCGACGACCTCCAGGGCCTCCTTGACCTCCTCGGCCTTGCGGATGATCCCGACGAGCTCGTTCATCGTGCGCTGGAGCTCGTGGTGGACCTCGTACGGGTTCTCCCCGCCCGTCCGCGAGAGGGGGGCCATGGCCTCGATCTCGGCGCTCTTCAGCGTCTCCTCGGCCGTGACCGGCCGGACGGCGAGCCCGTCGACGTACTCGGCGGCCCCCGCGCCCGCGCGGCGGCCGAACACCAGCAGGTCGGAGAGTGAGTTGCCGCCGAGGCGGTTGGAGCCGTGCATGCCGCCTGAGACCTCACCGGCCGCGAACAGGCCCGGCACCGACGAGGCGGCGGTGTCGGCGTCCACCTCCACGCCGCCCATGATGTAGTGGCAGGTCGGACCGACCTCCATGGGCTCGGCCGTGATGTCGACGTCGGCCAGCTCCTTGAACTGGTGGTGCATCGAGGGCAGCCGCTTGACGATCTCGGCGGCGGGAAGCCGGCTCGACACGTCCAGGAACACGCCGCCGTGCGGGGAGTTGCGGCCAGCCTTCACCTCGGAGTTGATCGCCCGGGCGACCTCGTCACGCGGCAGCAGCTCCGGAGGGCGGCGGTTGTTGGCCTGGTCGTTGTACCAGCGGTCGCCCTCCTCCTCGGTGGTGGCGTACTTGTCCTTGAACACCTCGGGGATGTAGTCGAACATGAACCGCTTGCCCTCGGAGTTGCGCAGCACCCCGCCGTCACCGCGTACGGACTCGGTGACCAGGATGCCGCGCACGGACGGCGGCCAGACCATGCCCGTCGGGTGGAACTGGATGAACTCCATGTTGATCAGCTTCGCCCCGGCGAGCAGCGCGAGCGCGTGCCCGTCACCGGTGTACTCCCAGGAGTTGGAGGTCACGGTGTAGGACTTGCCGATGCCGCCGGTGGCGAGGACGATCGCGGGCGCGTCGAAGCAGATGAGACGGCCGGTCTCGCGCCAGTAGCCGAAGGCCCCGCTGATGGCGGCGTCCTCGGTGGGACCCTCCTTGAGCAGCTGGGTGATCGTGCACTCGGCGAAGACCTTGATGTACGCCTCGGGGTCGCCGTGCAGCTTCTCGTCCTCCTGCTGGAGGGCGACGACCCTCTGCTGGAGGGTGCGGATCAGCTCCAGGCCCGTACGGTCGCCGACGTGGGCGAGCCGGGGGTACTCGTGGCCGCCGAAGTTGCGCTGGCTGATCTTGCCGTCCTTGGTGCGGTCGAACAGCGCGCCCCAGGCCTCCAGCTCCCAGACGCGGTCGGGGGCCTCCTTGGCGTGCAGCTCGGCCATCCGCCAGTTGTTGAGGAACTTCCCGCCGCGCATGGTGTCACGGAAGTGCACCATCCAGTTGTCGTCGGGATTGACGTTGCCCATGGCCGCGGCGGCCCCGCCCTCGGCCATGACCGTATGGGCCTTGCCGAACAGGGACTTGCAGACGATGGCGGTGCGCTTCCCCTGCTGCCGGGCCTCGATTGCCGCCCGGAGTCCGGCGCCGCCCGCTCCGATGACGACGACGTCGTATTCGTGACGCTCGATTTCCACTAGTGATCCTTAAGCGAACGGGAAGTTGATGATGCCCTTGGCGACGAGCCGCACGTAGAGGTCCGCCAGCATGACGGAGTACATGGACAGCCAGGCCAGGAGCATGTGCCTGGAGTTGAGCTTCGAGACGAAGGTCCACGCCTTGTAGCGCACGGGGTGCTTGGAGAAGTGGTTGAGCCGTCCTGCCGTGATGTGGCGGCAGGAGTGGCAGCTCAACGTGTACGCCCAGATCAGCACCACGTTGATCCACAGGATGGCGGTGCCGAGGCCGAAGTGACCCCAGTTGCCGTGCGCGTCGCGCAGCGCGAGAACTGCGTCCCAGGTCAGCACCGCGGCGATGAGGATGGCGCCATAGAAGAAGTAGCGGTGGACGTTCTGCAGGATCAGCGGCAGGCGGGTCTCACCGGTGTACTTCTTGTGCGGCTCGGCCACGGAACAGGCCGGCGGCGAGAGCCAGAAGGCGCGGTAGTAGCCCTTGCGGTAGTAGTAGCAGGTGAACCGGAACCCGGCCGGCAGGCCGAGGATCAGGATGCCGGGCGGCAGCGTCCACCAGTCGCCGAACGGTGCGAGCCCGAGGAACCGCGCCCCCTCGGGACAGGACGTCGCGAGACAGGGCGACGAGAACGGGGCGATGTAGGGTTCGACGAAATAGCTCTTGTCGAAGATCGCCCACAGTCCGTAGACAAGGAACGACGCGAGCGCCGCGAAGGTGATAGCCGGGGCCAACCACCATCGGTCCGTGCGCAGCGTGCGGGCCTTGATCTGGGCCCGCTGCTTCCTCTGCGCCGGTTCACTGGTCGGCCGACCGGCCGTTGTCTGGGTCATCGGAGAACTCTCCACCTCCCGCGGACCCCCCTCGCCTCATGGGTGCGGGGTCCGGGCTTTCACGTTTGGCTGGGTGCCGCGCGCGTTGTGGTTCGCGCCGTCACACAACCGCGCGCGTGCCGGTGGGGCCCTACGTTACGACGGCGCGATCCCTCTGTGTGAGAAGGGTCACTCACTTTTTCGACTGACCTGGTGTGATTCCCGTCACGTCTCAGTCAGCCTCAGGAACGTTGACCAGTTCTTGGCAGTTTGACGACCGTCACGAAGAAGTCGTCGATCTGTCGCACCACCCGGATGAACTGGTCGAAGTCCACTGGCTTGGCGACGTACGCGTTCGCGTGCAAATGATAACTCCGCAGGATGTCCTCTTCGGCCTCGGAGGTCGTGAGGACGACCACGGGGATGCTCCTGAGGTCGGCGTCGGCCTTGATGTCCTCCAGCACCTCCCTGCCGTCCTTGCGGGGCAGGTTGAGGTCGAGCAGGATCAGGTCGGGCCTCGGCACCTCGGCGTACTGGCCCTCCCGGCGCAGGAAGGCCATGGCCTGCTCGCCGTCGCTCACCACGTGCAGGGTGTTCTGGACCTTGTTGTGCTCGAACGCCTCCTGCGTCAGCAGGACGTCTCCTGGGTCGTCCTCCACGAGCAGGACGTCGATGAAGCGGTAGTCATTCATGCGGTTCTCCGGGAATCGCGGGCAAGGTCCAGCGGAATGTCGTGCCTGGCCGGCCGTCGGCGGAGTCTTCCAGCCAGATCTTCCCGCCGTGGAATTCGACGATCTTCTTGCACAGCGCCAGGCCTATGCCGGTGCCCGGGTACACGTCCCGCGGGTGCAGGCGCTGAAATATCAAGAAGATCCGGTCAGCGTACTTGCTGTCGACACCGATGCCGTTATCGGCGCAGGCGAACTCCCACATGTCCCCCCGCTCCGTGGCGGAGATGTGGACGTTGGGCGGCTCCCCGGAGCGGAACTTCAGAGCGTTGCCGATGAGGTTCTGGAACAGCTGGGTCAGCAGCACCCTGTTGCCGAAGACCGCGGGGAGCTCGTCGTGGGTCACGGTGGCGTCGGTGTCCTCGATCTGCGCCGAGAGGTTGCCCACCGCGGTGTCCAGCACCCTCCGCATGTCCGTGGGGGCCTTCTCGCCGCCCACGCGGCCGACGCGGGAGAGGTCCAGGAGATCGTTGATCAGGAGCTGCATGCGCTTGGCCCCGTCCACCGCGAAGGCGACGTACTGCTTCGCGCGGTCGTCGAGCTGGTCTCCGTACCTCTGCTCCAGCATCTGCGTGAAGCTCGCGACCTTGCGGAGCGGCTCCTGCAGGTCGTGGCTCGCGACGTAGGCGAACTGCTCCAGCTCGGCGTTGGAGCGCCGCAGCTCGGCGGTCTGGTCGGAAAGCTGGCGCTGGGCCTCGGCGGCGCGGCGCCACTCGCGCACGATGCGCCCGCGCATGGCGTCGACGCGGCCGGACAGCTCCGCCAGCTCGGCCGGCCGCTCGACCTGCAGGGTGCGGTCGAAGTCGCCGAGCGCCACGGCCCTCACCTGCTGGGTGAGCTGGGAGATCGGCCGGAGCACGATGTACCTGACGATGAGCGTGAAGGTCACAGCGGCGCCCACGGCCACGACCGCCAGCAGGATGAGCACGAGGTAGAAGGTGCGCCAGCCGGCCTCGATGCGGGCGCTGCCCTTGTCGTGCAACCGCCCGAGGTTCTGCTGCTGCGCGGAGAGCGCCGCCCGTACGGCGGTGAAGCGCTGGTTGTTGACCTGGGCGTAGGTGGTGGCGGTCCGCGTCTTCAGCGCCGGCACCTTGGCGATCACCACCTCGGCGTAGTCGCGGCGCCAGGCGGACGAGGCCTCGACCAGGCGCGCGAGGTCGGCCTTGGCCGTCCCCTCGGGCATCCGGGCCATCAGCGCGCCGAGCTTCGCCGTCGCGGCCGCCTCGGCCCCGAGACCGGCCTTGTAGTCCTGGAGGTACTGGTCCTCGTTCGTACGCCCGTAGGTGCGGATGGAGCTTTCCTGGGCGGACAGGGAGGTCGCGATCTCCAGGGTGCGCAGGACGGCCGGATCGATCACGTCGACGACCGCCTCACGGGCCGTCCGCATGTTGCCGATCGTCGCGATGGTCATGCCCGTGCCGACGACGAAGGCGAGCGCGACGAGCATCCCGGCGATGAGGAACCATCGCCCGAGGGGGAGCCGCCCGAAGCCGCTCGGCGGCGCGGGCGGGGGCAGGGGGGCGAGGTCGGTCACAGCGGACCCCTGCCGACCAGTACGGCCGCGAGGTCGTCGCTGAGCGCGTCCCTGTGCATCTCCTGGACGGCGGTGATGATCCTGTCGAGGTCGATCTCGCCCTGCTCGCGGATGAGCCGGATGAGCCCCTCGGTGCCGAGCAGGTCGGGCCCGCCGCCCACCGTGGCCTCGATCAGGCCGTCGGTGTAGAGGAGCATCGACCAGTCGTCGCCGAGCTCCAGCTCGATCGTGGTCCACTCGACGTCGCTGAAGATGCCCAGTGGCGGGCCGGAGGGCGCCTCGGCCACGACGTCGAGGACGCCGCGCCGTACCCCGCCGCGCACGAACAGGGGCGGCGGGTGGCCGACCACGTGGAGCCGGGCGTGGCTCAGGTCGGGGTCGATCGCGACCATGCACATGGTCGTGAAGATCTCCGGCGACTTGCGCTCGTTGCGCAGCACCCTGTCGAGGGTCGCGAGCAGCTCGTTGCCCGTGTGGCCGGCCAGCACCAGGGTGCGCCAGGCGATGCGGAGGGCGACGCCCAGGGCGGCCTCGTCGGGGCCGTGGCCGCAGACGTCGCCGATGACCACGTGCACGGCGCCGTCGAGGGTCTGCACGGTGTCCCAGAAGTCGCCCGCGAGGAGCGCCTGCCTGCGCCCGGGCAGGTAGCGGGCCTGGTGCTGCAGGCCTTCGCGCTCGAGCTCCTTCTTCAGCATGGGCACGGGCAGCAGACCGTGCTCCAGCCGGGCGTTCTCGCGGCTGAGGTGCTGGGCGTCGGCCAGCTTGCGCTGGGCGAGGTCGGCGCGCTTGCGCTCGATGGCGTAGCTGATGGCCCGGGCGAGCAGCCGCTCGTCGACGTCCTGCTTGACCAGATAGTCCTGCGCGCCCGCGGCGACGGCCTCGACCCCCACGTGGGCGTCGTTGAGGCCCGTGAGCACCAGCACGGCGGTGTTGGGGGCCATCGAGAGCACCTGGCGCAGGGCCTCCAGCCCGGTGGCGTCGGGAAGCGAGAGGTCGACCACCACGCACTGCACCTCGGCGGTCAGCCGGTCACGGCTCTCGGCGAGGCTGCGCGCCCAGATGATCTTCGGCGGTGTCGGGGCTGAGGCCAGCAACTCCTCGACCAGGAACGCGTCACCCGCGTCGTCCTCGATGAGGAGGATCGTCTGCATCTCGGTCGGCGCCTCCGGCATGCCGGGCGAGAGCGCGGTCACTGGTGCCTCTTGTGAAGTGGTGGTTGACCTTGGCTGTTGCCCTGCACCATATAGCGAAAGTCGTCCAGACGCATGAAAGTACGAAACCGTGACTTGGGGGTATGAAGCATATGAAATGCCACTGTATTACCCGCTGGTAACCCGATAGGGCTACTCGGCCTGGGGTGAGGCCAAACCGACACCCTGCGGCAACGAACCCTCCTCGGCGGCATCCGACAGGTAGGAAAGCAGCGTAGCGCGGAAGGCCTGAGCCGCCCGGGTAGGTTCCACGTCCTTGCGGTGAGCGAGCGCTATCGTGCGGCGAAGCCCCGGGGGGGCGAGTGGGGTGCCCGCCAGGCCCGGCCGCCCGTCGAGGACCATCGACGGCACCACCGCGACCCCGAGGCCCGCCTCGACGAACCGCAGCACGGCGTCCATCTCGCCGCCCTCAACGGCGAAGCGCGGCTCGAACCCCGCCTGCCGGCAGGCGCTGAGCGTCGCCTCGCGCAGGTCGTACCCCCGGCGGAACATCACCAGAGACCGCCCGCGCAGCTCGTCGATGCGGATGTACGGCTTGCGCCCCCGCGTCGCGGCGGGGCACGCGACGACGAGGTTCTCCTTGAGTATCTCCTCGGTGATCAGCGACGGGTCGCTGCTGTGCAGGGGCAGGATGATCAGTGCCAGGTCGAGCTGGCCCCGCGCCAGGTCGCGGACGAGATCCCGTGACCCGCCCTCCTCCACCAGCAGGTCGATGCCGGGGTAGTCGCGGTGGAACCGGGCCAGCGCCTCGGCCAGCAGCCCCGCGCACAGGGAAGGGGTGGCGCCGAGCCGCACCCGTCCCCGGCGGAGCCCGGCCAGCTCGGCGACCTCGCGGCGGGCCGTGTCCGCGTCGGCGAGCATGCGGCGGGCGAGGGGGAGCAGCGCCTCGCCGGCGGGCGTGAGGGTCACGTTGCCCCTGGCGCGGCTGAACAGCGGCGCGCCCAGCTCGGTCTCCAGGGTCTTGATCTGCTTGCTCAGCGACGGCTGGGCGACCCGCATCCGCTCCGCCGCGTGCGTGAAGTGGGAGGTCTCGGCCACAGCGACGAACGAGGCGAGTTGCTGTAGCTGCACGTCTCACAGCGTACGGGGGCGGTTCTGGACGGTTTCTCGCGGGCGAGGCTTGTGAGATTGCTCGCATCGCGCGCCCGCGCCCGCGCCGCCAGACGTACGGAGCCATGGGGCATAGCCTCTGGCTATCGGGACCAGGCGTTTCATGACTTGGACGCTTACGGATCCCTTACCTAGCGTCCGAAGACGTGACATCGACGATCGAACGCGGTGCGGCCACCGCAAGGGTGACGCCCCGCGCCACGCCTCCCAAGACGCCGGCGCCGGGGAGGTCCCCGGGGTTCCGGGGCCTCTTCAGGTCGTCCAACGGCAAGAAGGCCGTCATGGCGGTGACCGGCGCCGTGCTGGTGCTCTTCCTCATCGGTCACATGCTGGGCAACCTCAAGATCTTCCTCGGCGCCGAGTCCTTCAACTCCTACGCCGAGTGGCTGCGCACCGTGGGCGAGCCCGCGGTGCCCGGCCGCAGCCTGCTGACCGTCACCGAGATCGTGCTGACCCTCGCGGTCGTGCTCCACATGTGGTCGGCGGTCTCGCTGGCCCGCCGCGCCTCGAAGGCCCGGCCCGTGAAGTACGTCGCCAAGCGCAGATCGCAGGCGAGCGGGTACGTCGTGCGCACCATGCGGTACGGCGGGGTCATCATCCTGCTGTTCGTGGTCTGGCACCTGCTCGACCTGACCTTCGGGGCGGTCAACCCCAAGGGCTTCGACGCCACCCCGTACGACCGCGTCGTGGCCGGCTTCGCCCTCTCCCGCTGGTGGGTGACGGCCTTCTACATCGTGGCGCTGGCCATGGTCGGCCTCCACCTGCGCCACGGCCTGTGGAGCGCGTTCCAGACGCTCGGCCTGGCCAACGGCCGCAGGCGCCACCTGCTCAACGCCTTCGCCGCCGTCTTCTCCGCCGTGCTCGTCCTGGGCTTCGTCGCCGTCCCCGTCGCCGTGATGATCGGAGCAGTGAAGTGAACTACACGATCGGCGAGCCGATTCGCGACACGAAGGCCCCCGAGGGGCCCATCGAGGAGCGCTGGGACACGCGCCGCTTCTCGGCCCGGCTGGTCAACCCGGCCAACAAGCGCAAGCTCAACGTCATCGTGGTCGGCACCGGGCTCGCCGGCGGATCGGCCGCGGCGACGCTCGGCGAGCTGGGCTACAAGGTCAAGTCGTTCTGCTACCAGGACTCCCCCCGGCGCGCGCACTCGATCGCCGCGCAGGGCGGGATCAACGCGGCCAAGAACTACCGAGGCGACGGCGACTCGATCCACCGGCTGTTCTACGACACCGTCAAGGGCGGCGACTTCCGCGCCCGCGAGTCGAACGTCTACCGGCTCGCCCAGGTCAGCGTGAACATCATCGACCAGGCGGTGGCCCAGGGCGTGCCGTTCGCCCGCGAGTACGGCGGCCTGCTCGACACCCGCTCCTTCGGCGGCGCGCAGGTCTCCCGCACGTTCTACGCGCGCGGGCAGACGGGCCAGCAGCTCCTGCTGGGCGCGTACCAGGCCCTGGAGCGCCAGATCGCCGCCGGGACGGTCGAGATGCACACGCGCCACGAGATGCTCGACCTCGTCATCAGCGACGGACGGGCGCGCGGCGTCATCGTCCGCGACCTGGTGACCGGCGAGATCGAGACGCACCTCGCCGACGCGGTCGTGCTGGCCACCGGCGGGTACGGGAACGTGTTCTTCCTGTCCACCAACGCCAAGGGCTGCAACACCACGGCGATCTGGCGGGCGCACCGCCGCGGCGCCTACTTCGGCAACCCGTGCTACACGCAGATCCACCCGACCTGCATCCCGGTCAGCGGCGACTACCAGTCGAAGCTGACGCTGATGTCGGAGTCGCTGCGCAACGACGGCAGGGTGTGGGTGCCGCTCCGCAAGGGCGACGACCGGCTGCCGGGGGACATTCCGGAGGACGAGCGCGATTACTACCTTGAGCGGATTTATCCTGCTTTCGGGAACCTGGTGCCGCGCGACATCGCCTCCCGGGCCGCCAAGAACGTCTGCGACGAGGGCCGTGGCGTCGGGCCTGGCGGGCTCGGCGTCTACCTGGACTTCGCCGACGCGATCAGCCGCCTCGGCAGGGACGCCATCGAGGAGAAGTACGGCAACCTCTTCGAGATGTACGAGCGCATCACCGGCGAGGACCCCTACACCCGGCCCATGCGCATCTACCCGGCCGTCCACTACACGATGGGCGGGCTGTGGGTCGACTACGACCTGCAGTCGACGATCCCCGGCCTGTTCGTGATCGGCGAGGCCAACTTCTCCGACCACGGCGCCAACCGCCTCGGCGCCTCCGCGTTGATGCAGGGGCTGGCCGACGGGTACTTCGTCCTGCCGACCACGATCGGCGACTACCTGGCGGACGGGCCCTTCGGTGAGGTCGACCAGGGAGCCGTGGACGAGGCGCTCGGCCAGGTTACCGGCAAGATCGGACGCCTGCTGTCGGTCGACGGCACCCGTACGGCCGACTCCTACCACCGCGAGCTTGGCAAGATCATGTGGGAGTACTGCGGCATGGAGCGCACCGAGGAGAGCCTGCGCAAGGCCCTTGAGCGCATCCCGGAGCTTCGCGAGGAGTTCTGGAACAACGTGAAGGTGCCCGGTGACGAGGAGGGCCTCAACCAGGCGCTGGAGCGCGCGGGGCGGGTCGCGGACTTCTTCGACCTCGCCGAGCTGATGTGCCTCGACGCGCTGCACCGCACCGAGTCCTGCGGAGGCCACTTCCGGGGCGAGTCCCAGACCGAGGACGGCGAGGCGCTGCGCGACGACGAGAACTTCGCGTACGTCGCCGCCTGGGAGCATGGCGGCGAGGGCGCCCCGGTGCTGCACAAGGAAGAACTCGACTACCAGTACGTCAAGATGAGCCAGCGGAGCTACAAGTGAACCTGACCCTGAAGGTCTGGCGGCAGAACGGCCCCGCCGACAGCGGACAGATGGTGACTTATCAGGTTAAGGACGTGTCGCCGGACATGTCCTTCCTAGAGATGCTGGACGTCCTCAACGAGCGGCTCATCCTCGAAGGCGACGACCCCGTCGCGTTCGACCACGACTGCCGCGAGGGCATCTGCGGCATGTGCGGCATGGTCATCAACGGCGTCGCCCACGGCGAGCAGCGGGCCACGACGACGTGCCAGCTGCACATGCGCCACTTCGAGGACGGCGCCACGATCACCATCGAGCCGTGGCGCGCCGCGCCCTTCCCGGTGGTGAAGGACCTGGTCGTCGACCGCAGCTCCTTCGACCGCATCATCCAGGCCGGCGGCTTCGTCTCCGTGCCCGCGGGCTCGGCTCCGGACGCGCACAGCGTCCCGGTGAAGAAGGACGACGCCGACGACGCGTTCGACGCCGCCACCTGCATCGGGTGCGGCGCCTGCGTGGCCGCCTGCCCCAACGGCTCGGCCTCGCTGTTCACCGCCGCGAAGATCACGCACCTGGGCCTGCTCCCGCAGGGCCAGCCCGAGCGCGACTCCCGCGCCATCGCCATGGTGGAGCAGATGGACCTCGAAGGCTTCGGCGGCTGCACCAACACCGGCGAGTGCACCGCCGTCTGCCCCAAGGGCATCTCGCTGGACGCCATCGCCCAGATGAACCGCGACTACCTCAAGGCAGCCAAGTAACTTTCGCAGGCTAGAGCCGTACCACCGACGGGTACGGCTCTCGGCGGAAACTGATCCTAGGGAGGGTCAGCCCGCCTGTCGCGTGTGGAGCACCATCAGGGCGTCGTTAAGCCGCTGGCCCGCCTCCTCCACGTCGCGACGTACCCGATCGAGGTCAACTGGTCGATTAGAAGCAGCCAGGGCACAGTGCCGAAGGTAGGAGGAGAGTGTCATTCCCGCCTCATTGGCGGCCTGGCGTACGACTGTGGCCTCATCGGGGGCGAACCGAACCGAGACCATGGTGGACAAGCGGGTCGGTTGTGTCTGTAGAACCTCTTCGCCCAAAGCGTCTGGCTCATCGCGATGGGTGTAGTAGTAGTCGGCCAGCTCTGCTTCGCTCATCTGATCTGGCTCTTTCATTCCAACTCCCATGCCGTGATCGGCCGTATGGATTTGGTGTCAGCCTTCCACGCGACCACAACGGCTACGTGACGTCCTCCGTCTGTGTACCCCACGGCGATGTAATCGCCTGATCGCTCCCGCTTGTTCCTCCGGTAGACGGGACCATTGCAGAGTGCCTGTTCGATCTCCAGTGCACTCACCTTGTGGCGTGTTGCGTGGAGTTCGTTGTGTTCATCCCATTCGATCTCCGCGGGCCATTCGATCACTGCTTGCCCCTTGAGTGTATGACAGTCACTAGCCATACGTCATACACTCCGGAGAGTCATCATGCAGGCGCTTCTTGTAGTTGTGTCAAATCTCCGTAGATCCGAGTGGGACTCGACGTAGACGCGGTGCGGATCGGTGGGCGGTGCCAAAGCCGTACGGTTGCCCGGGTGTCCTGGGCTAAATCTGGCGTCTCTTTGACGCGGGACATACCTGGACAAATGCCTTAAATGCATAGCTTGAGGGAGGGGCTCATGGGGGAGAGGGCGACATGGCGGCTGGAGAATTCTGCCGTTCCGACGGCTCCGCCTACCTGCCGATCGCCGATCATGGGCTGATCGGCGACCTTCGTACGGTCGCCCTCGTGGGCACGAACGGCACCATCGACTGGTACTGCTGCCCGCGCTTCGACGCCTCGAGCGTGTTCGCGTCCATCCTGGACGCCGGCCGCGGCGGATCATTCCAACTGGCCGCCGACGTGCCGGCCACGACCAAGCAGTTCTACTTCCCCGACACCAACGTCCTGATCACCCGGTTCTTCGCCGCCGACGGAGTGGCCGAGGTCCAGGACTTCATGCCGATCGCGGACGACTCCCGCGAGATCGATCGGCACCGGCTGATCCGGCGGGTGATCTGCGTGCGCGGAACGCTGCCGTTCCGGGCCCTCGTGGCGCCGCGGTTCGGCTACGCGACCCAACCGCACACCGCGCGCGTCGAGGACGGTCAGGCGATCTTCGAGTCGGAGGACCTCTCGCTGATCCTGACCGCCAGCGTGCCGATCGACTGCGACGGACAGGACGTGCTCTCGCAGTTCAAGCTGCACGAGGGCGAGCAGGCGGTGTTCGCGCTCGACCGGGCCTGCGAGGGCGTGACGCCGCGGTCGTGCCCGCTCGCCGAGGCCGAGCAGGAGTTCGCCGCCACGGTGAAGTACTGGCGTCACTGGCTGTCCTCCTCCCGCTATCGCGGCCGGTGGCGGGAGGTGGTGCACCGCTCCGCGCTCACGCTGAAGCTGCTCACCTACGCCCCGACCGGAGGGATCGTCGCGGCGCCCACGACCAGCCTCCCCGAGCAGATCGGCGGCGAGCGCAACTGGGACTACCGCTACGTATGGATCCGCGACGCGGCCTTCTGCGTGTACGCGCTGCTCAGGCTCGGGTTCACCGACGAGGCGGAGGCCTTCATGGGCTTCTTGTCCGAGCACGTCACCCTCAGCGGCGACGGTCTCTCCGGCCCGCTGCAGATCATGTACGGCATCGACGGGGCCACCGAACTTCCCGAGCGGGAGCTCGGCCACCTGGAGGGCTACCAGGGATCCGCCCCGGTACGCGTCGGGAACGCGGCCGTCGGCCAGCTTCAGCTCGACATCTACGGAGCGCTCATCGACTCCATCTACCTCTACGACAAATGGGGCAAGCCCATCTCCAGCGACCGCTGGGACGAGCTCTGCATGCTGGTGGAGTGGGTCTGCCAGAACTGGGACAAGCCCGACGAAGGAATCTGGGAGACCCGCGGCGGGCGCAAGAACTTCGTGTACTCGCGGCTGATGTGCTGGGTGGCGATCGAACGGGCGATGCGCGTGGCCATCCATCGCGGGCTGCCCGCCGAGATACCGCGCTGGCGGGAAGCCCGCGACGCGATCTACCGGCAGATCATGCGGCTCGGCTGGTCGCCCAGACTGCACGCGTTCGTCCAGCATTTCGACGACGAAGTGCTGGACGCCTCCGTGCTCATGATGCCGATGGCCAAGTTCGTCTCGCCCACCGACCCGAAGTGGCTGTCCACCCTGGACGCGCTTGGCGAGCAACTGGTCTCCGACTCGCTGGTGTACCGCTACGACCCCGCCGTGAGCCCCGACGGGCTGCGGGGGATCGAGGGCACGTTCTCGATCTGCTCGTTCTGGTACGTGGAAGCGCTGGCGCGCGCCGGGCGCGTGGACGAGGCCCGACTGGCCTTCGAGAAGATGCTGACCTACGCCAACCACCTCGGCCTGTACGCGGAGCAGATCGGGCACACCGGGGAGCAACTCGGCAACTTCCCCCAGGCCTTCACCCACCTGGCGCTGATCAGCGCCGCGTTCAACCTCGACCAAGCCCTCGGCTAGCGCCGCCTTTCGCGCACGAGCGTGGCAGGAAACGGTCAGGTCGGTGCAGCTTGCTGCCGTCGTTTCATCTGGTTTGTGGGTTGTGGTTCCCGCAGAGTTGTTTGTGCGAGAACAAATACACAGCCCTCCAGAAAAGAGACGAAGAAATGACGAACTCCACTTTCTCCCCGGTCACCTCCACCCGCTCCGCCGGCACCACCTGGGACTCCTACTCCCGCACCGCCGGAACCACCTGGGACAGCTACTCGCGCACCGCCGGCACCACCTGGGACTAAGTGAAATCAAATCACCTAAGCCGATACGCGAACCACTCTTGAACTTTCATCTACCTAAAGTTTGAAACCGACTAAAGGCATCTACGCTTCACAGTGAACATCGAAAGCATGTGAACAGGCTCTGCCAAGCCGACTAAGACCATCGTTCTTTCAGAGATGATGGCATCGGCAAGCATCGAAGCCCTAGACACTGAAACGGCCGGGTCAATGCTGAGAGGTCCCTCTCCAGGTTCCGCCGGCCGGCTCCCCACCAGGATCGCCTGACAGCTCCTCCTTGTCTGCCATTGCGACGAACGGGTGACGAGCCTTCCTGGCACTGCCGTGACGGGTCAAGGAGCTGCCCCCGCCCAGGCCTCGGAGTCGCGCAGAAGGGCCGGATGCCGGACCTGACGAATGGCGATGGCCATGACGGTGGCAAGCGAGCACGCGGCGCAAACCAGGCCCGACAGGAGCCAGGCGTGGCGGTGAAGCTGTCCGGTTGGGCTGGGCATGTTGTTCCCTCCCGGCACCCGGGTGACCGGGGCACCCGAGTGCTTCCCACCCGGCGATCATGCCCACATCCACGGCGAGGGGGGCCCTGCCCGGACGTCCTGACCTGGGGTTATGGCTCAGCTCGTTATGTCGCGTGTGGGCATGGCAGGAAGCGGTCAGGGTGGTGCAGCTTGCTGCCGTCGTTTCGTCTGGTTTGTGGGTTGTGGTTGCCGCAGAGTTGTTTGTGCGAGAACAAATACACGGTCCTCCAGAAAAGAGACAGAGAAATGATGAACTCCACCGCCTCGAAGCGTTCCGCCGGCACCACCTGGGACTCGTACTCCCGCACCGCCGGAACCACCTGGGACAGCTACGGCCGCACCTCCGGCACCACCTGGGACTAAGAAAAAGAAAGAACGATTGGTCAATTGAGAACGCGCTGACCATCCGCCTCTGAAAAACGCAGAACTCCTCCGCTCGACAGCTCGCGATAAAGCACCACCAAGCCGACTGAGGTCATCGTCCTCCGAATCCGATGACATCGGCAGATATCGGGCCTCGAAACGTCGAGGTTCTCGGGTCGAACGCCGAGACACTTTTCTCCGGTCCGGCCGGCCAGATCCCCACCAGCGGTCCTCGCTCTGGGTGGCCCTCTCCCGCTCGGTCGCCTGGTCTACCAGGCGCTCTGGGTCACTCGTCCTCTGGCCCACCTGGGTGCCGCGACGGGCCCAAGACCCACGATCACCCCTCCTTGCCACGGCTCTCGTCGTCTGTGCGGACGTGTCCAGCCCACGTGGACCAGGTCCCTCGCTCCGCCGTGGCTGCGTCTCCCCGGCTGATCGGTGCGATCACCCACATCGAGACAGGCAGGGGCACCGAGATGGACAGAGACGTGCTGACCTGCGGGTTTGTAGGCTTTATGATCTTATGCGAAGTTTATCCAGCTTTTCCGGTGCTTTGCCGAACTTTGCCGTCACCTTGGTCGTCCCTTACCGGTGGAGGCGACACTCCTCGTCGCCTCTGCGAATCGGGGAGGAAAGATCATGATGAAGAGAGTCGCCGTCGGAGTCGTGTCCGCCGTTGCGGGAGGCTCACTGCTCTTGTCGGCGGGGGCGGCGTCCGCGCAGCATGTCGAGTTGAGGGTGAAGGTCGCGAACGTGGACCCGAACCCGGTCGTCGTCAAGCAGGGCCAGGACACCCGCGTCACGGTCGAGGTCCGCACCACCCGGGCGACGCGGGTGGAACTGCGGCTCAAGCCGGTCTCCAACCAGTTCGGCACGCAGTCGACTCAGGACGCCAAGCTCGTCCACCAGGGTGACCTGTGGCGCTTCGTCGCCGAATTCGACGACTCCGACGCCGAGGGCCGCTGGCTCGCCATCGCCGACGCCTACGACAGGCACGGGAAGAAGGTGACCGACCAGGTCAACTTCTCCGTCAAGAAGCAGAGCCAGGCGGAGACCCGCCTGACCGCATTCACCGCCAACCCCAAGGTGGTCAGCAAGGGCCGCTGGCTCAAGTTCTCCGGCCGCCTGCAGGTCAGCGAGAACACGCGCTGGAAGGGCTTGAAGGATCAGGAAGTGGGGATCTACTTCCGCTCGCAGGGGTCCAGCGCGTGGAAGTACGTTACCTCGGCGGAAACCGAGCGGGATGGGCGGTTCTACGCCAAGGGCCGCGCCTCCAAGAGCGGGGAGTACCGCGCCGTCTTCGACGGTGACGACAAGCTCGCCGACAGCAAGAGCCAGTCGAAGCGGGTGCGCGTCTGGCGCTGGTAGTCCACCAGGCTCACAGGAATGACGCGGAGGCCCGGGGCGACCCGGGCCTCCGTTCGTTCTTGAGCACTGAGCTCTCCAGCGGGCCGGACTCCTGCTCTGACGTGCGGTGTCGTCGCCGGTGGATGTTCGGGGCCGTGTGACTTGTCGGTGGATGGCAGGAAGCGGTCAGGGTGGTGCAGCTTGCTGCCGTCGTTTCGTCTGGTTTGTGGGTTGTGGTTGCCGCAGAGTTGTTTGTGCGAGAACAAATACACGGCCCTCCAGAAAAGAGTCAGAGAAATGATGAACTCCACCGCCTCGAAGCGTTCCGCCGGCACCACCTGGGACTCGTACTCCCGCACCGCCGGAACCACCTGGGACAGCTACGGCCGCACCCCCGGCACCACCTGGGACTAACAAGAACCGGCGAGCAAATACGACCGGTTACTACGACTGAAATTATCTCCGCTCGGCAGTATGTGAAAGAGTTCCCGGATAGGCTCTGTTCGACCGGCTAAGACCATCGTGATTACGAACCGGTGGCATCGGTGAACATCGAAACCCGAATATCCAATCGGTCAGGCCTGACGTCGATACATTCGCGTCCCGGGCCCGCCGGCCACATCGCCCTCGAATGGTGTCCGCCAGATGTGGCCCACCGCGGTGATCGGCGGCTCGGGCCCGCGTCGGCGCATGAAGTGTTCCAGGAGCGGTGGGCGTGCCGCAGCCCTGGCGGTTCCGCGACGTCGGGATGGTAGGGCTGGGCGTTGAGCCAGGTAGCTGCCCGGCCTCTGGCAGCGGATCGACCGTAGGGCGACCTCTCAGGCGATGCGGGTGCCTGCCGTTGCCGCTTGTGCGCGTAAGCCATGACCTGCGGCTACGGCGCGCCTGCGGGCCCAGGTCGGCATGTCTTGCGTGGGGGTGGCAGGAAGCGGTCAGGGTGGTGCAGCTTGCTGCCGTCGTTTCGTCTGGTTTGTGGGTTGTGGTTGCCGCAGAGTTGTTTGTGCGAGAACAAATACACAGCCCTCCAGAAAAGAGTCAGAGAAATGACGAACTCCACCGCCTCGAAGCGTTCCGCCGGCACCACCTGGGACTCGTACTCCCGCACCGCCGGAACCACCTGGGACAGCTACGGCCGCACCCCCGGCACCACCTGGGACTAAGAATAAGCAAACCATTCGGGCCAGTACGAGAAACCGCACCGCCAGCCCGGCGAACACTCTTCGGAAACCGGTAGATCAGCTCCACTCGACAGCACATAAGAAAAGCATACGGACAGGCCAGGCCAAGCCGATTGAGACGATCGCCATCCAGATCCAAGACCGATGGCACCGGCAGGAATCAATCGGCCGGACATCGAATCGGCCGGACATTCAATCGCGCGGACATCGAAGCGGCCGGGCATCGAACGCCAGGGATGAAGACGGTCAGGGCAGACGCTAGAGACGGTGCTCGCCAGGCCCGACCAGTCAGGCCCCCAGCGGACTCTCCCGCCTCAGGCGTCCACCACCCCCAGCGTCCGGACGCCGCCCCCGTGGCCCCCGCACACCCGGCCCCCACGACGTCAACCACCTGCGACGCCGGCTCCCGCACACACCCGGCCCTCGTCAGGCCCGGCCCCAGTGACGCCAGGCTCCCCGTCACGTTCTAGCCCCCCGCCGCAGTGGCGGGCGAGAACCCGGCGCCTCCCGTCTACGTCATACCCGGCCCACGGTCCTGGTGAGACCTGGTCAGCCGGCGAGGTTGTCGGAGTACTGCGGTACGGGAATCGGTTCGGTGCGCCGGTAGGCGAGACGGGTGGCGGCCACGAGCACGGCCAGCCCGGCGAGGGTGAGGGCCGCGCCAGTCCAGATGGGCGCGGTGTATCCCAGGCCGGCGGCGAGGGTCAGGCCGCCGAGCCACGCGCCGAAGGCGTTGCCGATGTTGAACGCCGCGATGTTCGCCCCCGAGGCAAGCGTGGGCGCCCGGTCCGCGTAGTGCATGATCCGCATCTGCAGTCCCGGCACCGTGGCGAACCCGAAGGCCCCCATCAGGACCAGGGAGACCGTCGTCATCACCTGGTTGTGCGCGGTGAGGGCGAACACCCCCAGCACGACGGTGAGCGCGGCGAGGACGGTGATCAACGTGCGGGGAACGGACCTGTCGGCCGCTTTGCCGCCCGCGAAGTTACCGGCGAACAGGCCGGCGCCGAACAGGACCAGCAGCCACGGCACCGCCGAGGAGGCGAACCCGCTGACCTCGGTCAGGGTGTACGCGATGTAGGTGAAGGCGCCGAACATGCCGCCGAAGCCGAGGACCGTGACGGTGAGCGACAACCAGACCTGCGGGTGGGTGAAGGCGGCCAGCTCGCCCCGTAGCCCGGCGTCCCGCGCTCCGTCCGGGCTCCGGCCGGAGACCAGGGTCGCCACACCGATCAGGGCGATGACGCCGATGACGGTGATGGCCCAGAACGTGGAGCACCAGCCCAGCTGCTGGCCCAGCAAGGTGCCGAACGGCACGCCGAGGACGTTGGCGGTGGTGAGGCCGGCGAACATCATGGCGATCGCGCCGGCCCGCTTGGCCGGTGCCACCATGTCGGCGGCGACCACGGATCCGATGCCGAAGAACGCGCCGTGACAGAGGGCGGCGACGACCCGGCCGAGCATCATCACCGCGTAGCTGGGAGCGATCGCGGACAGCAGGTTGCCGATGATGAACAGCACCATCAGGCCGAGCAGCACGTGCTTGCGGTTGAACCTCGTCGCGGCGGCCGTGAGGCCGATGGCGCCGACGGCGACGCTCAGCGCGTACCCGGAGATGAGCCAGCCGGCGGCGGCCTCCGTGACGCCGAAATCACGGGCGACCTCGGGTAGCAGGCCGGCGATGACGAACTCGGTGAGTCCGATGCCGAAACCCCCGATGGCAAGGGCGAGCAGACCGAGAGGCATCCGTCTTTCCTTCCGATGATTAAACGCGTATGCAACTAGCCGCGTGGGCAACAATATACTTGCACACGCGCTTAATCGTCACTGGCGTGTAAGCTGCTTACAGAAGGTGAACGGCCGTCCCAGGGGGAGGGCCCAGGCCCTCAGGAGGCGGTCATGGGGATCGGGGACGACGCGGTGGAGGTCCGCGCCCAGGGCTGGCGCACGCTGGCGGCGCTCCACGGCCTGATCGAGGCCGCGCTGGAGCGTGAGCTGCAGTCCGAGTACGTCCTGTCGGTCGTGGAGTACACGGTGCTGGACGCGCTGTCGCGACAGGACGGCTGGCACATGCGCATGCAGCAGCTCGCCCGCGCCGCCGCGCTCTCCAGCAGTGCGACCACGCGGCTGGTGAACCGGCTCGAAGACCGCGGCCTGCTGACCCGCATCCTGTGCCAGGACGACCGCCGGGGCATCTACACCGAGCTCACCGGCCAGGGGTGGGAGCTGCTGAGCAAGGCCCGGCCGGCCCACGACGTGGTCCTTGCCAAGGCGCTGGCCGAGGCCGAGCAGACCCCCGAGCTCGCGCCTCTGGTCGAGGCGCTGCACCGCCTGCCGGCCGAGCCGAGATCAGTGCACTAGCGGTACGCGGCCGGGGTCAGGCCGGTGATCGGGGTGACATGGGCGGCCCGGGTCCACATTCGGTCCGGCGATGAGCGGCCGGGGTCCGGGTTCAGGCCGGTGAACGGGGTGATATGGGCGGCCCGGGTCCACATTCGGTCCGGCGATGAGCGCCCGGGGTCCGGGTTCAGGCCGGTGATCGGGGTGGCATGACCTCGCGGAGGAACTTCACCAGGTCATCGGAGTCCAGTCCGAGCAGGCCGGCGCGGTGGGCGGCCATCAGGAGCAGGTGGGCCACCAGCTCGGTGCGGCGTTCGTGGTCGCCGAACCATTCCCACAACCGGTCGAAGCCGAGGTCGGTGAGCTCGGTGCCGAGTCCGTACCGGTCCCTGACCTCGGACACCACTCCCGCGATGGCGTCCAGCGGCGAGGATCCCGGACGCAGGCACAGCAGGCCGGGGCGGTGGGGATCGGGTGACCACCGGCAGCCCGAAGGCGGATGGGCCTTGACCTCGGCGTAGACGTCGAGATCGTCCCTGTCGGATCCGCAGGTGGTGAACTGCAGCAGGAAGGCGAACACCGGCTCCCCGTCGGCGCCGGCCAGCACCGGCGGGGAGACGTCCAGCACGTTGATGACCCGCTGCTCCGCGACCAGCTCCTGGAGCTGCCAGGCGGCCATGCGCGGGTCGTCCACCGTGACGGTGCCGATGCCGGGAAGCGAGGCCTGCCACAGGCCGTCCTCCACCTCCACGATCGTGGCGACCGGTCTGCCCCCGTTCATCCGCCTACCTTCCCGCTCATGGATCCGGAACCGCGCGAATCCAGGACCTGTGATACCGAGACTAGGCGTCTCGCGCCTCGTCGGGCCTGGATACGCGCGTGCCCGTCCTCAGGTCAGCGCAGTTCGACGCGGACCTCGCGGCGGAGGGCCTCGAAGTCGACGCCAGCGTCGGCGATGACCCGGGCGGCCAGCCCCTGGCCCTCCCGGAGCAGGCCGAGAAGGATGTGCCCGTTGCCGATGTAGTTGTGCTTGAGGGCGATGGCCTCGCGCAGCGAGAGCTCCAGCACCTTCTTGGCACGCCCCGAGAAGGGGATGTGGCCCCCGAGGCGCCACGGGCGCCCGCGGCGCGGCCGGGGCTCCCGGTCGAGGGCGCCCGGCCCGAAAGCAGCCTCGACCTTCTCCCGAATCGCGTCGAGGTCGATGCCGATCGACTCCAGCGCGCCCGCGTCGAGATCGTCGGCCGGCGCCGCCGCCAGGAGCCGGGCCACGGCGTCGCCGATCTGGTCGTGGTCGAGCCCGTGCCGCGCGAGGACCCGCGCGGCCACCGTGTCGGGTTGCTGGAGAAGGGCGAGCAGCAAGTGCTCGGTCCCTATGTAGTCGTGGTTGAACAGCCGGGCCTCGTCTTGGGCGAGCACGACCGTCTGGCGCGCGTCCTCGTGGAACCGCTCGAACATCCCTACTTCTCCCGCCTGAGTAGCCCTCGGCCGCCTGCGTACTTCTTGTGGACCGCCTGCCTGCTCACGCCGAGCAGTACCGCGATCTCCTGCCAGGACCAGCCCTGTTCGCGGGCGTTGTCCACCTGGAGTGCCTCCAGCCGCTCGACCAGCGTCCGCAGCGCCCGTACGGCCCGGAGGCCGACGGCCGGATCGCGGCTGCCGGCGTCGGAGGCCAGCTGTGCCGTGTTGCTCATGAGTGTCAATATAAGTTGACACCAGGAGCGTGTCAACCATAGTTGACGAGCGAGGGCGGACGATCTACGCGGACCGCGTTCTAGGCCTGATGTTTTCGCTGGTATGGCCGCATGAGGCCGGAAAAATCGTTTGCCGCGCCACCCCCGGGTTTGCCAGCCTGGAGGGGCTATGCGCTCCCTGCCTCTTGCCGATCCCGGCATTCCCGATGCCCGCAGTCCGCTCCGGTACCTGTGGTGGGTGGCACGCGGGCAGGCGATCCCGCTCCTCACGGGCATCGGATTCGCCGTGCTGTGGTGGCTGGGGCAGGCGCTCGTCCCCTCGGCCCTCGGCAAGGCCGTCGACAGCCTCACCACACGCGACACCGAGGGGTTGGTGCGCTGGTCAGCGGTGCTGCTCGGTCTCGGTGTCGTGACCGCGTTCGGCGGTGTGATGCGCCACAGGCTGGCGGTCTTCAACTGGCTGGCCGCCGCCTACCGCACGGTTCAGGTCACCGCGCGCCAGGCCACCCGGCTCGGCGCCACGCTGCCCAAGCTGCTGTCGACCGGCGAGGTCATCAGCGTCGGCAACTCCGACATCGCGCACATCGGCAACGCCATGGACATCCTGCTGCGCGGCGTCGGCTCGATCGTCGCCATCATCGCCGTCACGGTGATCCTCATCACAACCTCACCGCAGCTCGGCCTGATGGTGCTGCTCGGCGTCCCGCTGATGGCGCTGGCCGTCGGCCCGCTGCTCAGGCCCCTGCACCGGCGGCAGCACGAGCAGCGCGACCTCCAGGGTGACCTCGCCACCCGGGCCTCCGACATCGTCGCGGGCCTCAGGGTGCTGCGCGGCATCGGCGGCGAGCAGGTCTTCGCCGACCGCTACCGCGAGGAGTCCCAGCGGGTGCGGGGAGCCGGAGTGCGGGTGGCGTCGATGGACGCCGCTCTGGAGGGCGCCCAGCTCCTGCTGCCGGGCATGCTCATCGCCTTCGTCACCTGGCGGGGCGCGCACTACGCGATGGACGGCATGATCACGGTCGGCCAGCTCGTCGCCTTCTACGGGTACGCGCTGTTCCTGGTGGGCCCGCTCCGCACGCTCACCGAGGCGGCCGACAAGCTCACCAAGGGCCATGTGGCGGCCCGCAGGGTCATCCGCATCCTGTCGCTGGACCCCGAGGTCCAGGGCGCGGGTACGGCCGTGACCGCCGGGGGCGATCTGGTGGACGCGGCGTCCGGCGTCACCGTGCGGCAGGGACGGTTCACCGCCCTGGCCGGCGCGGTGCCCGAGGACGCCATCGCCGTCGCCGACCGGCTCGGCCACTACGTGGCGGCAGAGGCCACCTTCGGCGGCGTGCCACTGGCCGACCTGCCGCTGGAGGAGGTCAGGCGCCGCATCCTGGTGGCTGACAACGGCGCCAGGCTGTTCAGCGGGCGCCTGCGCGACCAGCTCGACGTCACCGGCTTCGCCTCCGAGGACGCCCTGCGGCGCGCCCTGCGCGCCGCCTGCGCCGAGGACGTCGTCGAGGCGCTCCCCGGGGGCATCGAGTCGCACGTGGCCGAGGCCGGCCGGGAGTTCTCCGGCGGCCAGCAGCAGCGCCTGCGGCTCGCACGCGCGCTGCTCGCCGACCCCGAGGTGCTCGTCCTGGTGGAGCCGACCAGCGCGGTCGACGCCCACACCGAGGCGCGCATCGCCGAGCGGCTCGGGGAGGCCCGTCTCGGGCGCACGACGCTGGTCTGCACCACAAGCCCGCTGGTGCTCGACCGGGCGGACACCGTGATCTACATGCGGGACGGCCGGGTGCGCGCCGAGGGGTCCCACCGCTCGCTGCTCGCCACCGATCCCGACTACACCGCGACCGTGACCCGAGGGGAGGTCTGACCGTGAAGGTGCGCCAGGCCAGTGAGAGCGAGCTGGCGGAGAGCCCGTCAGGCGAGAGCCGAGCCACCGAGGACCGTACGCGCGAGGGCCGTGCGGACGAGGGCCGTGCGGACGAGGGCCGTGCGGACGAGGGTGAGACCGGCGAACGTCCCACCGGCGACGGCAAGCCGGTCACGAGCGGCGACCAGAGGCGCATCCTGCCGGTCGCCGACCAGGCGCAGGTGCGGGCGTACGCCAGGCGGCTGACGCTGAAGTACCCGCGCCGGCTCGCGGCGGCCCTGGGCCTGCACGGCCTCGCCGCCGTCGCGGGCCTCACCGGGCCACGCCTGCTGGGCGAGCTGGTCGAGGGCGTGCGAGAGGGCACGGGCATCAGCGTCGACGCCGTCGCACTGACCATCGCCGGCTTCGTCGTCGTGCAGGCCGTGCTCATCAGGTACGCGGTCTACGTCTCCGCCAAGCTCGGCGAGAAGGTGCTCGCCGAGCTGCGGGAGGAGTTCGTCGACCGCGTGCTCGCACTGCCCCTGTCGACCGTCGAGCGCGCGGGCTCGGGCGACCTGGTCACCCGCACCTCGCGGGACGTCGACTCGCTGTCGCGCACGGTGCGGCACGCCGTGCCGGAGACGCTGATCGCCGTGGTGGCGGGCGCGTTCGTGTTGGGCGCGCTGGCCCTGGTGGGGCCGCTGCTCGTGCTGCCCTCGCTCCTCGCGGTGCCCCTGATCTGGTTCGCCACCCGGTGGTACCTCAAGCGGGCCAGGGACGGCTACCTGCGCGAGAACGCCGCGTACGCGGACATGACCGAGGGCCTCACCGAGACCGTGGAGGGCGCGAGGACCGTCGAGGCGTTCGGCCTGCAGCGCCGCCGGCACGAGCGCACCGACACCGACATCACACGGTCCTGGGCGGCCGAGCGCTACACCCTTGGCCTGCGCACGGTGTGGTTCCCCTCGGTGGAGTTCGGCTACGTGATCCCCATCGTCGCGACACTGCTGATCGGGGGCCTGTTCTACCTGCACGGATGGGTCTCGCTGGCCCAGGTGACCGCGGCCACGCTGTACGTGCAGCAGCTCATCGACCCGCTCGACCGGCTGCTGTCGTGGGTCGACGAGCTCCAGGTCGGCGGGGCGTCCATGGCCAGGCTGCTCGGCGTGGCGAACGTCCCCGACGACCGCAACGCGGGCGCGGGCCGCCCCCTCGGCGAGACGATGGTCGCCGACGACGTGCGGTACTCCTACCGCGACGGCCACGACGTGCTGCACGGCGTCTCGCTGCGGGTCGCTCCGGGTGAGCGGCTCGCGATGGTCGGCCCCTCGGGGGCGGGCAAGTCGACGCTGGGCCGCCTGCTCGCGGGCATCCACGGCCCGCGCACCGGCTCGGTGACGGTCGGCGGCGTCCCGCTGGTCGACCTGCCCCTGGACGAGCTGCGCGGCCACGTCGCGCTCGTCACCCAGGAACACCACGTGTTCCGGGGCACGGTGCGCGACAACGTGCTCATCGCGCGGCCCGAGGCCGACGACGCCGCCGTCAAGGAGGCGCTGGAGGCCGTCGACGCGTGGGAGTGGGTCGAGGCGCTTCCTGACGGGCTCGGCACGGTCGTCGGCTCGGGCGGCCTCGCGGTGTCGCCCGCGCAGGCCCAGCAGATGGCGCTCGCGCGGCTGGTGCTCGCTGACCCGCACACGCTGGTGCTGGACGAGGCCACCTCGCTGATCGACCCGCGCGCCGCGCGGCACCTGGAGCGGTCGCTGGCGGCCGTGCTCGACGGGCGCACCGTCATCGCCATCGCGCACCGGCTGTACACCGCGCACGACGCCGACCGGGTCGCCGTCGTCGAGGACGGCCGCATCAGCGAGCTGGGCTCGCACGACGAGCTGGTCGCCGCGGGAGGCGCCTACGCCGCCCTGTGGGACAGCTGGCACGGCATCTCCCGCTGACGACCGGGCCCGGGTGGGACCTCAGGCGTCCAGGGAACGCCTGAGGAACTCCACCTGGAGAAGCAGCAGGTTCTCCGCGACGACCTCCTGCGGGGTCATGTGGGTGACGCCCGAAAGCGGCAGCACTGTGTGGGGACGGCCGGCGGCGACGAGGGACGACGAAAGGCGCAGCGTGTGGGCCGCCACCACGTTGTCGTCGGCGAGGCCGTGGATGAGCAGCAGCGCCCGCTCGAGCTTCTCGGCGTCGGCCATGAGCGACGACCGGTCGTACACGTCGGGAAGCTCGCCGGGGTGGCCGAGGTAACGCTCGGTGTAGGCGGTGTCGTAGAGCCGCCAGTCGGTGACGGGTGCCCCGGCGATGGCCGCGTGGAAGACGTCGGGCCTGCGCAGCACCGCCAGCGCCGCGAGGAAGCCGCCGAACGACCAGCCCTTGATGGCCACCCGCGAGAGGTCGAGGTCGCCCGGGTAGAGCTGGGCGGCGCCCTTCAGGGCGTCGACCTGGTCTTCGAGCGCGGGGGTCGCCAGGTCGTGCAGCACCTCGCGCTCGAAGGCGGGGCCCCGGCCCGGGGTGCCCCGGCCGTCCGCCACGATCACCGCGAAACCCTGGTCGGCGAACCACTGGGACTCCAGGAACCCACGGCCCGAGGCCATCACGCGCTGCGCGTGGGGCCCGCCGTAGGGGTCCATGAGGACGGGGAGGCGCCGGGAACCGGGCACGTGCCCGCTCGGCAGCAGCACGGCGGTGGACAGCTCTCGCTCGCCCGTGCGGACCAGCGAGACGCGGGGCTCCAGCTTGGGCCGCTCGGCCAGCGAGGCGATGTGCAGGCGCTTCTGGCCGTTCTCGACCCGCACCGTGGTGCCGGGGCTGTCCAGGGTCTGGCTGACGACCAGCAGGGTGCCGCCGGACAGGCGGCCGTTGTGGACGCCGGGCTCGCTGGTGACCGGGGAGATGGCCCCGCCCGACCAGGTCCACAGATGGATCTCGGTGGGCTCGGCGCTCGCGCGGAACAGCACGGTGTCGCCGGAGACGCCGAGCACGTCGCGGACCTGGAGGGTCGGCGGGGTGACCGGGGCGTCGCCGACGACCAGGCGCCGGCCGCCGTCTGCGTCGGCCACCCACACCAGCGTGCCGTCGGAGAGGCGCGCGGGGACCCCGGCGACGACGTCGACCCACGCGTCGTCGGTGTCCTCGCGCACGAGCTCGGTCGCGCCGGTGGCGGGGTCGACGGTGAGGACGCGGATGGCCTTCTGGTCGCGGGGCATCGTGACGATCGTCGCGCCGTGGCGGTCCCACACGGCCGTCACCAGGTATTCATCGTCGAAGGGCACCTGCGTGCGGGAGCCGTCGAGACCGAGGACGAGCAGCTCGACGGTGGCGTTGGCGGTGCCGGCCGATGGGTAGGCCACCGCCGTGGGCGTGCGGGACGGGTTGGCCGGGTCGGAGATGTGCCAGGTCTGGACGGGCGACTCGTCGGCACGCTCGGCGAGCAGCGCCGTGCCGTCGGGGGACCACCAGTAGCCGCGCATGCGGTCGAGCTCCTCGGCGGCGATGAACTCCGCCAGGCCGTACGTCACGCCGGCGCCCTCTGGGGACGCCAGCGCGCGGTCGTCGCCCGTGGCGACCTCCTGGACGTGCAGGGCGCCGCCGGTGACGTACGCCACGCGGGCGCCGTCGGGGGACAGGCGGGGGTCGATCACCGGGCCGGGGGTGTCGAGCCGCCGCACGGCGCCAGACCTCAGATCGGCCAGGTAAAGCCCGCCGGACAGCGCGAAGGCCGCCGAGGTCAGCGCGGAGTCGGCGCCGAAGGCCACCACGCCGCCGGCCTGCTCCCTGGCGCGCTCACGGCGGGCCTTCTCCTCGGCGGGCAGGTCTTCGTCGGCCGCGCCGAGGTCGGCGGGGTCGACCACCATGCGCTCGGCGCCCGAGGATAGGTCGAGCTCCCACAGGCAGGTCACCGGGTCGGTGCCCGACCGGCTGCGCAGGAAGACGACGCGGCCGCCATCGGGGGCGATGACGAAGCCACGGGGCACTCCGAGGGTGAAGCGGCGGGTCCTGGCGTAAAGACGCGGAAAGCTCTCACTCATGCTGTTCATATTGCCAGGCCAACACGTTGGGAGATGCTTCCTGTCGGAGGCCGGGGATACCCTCGACCACATGACTGAACGTCGTTTGCTGCTCGTGCACGCCCACCCCGATGACGAGACGAGCGGCACCGGGGCCACGATGGCGAAGTACGCCGCGGAGGGCGCCCATGTCACGCTCGTCACCTGCACCCTCGGTGAGGAGGGCGAGATCGTGGTGCCCGACCTGGCCCACCTCGCCGCGGACAAGGAAGACCGGCTCGGCGAGCACCGCGTCGGCGAGCTGGAGGCCGCGTGCAAGGCCCTGGGCGTCGACGACCACCGGTTCCTCGGCGGGCCCGGCCGCTGGCGCGACTCCGGCATGATGGGCGTCCCCGCCAACGACAACCCCCAGTGCTTCTGGCGGGCCGATCTCGACGAGGCCGCCGGCGAGCTGGTCAAGATCATTCGTGAGGTCAGGCCGCAGGTGCTGGTCACCTATGACGACAACGGCTTCTACGGCCACCCCGACCACATCCAGGCGCACCGGGTCGCCTGGCGGGGGTTCGAGCTGGCCGCCGATCCCTCGTTCGGTGAGGGTGAGCCCTGGCAGATCGCCAAGTTCTACTTCACGACCATGCCGAAGTCCGCGATGCGGCGGGTCGCCGAGGCCATGCGCGACACCGACTTCGACTTCTTCAACGAGGAGACGCTGGACGACCTGCCCTTCGGCTCCGCCGACGAGGAGGTCACCACCGAGATCGACGCCCGCCCCCACGCCGTCGCCAAGCTGGACGCCATGCGGGCCCACCGCTCGCAGATCGACCTCAGCGCGCCCTGGTTCGTGATCTCCGACAGCATGGGCCACGAGTCCATCGGCATCGAGCACTTCATCCTCAAGTCCGGCCGGCGCGGGCCCGCAGGAAGGGGCGTGCCGCAGGAGGCCGGCGGTCTCGGCGAGCCGCACGACCGCGAAGACGATCTCTTCGCGGGCATCGGCTAGCCTTTCAGCATGGAGGAAGAGCAGGTAGAGGACGAAACCGCGACGCGGCGGGGCTCCGACGCCGTGATCACGGGCGCGGCCTACGGCATGCTCTTCGTGCTCGGCGTCGTCTTCGGCGTCGTGGCCGGGCTTGAGCACTCCTGGGACGTGGGAGACGCCGTTCCGCCCATTCCGATCATCCTCTCCCTCGTGCTGTTCGGCCTGCTGTACGGCGCGGGGCGGCTGATGGACAGCAAGCTCGGCGCGTTCGTCCCCGGCATGGGGTGGATGCTCGCCGCGCTGCTGTTCTCGGTCAAGAGGCCCGAGGGCGATCTGGTCATCGCCGCCAACGTCGCCGGCTACTGGTACCTCGGCTGCGGAGCCCTGGCCCTGGTGGTCGCCGTCCTGCTCATTCCTTCGTCCGGTTCGTGGCTGATGCACCAGGGTTCGTATGGCAAAGGGCGCCGCATGAATATTTCGGATGGGATGTCCGCATAAGCTGGCCAGCGTGTATCAGGGATCTGTCGAGAGCCAGGTTGATCAGGCGGTCTTCCGCAGGGTGACGGGGCGCTTCGCCACCGGCGTCGCGATCGTCACCACCCTCGCCGACGGCATCGACCACGCGATGACGGTCAACTCCTTCGCCTCGGTCTCTCTTGATCCGCTCCTGGTGCTGGTGTGCGTCGAGAAGATCGCCAGGTTCCACGACGCCGTGATCGACGCCGGGGTGTGGGGGGTCTCCATCCTCGGAGAGGACGGCGAGGAGGCCTCCCGGGCCTTCGCCACCCGCGGCCGTACGCTCGAAGGGCAGCTCGACCGCTGGTCGCACCGCCGGGGCGGGCTGGGGCTCGCGCTGTTCGACACCGCCATCGCTACGCTGGAGTGCCGCACGACCGTCGTCCACGACGGAGGCGACCACTCGATCGTCGTCGGGAACGTCGTCTCGGCGGACACCCCGAGGGACGTCCCTCCGCTCATCTACTACGAGGGCCGCTACCGCCACCTGCGCCCGCCGGGTAGATAGGCCGCCCTACCGGTCGCCGGGGCCGTTGGGTGACAATCAAGACATGCGCGGACGGCACCGGGCGAGGCGGGTGCTCAACTACGTCAACCTGTCGACACCGCTGGGGCTGCTCATCGCGGTGATCGGGCGGGCCGAGGTGCGGCGCGGCGAGCACGGCCTGCTGTACGCCCACGGATACCGCATCCCCTTCCCGGTCGCCGGCGCGTTCACGGTCGGCAACGTGGTGCTGACGGCCCAGCGGGAGGGTTACCTGACCGGCGCCCTGCTGAGGCACGAGGCCCGGCACGCCACCCAGTACGCCTTCTGCGGCGGCCTGCCCCTGCTGCCGCTGTATGTCCTCGCCCTGCTGGTGTCGGTGGCCGTCTGCGGCCACCCTGCCTCCTGGAACGTCTTCGAACGCCTGGCCGACCTGGACGAGGGAGGCTACCCGAGGCACCCCTCCCGATGGAGAAGGCGCACCCTGGAGGAGAAGACCCTGGCTGAACGCCGTCCAATCCACACCAGGGAGGACATGACGGATACCTCGTACGACTGAGGCATGTTTTCCGCCCACGGGGGATCATCAGAGCAGAGTGGTGATTGATCCCTGTGGAACAGCCCCGCCTCCCACTCGGCGACGAACCGGAGGGTCGCATGTCGCAATCCGTCAGCCCTGAGGTTTCCCCTGTCACGCAGCCGCGTGAGCGCACGTTTCCCGCCGACTTCAAGGACCGCCTGACCTGCCCGCTGCCCGACTTCCGCGAGGTCATGAGCGTCGCGTGGCACGGAGGATTCCGCCCCGACATCGGGGACGCCGACCAGATCCCCGTGCTGAGGGCGGGTCTGTCCCCGATCACCGCGACGGACGCGGCGGTCACGTGGGTGGGCCACGCGACGTACGTGCTGCGCATCGGGGGCCTGACGGTGCTGACGGACCCCGTCTGGTCGCGGAAGATCCCGGGAGTGCGGCAGCGGCTGACACCGCCCGGCGTGGCCTGGAGCGACCTGCCCCCGGTGGACGCCGTCGTGATCAGCCACAACCACTACGATCATCTTGACGCCCCGACGATGCGCCGCCTGCCGAGGCACACTCCGGTCTTCGTCCCCGCCAACCTGGCGAGCTGGTTCACCAAGAAGGGGTTCACGAACGTCACGGAGCTCGACTGGTGGGAGAGCGCCCAGATCGGCGAGGTGACCTTCGACTTCGTGCCCGCCCACCACTGGAGCCGCAGGTCGCTGTTCGACACCTGCAAGTCGCTGTGGGGCGGCTGGGTGCTGACCTCGCAGGACCAGCGCGTCTACTTCGCCGGTGACACCGCGTACGGCGACCGTTTCAAGCTCATCGGGGACCGCTACCCGGGCATCGACCTCGCGCTGATGCCGGTGGGCGCGTACGAGCCGCGGTGGTTCATGCACGTCTCGCACGTGGACCCCGCCGAGGCCGTGTTGGCGTGCGCCGACGTCGGCGCACGGCGGATGGCGACCATGCACTGGGGGACCTTCGTGCTCTCGGGCGAGCCGCTGATGGCCCCCGTGCAGGAGGCCCGCGCGGCCTGGATCGCCTCAGGACGCGACCGCGCGGACCTCTGGGACCTGGCGGTGGGCGAGACCAGGGTGCTCACCTGACCTTCAGGACCACTGCTGTCCCTGCGGGGTGTCGGTGACCTTGACGCCCAGCGCGGCCAGCTCGTCGCGGAGGCGGTCGGAGGCCGCCCAGTCTCTGGTCTCGCGGGCCTTCGCCCTGGCCTCCAGCAGCTCGGCCGCGCCGGGCGGCAGGACCGCGACGACGGGGGGCTTGCCGATGTCGACCGAGAGGTCGAGGCCGAGCACGTGGTCGAGGTGCAGGAACGTCTCGAGGCGGGAGCCGGGGTCCACCGTCTCGTCCCGTTCGAGCTCGCGCACGACGCGCAGGGCGGTGGGGGTGTCCAGGTCGTCGTCGAAGGCGGCCTGGGCGCGGTCGGCGTACTCGGCGGCGATCGGCCGGCTGGGGGACTCCGCCCACTCGGCGACGCGCTGCCGCCACCGGCGCAGGGTGCGGTCGGCGGCGTGGAGGGTGTCCCAGGTGAGGTTCATCTGCTGGCGGTAACGGTGTTCGAGCAGCGCCAGACGCACGGCAAGGGGGTCGAGCCCGGCGGCCACGACGTCGGACAGGAGCACGACGTTGCCGGTGGACTTGGCCATCTTGCGGCCGTCGAACAGCACGTGCTCGCCGTGGACCCAGTGCTTGACGACGTCGTGCCCGACCGAGGCGTTCGACTGGGCGCGCTCGTCCTCATGGTGGGGGAAGCGCAGGTCCTTGCCGCCGGTGTGGATGTCGATGTGCTCGCCGAGGAAGCGCAGGGACATGGCCGAGCACTCGATGTGCCAGCCGGGGAACCCCCGGCCCCAGGGGGTCTCCCAGGTCATCTCGCGGTCGGAGCCCTTCCACAGGGCCCAGTCGGCGTGGAAGCGCTTGCGCGGGTCGACGCCCTCGACCCGGTGGCCGGGCTTCAGCGCGTCAAGCCGGTTTCCGGAAATTTCGCCGTAAGTTGGGAAGCTCCGCGCGTCGAAGAAGACCGAGCCGTCGTCCACGGCATAGGCGTGGCCCTTCTCGATGAGCTTGGCGATCAGCTCGATCATCAGGTCGATCGTCTCGGTGGCACGCGGGGTGTGCTCGGGGGTGCGCATGTTGAGCGCCGAGGTGTCGCGGCGGAAGGCGTCCTCGTAGAAGCGGGCGATCTCCATGGCCGAGCGCCCCTCGCGGCGGGCCTGCTGGAGGACCTTGTCCTCGCCCGACGCGTCGATCTCCTCGTCGTCGACCAGGTGGCCGACGTCGGTGATGTTCTGGCAGACCACCGACCGCACCCGGCTCTGCTCCAGGACCCTGCGGATCAGGTCGGACAACAGGTACGACCTGAGGTTGCCCACGTGGGCGTACCGGTAGACGGTCGGCCCGCAGGTGTACATGCGCAGGACGCGGGCGTTCGCGGGGACGATCGCTTCGAGCTGCCTGGACCTGGTGTCATACAGCCGCAACATGCCACCGAGCTTAGGCCATGGATTACGGCCTGTACGAGCCCTGGGGATCATCGGCGGCGGGCATCACGAGGCTCGGGAGGTCACCCCGCCTCGGGGTCGAGGAAGGCCAGGATGTCGCGGTCACCGCGCTCGCGAAGGCGGGTCAGGACCTCCTCGCGCGAGGCGCCGTCCGCGAGGCCGATGCGGGCCCCGATCAGGCGCAGCGCCTCGGCCTCGGAGGCGACCGGGGCGGTGTACCCGATGAGGTGCAGCGCCATGTTGACCGGCGGAATCCCCTGGGCGGCCTGCGGCAGATAGCGGGTCAGCAGCTCGCCGCCGTCCGACACCGTCATGAAGATCGAGTCGCCCTCGCTGGCGTTGTAGTCGGCCAGCACCGGCCTGATCGAGCCCATCGTCGGCTGGTTGTGCCAGCTGATCACGACGTCGCCCGAGGGCGTGGAGGTCGTGAGCTGCCCGCCGGGCGCCATGCCGAGGTGCGCGGCGAAGCCGGTCGGAAGCGGGGACCCCGAGCCGCGCAGGTGCTCGGCGTTGACGTCGACGCGGTGCCACCAGCGCCCGTCCCGGCTGCGGAACGACCGGCGCGTCATCGACACGTCGCGGCGCGGGTGGTACGGCTCGGCCTGCTCGGGCGCGGCGACGCGGATCCATCCCCGCTGGGTGCGCTCGAACCCCGGCCCGCCCGCGTACGCGCGCACGGAGCTCTCGCTGACCTCGTACCGCGTGGTCAGGTTGGCCACGATGGTGTTCACCGAGGCCTCGCCGCCCGCCCGCTCGATCTCGCGGACGATCATCTCGCGGATGCCGATGTACTCCTCGCCGCCCCAGCGCGACAGCCCGTAGCGGTTCCTGTCGACGCGCAGGAAGCGCTCGTCGGCGGTGAGCTGGTTGCGGATGCCGACCAGGCTGTAGTCCTCGCCGATGCGGGTCTGGATCTCCTCGGGGCTCAGCGGGCTCTCGGCGACGGCCAGCACGGCCTCGGCCTTCTCGTTCACGCTGCGCGGCCACGGGACGACGTGGCCCTCCAGGATGCGCAGGTGCGGGACGGAGGCGAGCCAGCGCTCGGCGACGTCCTCCCGCACCCCGAGCTGGGCGACCATCGTGACGGCCTCCGGCAGCTTCACCGGCCCGCCGGTGAACAGCTGACGGGTCTTCTCCTTCAGCTCGTCGGCGCCCCCGGCGACCAGCCAGCCCTCCACCTGGTCGTAGCCGGTCAGCAGGGTGCGGACGAACCGCCAGGTCGGCACGCCCAGGGTCGCCAGCTCGGTGCGGTGCCAGGGCACCGCGGCGGCGAGGTCGTCGGCGGGCACTGCGGAGCCGAGCCGTCCCCGCAGCCAGGCGAGGTGGGCGGCCAGCGGGGTGGCCTCGGGGGTGGCGAGCCGCGTCTGGACGTGGTCGCGAAGGTCACGCTCGATCTGCCGGATGCGCTCGCGGGTCACGGAGAACCGCTGCGCCAGCTCGTCGAGCGTCACCCGGCGCTCGGCGTAGACCCGGTCCTTGGCGATGGCCCGCTGCCGGTCGTCGAGCGCGGCGAAGATCCCGTCGATCAGCTCGGGGATCGGCCGGTCGGGCTTGGCCGGCTGGGCGGGCACGGGCGCGGCCTCGCGGCCGGGCTGCGTCTCGGAGGCCAGCATCCGCGACAGCACGCTCGTGAACAGCGCGTGCACGACCTCGCGGCTCTCGGGCGTGCGCAGGCTCTTCTCCGGGTCCGTCATCCGGATCAGGGGCAGGATGTCGCCGAGCGGTAGGTGCCCCCAGCAGGCCATGGACAGGTCGGCGAGTCGCGCCGCGACCTGAGCGGTTCCGACGATCAGGCAGGCGCGGTCCAGGGGGAGTGCCTGCCACCACGCGTCCGGGAGACGGGCGTCGCTCGCGATCGGCTCGACCTGGCTGGGTGCTGTCCAGCGCAGGGGAGGCACGATGTCGCTAAGGCTCAAATTCATGGGGGTCCAACCGGCATGGGGCTTGGGTCGGGATGAGACTCGGTCTTATCCGCAGTTCAGGTTATTGGGTCATGGTGGCAGAAAGGGACTTGCCCGGCCGGAGTAGGACACGTAAAGCCGCTCGGCGGCCCGCGTGCAGGCCATGTAGAGCAGCCCTCGTTCCCGCTGCAGGTCGTGGGCGCGTGCCGTCGGATCCTCGGCGGCGGGGGTGAGCGCGTCGGCCGATGGCACGATGCCGTCGGCCACGCCGATCAGGGCGACCCGGCGGAACTCCAGGCCCTTCAGGCCGTGGAGCGTGGTGACCCGCACCGGGGCCTCCGCGCTCGCGAGCGCCGCCTTGGCGTCCCTGACGAGGTCGCTCAGGCGGGTCGCGACGGCGATCTCGTCGGGGGGCACCCCGTCGCCGATCCACTCCTTGACGAGGGTCACCAGGCCGGCCAGCTCCGCCTCGCCCGAGGTGTACTCCCGGACGATCGGGCGGGTGCCCAGGTGCGTCGCGCGGAAGCCCACCAGCTCGATGATGCCGTCGACCAGTCCGTCGGCCGGGCCCCCGCCGCGCAGCCGCACGCCCCACGAGAGGATCTCCTGCGGCAGGCGGTGGGAGATGGTGAGGCGGTGGCTCTCGGCCTTGATGCCGAGCGTGCTCAGCGCCACCCGGGTGTCGAAGACGCGCTGGTGGGGGTCGCCGACGATGAACAGGTCGTTCGGCGAGGGCGGCACGGCGGCGCGCAGGAGCCGCCACTGCGCCGGGTGCAGGTCCTGCGCCTCGTCCACCACGATGTGCCGGTAAGGCTCGCGCCCCGGAGCGTCGTCGCCGAGCAGGTCGCCCGTGGTACGGCCGAGCAGCGTGGAGGCCTCGGAGGCGAGCTGGAGCAGCGTGCGCCTGCCGGAGGCGCGCAGCCGCACGGTGACGTGCTCGATGGCCTTCCAGACCGCGGTGCGCTCCTCGCATTCGAGCTCGACGCTGCGGCCGGGACGTCGCGCGGTGAGGTACTCCTGCACGGTGCAGAGGTTCTGGGCGAGGATCACCTGCTCCCACTCGCGCAGCAGGAACGCCGGGCTGTGCAGGTCGCCCGAGATCTCCGAGGCCTCCTGCCACAGCGTGGCCAGGTCGGGCGCGCCGACCAGGAGCGGGGGACGGCCCTCGGCCTCGGCGACGATGCGGTGGGCGAGGCGCTCGACGTTGCCGACCTCGATGCGCTCGCGCACCTCCTGGTCGTCCACCAGTAGGTCGAGCTTCGCGGCCACGTCGGTGGCCACGCCGTGGGAGAAGGTCACGAGCAGCACCCGGCCGGCGCCGGCCCGGGCGAGGTGGGCGGCGCGGTGCAGCGCCACCAGGGTCTTGCCGGTGCCCGCGCCGCCGGTGACCAGCACCGGCACGGCGTAGCTGTCCTGGTGGGCCAGGCGGTGCTGGGTCGGGTAGAGGAAAGTGCACCAGTGCGGGGTGGTGAGCACCCGGTCGAGCGCGCTCGGGTCGGGGACGAAGACGGCCCGGTCGGGCGTGCGTTCGAGGGCGGCGGTGAGGTCGGTGACGTCCACGGTGGTCGCGGGCACCGCGACGCGCGTGTCCAGCGCCCGCCAGGCCTCGGCGACCGAGCCGCCCTGGCCGAGAACCGACAGCGGGGCGAACTGGCTCTCGGGGAGCAGGGGTTCGAGCGCGTCGAGGTTGGCGCCCGTGGTGATCAGCCGCACCAGGGGGAGCACCTCGGCGTCGATGCCGAGCCCGAGCAGGTCGCTGTCGCAGACGTGCGCGAACAGCCGCCACTCGGTGGACTCCGCCGACCGGCGCAGCGCGGGCTCGACCCGTTCGAGGGCCTCGGCGTTCCAGATCTCGGCGACCCCGATGGCCGCGTTGACGGCGAAGCGGTGCCGCTGGGCGTACGACCAGGCCTCGGCGTCCGGCAGCACGGTGAGCATCCAGTAGACGTCGCGCTGCCGCACGACCACCCCGCGGTGGTGGTCGGCGAGCCGCAGCGTCGCCACGCGCGAGTCCCGGGTGTTGCGCACCCGCTCGGGGTGGGGGGCGGACGTGGTGTTCTGCAGGAACCGGCGCATGGCGATCACGGCGTCCCGGTGTACGGGCCGGGGAAGCGCGTCGAGATCCCGGGGGACCTCGGGGGCGATCGCGAGCCGGGGCACCGCGGTTCCCGTCAGACCATCAGGGACAGCAGGTCGCGGTCCCCGCGTTCTCGGAGCCGGTTCATCAGGTCGGGCAGCCCCACGGGCCCGGTCATGCCGATGCGGGTCGCCAGCACCCGGATGGTCTCTTCGAGCGACTCGGGGCCGCCGTTGGTGGTGTGGCCGGCCAGCCGCAGCGCCACCGCGCCCTTGTCGAGGTCGCCGGTCGACGCGGGCACCAGCCTGGCCCGCAGGACCTTGTCCTCCTCCGCCACGGTGAGGAACAGGTGGGCTCCGGGCTGCGCGCCCATGTCGTGGAGCAGCTGTCCGAGCGACTCGATGACGGGACGGGCCTGCCAGCTCAGCGTGACCTCTCCCGCCGCGCTCATCACGGTGTGGCTCTCGCCCGGCGACAGCCCAAGGTAGGCGGCGAACCCGCTCGGCAGCGGGCACTCCCCGCCGGTGAGCTGCTCGGGCGCGACGTCCACCCGCAGCCACCAGAGGCCGTCCGGATGCCGGAAGCACCTGCGGGTCATCGACACGTCCTTGAGCTGGCCGGTCGGCGTCGACTGGGGCCCCTCGGGGTCGCCCGGCCGCTCCTCCTCGGCCTTGCCGGGCTTCTTGTTGCTCTGGATGCGTAGCTGCGGGACGTTCTCCAGCCACTCCTTGGCGACCTCGGGATGGATGCCCAGGGTCGACACCAGTTCGAGTGCGCGGGCCACCGTCGGCGGGCGTTCGGCGTTGAGGATCAGGGCGCAGGTCTGGTCGCGCAGCTCCGCGATGTCCCCCGACACCAGCCAGTCGTCCTGGACCGTGTAACCGGGCAGCGTGGCGAGCACGAACTGCCAGGCCGGGACGTCGAGGGAGCGCAGCTCCCTGGTGTGCCAGTCGGCGGCGGTCATCAGGCGCGACTTGGGCGCGGCCACGCCGAGGGTGCCGGGGAGCTTCTCCAGGTGCTGGGTGTACGGCGCGGCGTCCGCGCTGTCGAGCCAGGCGGCCAGCCTGCCGCGCAGCTCGTCCTCAAGGGCCACGATGTCCTCGGGGCTGACGGCGAACAGCTTGGCCAGCTCCTCGGGGGCGGCGGGGGAGTCGGCGAAGACGTGGTTCTGCGCCACCGCCCAGGTCTTGTCGTCGAGGTCGGCGAAGGCCGCGTCGATGAGCGCGGGGATGTCCCTCTCGGTGCGCCCGGTGCCCAGCTCGTCGGTGTTCGTGCCGGCGGGGGCCCCCTCGGAGGCGGCGGGGCCCTCGGGCTCGCGCGGCGGCTCTCCGTCGTCCGCGATGTCGCGGTCCTGCGTGCCCTCGGGGCCGAGGGGGGCCACGTCGCCTTCCGCGGTCCCAAAGCTCTCCGCGGTCCCGAAGCTCTCCGCGATCCCGAGGTCTTCCGGGGCGTCCGTACCTCCCGGGGCTTCCGCGCCTTCCGGGCCCTCCGGGGCTTCTGCGGGCGCGGGGCCCTTGGCGGCGAAGGGGTCGGGGGCGGGGCCGCCGGGCCCGAACGGGCCGGAGTCCGGGCCGAACGGGTCGAGGTCGCGGGGGAACGGGCCGGGATCGAACGGCTCCGGCTCGGGCACGAAGGGGCGGGGAGCCGGAGTGAACCCAGGATCGTCCCCGCCGAACCCAGGGCCGTCCGGGGAGAATCCGGGCACGTCGTTGCCGAACGCGGGGACGTCGTTGCCGAAGGCGGGGACGTCGGGGGGGTAGGTGGGCGCGCTCGGGGCGGTGAAGGGACGTTCGGTGCGCGGGGGCGGGGTGAACATCGAGGTGCGGGACCGGCCGGAGCCGCTCTCGCCAGGGGCGGCGCCGGGGAACTCCCTGGAGACGTGCTGCTTCAGCGCGGCCTCCGCCATGCGGGCCGCGGCGAGGCCGAGGGGGTCGCTCCGGTCGATCGACGACTTCTGCCTCTTCGGCAGCGGCGGCGCGGGCCGTACGGGAAGCGGCTCGGCCCGTGCGGGCGACCCGGTGTCCGTGGAGCGGTCCGCCGGGGACGCCTGAGGCCCTGTGGAGGCCCCGCGGGCCGGTACGGGGCTTTCGTGAGCCGGTGCGCGCCTGCGCGCCTCCGGAGCCGCCGAGGCGGGCTGGGGCGTCTCCGCGGCCCGTGAGGGCGTCTCGTGGGCCTCCTCGGCGTGGAGGGACGGCCGTGCCGCGTGGTCGTCGAGATTGGCGCTCTGGTCGCCGGTGGGCGTCAGCCGTACGAAGACCGCGGTGAACAGGGCGGTCAGGACCGGCCTGGCGCGGATGAACGGCTGGTCGGCCAGCTCGCGGCCGGTCAGCGAGAGCAGGCCGAACCACGAGCCCACGCGGTCGAGGGCGATGGAGACCTGCGGCTCGTCGGCCTCGTCGGGATCCATGACGTGCAGGGCGGGCAGGATGTCGCCCAGCGCGGCGGCCGGCCAGTGCTCCATCGACAGCTCTGTGAGGAGCTCACCGAGCGCCTCGGGGCCGAGCACGGCGAAGACCCGGCTGAGGGGGGCGGCCCGCCACCAGGCGTCCGGCAGGTTCGGCACGTCGCGGAGCTGCGAGAATGCGGTCGCGTCACTCCACCGAAGCGGAGGCACGAGATCACTCAGGCAGAAGTTCATCCCGTTTCCTCTCCGGTGATTCCGTTGACCAGACCATAGTCTGGCAAATCGCTAGATCGTAGGCGGCGGTTAGGCCCGCACAGCGGCGAATCGCAGCCTCACGTAGTCGGCCACCCAGCCGGATTCGCGGCGCAGGGCGGGTGCCGCGAGCTCGTTGACCCTTCTCAGCAACGGCTCCACTGTCACCGGTGGCACGCCGTCCAGCAGGGAGCCCGCGAACATGCGGACCCAGTCGGCGGCGCCGTTGGGGCATTCGTCGAGCGGCGTCGGCCGGTCGAAGTATTCGAGCAGCCGCACGGTGAACCCGCCCTTCTCCAGGCGGACGGCGTACTCGGCAGGGCTGGGGAAGTACCAGGGCAGCTCGGGCTCCGGCAGCCCGTACTCCCGCCAGGCCGTGAGCATCGCGGAGGTGAGCGCGGCGCAGTTGCCCGCGCCGCCCAGCTCGGCCACGAACCGGCCTCCCGGGGTCAGCGCCGTGCGCACGCAGCGGATCACCGCGTCGGGATCGCGGCCCATCCAGTGCAGCGCGGCGTTGGAGAACACCGCGTCGTACGGCTGCCCGACGCGGAAGTTGGCGCCGTCGCCGACCATGAAGTCCAGGCCCGGGTGGTGGGCGACCGCGACGTCGATCATCGCGGCGGAGCCGTCCATGCCGAGCACGGAGGTGCCCCTGGCGGCGATGTCGGCGGTGAGCACCCCGGTGCCGCAGCCCAGGTCGAGGATGCGCTCGCCCGGCTGGGGGTCCAGCAGTTCGATCAGCGGTGCCCCGTGTGCCGAGACGTAGCCGAACGAGCTGTCATAGGCGCGAGCGTTCCACCGCATCAAACTCGGCGTGTCGTATCGCAAGGCCATCAGCTCGCATTCTCAGACATCGCTTCCCGTGTCCGTAAGTACAGACACTTTAGAGCCTTGATGTCCTCGCGACACATCTGTCCGTGTGCTTCGCCCTTACTCTCCCGGCACAGGTATGGAATGGCCGGGGTCAGCTCATCGCCTTGGACCAGTTGGCCTTCAGGTACGTCTTGGCCTCGTCCGCCTGCGGGATCGTGAGCAGGACCGGGGTGCCGGACACGGCGGGCAGCTTGGCCGCGGCCTGCTTGTCGAGCTTGCCCTTCATGTCCAGCGCCTCCATGCGCGCCGGGCGGGCGAATCCCTTGAGGAAGAGGTTCTGCACCGCGTCGCTGTAGAGGAACTCCTGCCAGAGCCGGGCGGCGGCGGGGTGCGGCGCCTTCTTGTTGATCGCCTGGACGTAGTACGACGCGAGCGTCGCGTTCGACGGGACCACGACCTTCCACGCGGGCTTGTCGTCTCCGGCGGTCTGGGCGGCCTTGGCGGCGTTCACGTAGTCCCAGTCGACCAGGGTGTTGGCCCGGGACGGGAGGCTGAAGCCGCCGGACTTCTTGAGCTTGGAGAAGAACTCGACGCCCCGCTGGGCCTCGGGCTTGCCCGAGTGGAGCGACGCCGCCATGACGCCGTTAAAGGCCGCAGCGGTCTGCAGCGGGTCGCCCGGCAGGGCCACGGCGTACCCGGGTTTGAGCAGGTCGGAGAAGCTCGCCGGGGCGCTCACCTTGCGAGGGTCGTACCCGATCGACATGTAGCCGCCGTATCCGGCGTACCAGTGCCCCTTGAGGTCCTTGACGCCGTCGGGGATGTCCTGCCAGGCGGTCACCTTGTACGGGGCGAACCTCTGCGCGTTGGCGATCGCGACGTCCATGCCGAGGTCGAAGACGTCGGGGACCTTGTCGGGCGTCGAGCTCCTGGCGACGTCGATCTCGCGCTGGCTGCTCGCGCCGGGCTCGGTCACGTTGACCCGCAGTCCGTACTCGCCGGAGAAGCGGTCCATGATGGCGCCGTAGTTCACCCAGTCGCGGGGGACCCCGATGAGGTTCAGCGAGCCCTCTTTCCTCGCGGCCTCGACCAGCCGGTCCATCGAGCCGAACCCTTCGGTGAGACTGGCGGCCTTCGGGTTGACCGGAGGGAGCTTCTTTTCGTTGGTGGTCGCTGACGAGCACCCGGCCACGGCTGTGGCGAGGAGCGCTACTGCGGCTGCGGCACGTGAGGTCACGAGGTGAATACTCAACGTCACGCTCTCCCGCGTCGAGGAGGCACGCGGACGTTTGGGCCAGCATTGGGGTGCGGTTGAGGGCTTACTACGCGAAAAGGGCCCGGCTCAGCGCTCGGGGACGACCTTCGCCGCGACGACCTTCTCCTCGGGGATGTCGACCAGCGTGCCGTCGCGCTTGCGGACCTTGAGGAACCCCTCGTGCCAGGCCTCGAGAACCCCGACCGTGTCGCGGAAACCCTCGGGCTCCCTGCGCCGCACCGTTACCCTGCTGCCGACATCGGACGGGGAGACGGAGATGAGCAGCCTTCCGCCAAAGTGCGATGTCACCAGCTTTCCCCCCCTCCCGTTTCAGACATGTGGCCAGCACGGCAATACTAGGTCTAGCAACCCGCGGTCGAGTCGTGCGAAGGCGCGGAGAAGAAGGAGCCCGAGGTGACCTACGTCATCGCGCAGCCTTGCGTGGATGTCCTGGACAAGGCGTGCATCGAAGAGTGCCCCGTCGATTGCATCTACGAGGGCAACCGCATGCTCTACATCCACCCAGACGAGTGTGTGGACTGCGGCGCATGCGAGCCCGTCTGCCCGGTCGAGGCGATCTTCTATGAGGACGACACGCCCGACCAGTGGAAGGACTTCTACAAGGCGAATGTGGAGTTCTTCGACGAGCTGGGCTCGCCCGGCGGAGCGTCCAAGGTAGGGAAGATCGCCAAGGATCACCCGATCGTGGCCGCCCTTCCGCCGCAGGCAGAGGAGCACTGACCTTCGGCCCGTCCGTGGTCATGAGGTGCCGCCGGGTACCGTGACCATCAGGTCGCGGTACCGCCGGTGACATACCCGGCCGCCGACATCATGATCGCGTCTGACTTCTGGGGGTTGTTTCGGTGATCGGGCTGCCTGACTTTCCGTGGGACCGCCTGGTGCCCTTCAAGGAACGGGCGCTCGCCCATCCTGGCGGCATCGTCGACCTCTCGGTCGGCACCCCCGTCGACTCGGTGCCCGCCGTGGCGCGGGAGGCCCTCGCGGGCGCGGCCGACAGCCCCGGATATCCCCTGACCCACGGCACCGAGCGGCTCCGCCGCGCCGCCGCCGGCTGGCTCGCCCGCCGCCACGGCGTCACGGTCGACCCCGCCGACGTCCTGCCGACCATCGGCTCCAAGGAGCTCGTCGCCTGGCTGCCCACCCTGCTCGGCGTGGGGGCCGGCGACCGCGTGGTGATCCCCGCCCTGGCGTACCCCACCTACGACGTCGGCGCCCGCATCGCCGGGGCGGCGCCGTACGCCACCGACGGCCTGCTGGGCCTCGGCCCCGAGCGCGTGCCGCTGGTCTGGGTGAACTCCCCCTCCAACCCCACGGGCCGCGTGCTGCCCGCCGAGCACCTGCGCAAGGTCGTCGCCTGGGCGCGCGAGCGGGGGGCCGTCGTGGCCTCCGACGAGTGCTACATCGAGCTCGGCTGGGAGGAACGGCCGATCTCGATCCTGCACCCCGACGTCTGCGGCGGCTCGCATGAGGGCCTGCTCGCGGTGCACTCGCTGTCCAAGAGGTCCAACCTCGCCGGCTACCGCGCGGCGTTCGTCGCGGGCGATCCCGCGCTCGTGCGGCGGCTGCTGGAGGTGCGCAAGCACGCGGGCATGATCATGCCCGCGCCGGTCCAGGCCGCCATGGCCGCCGCCCTGGACGACGACGAGCACGCCGACGCGCAGCGCGAGCTGTACGCCGCGCGGCGCGCCCTGCTGCGGCCCGCGCTCGAAAAGGCCGGATGGCGCGTCGAGCACTCCACCGCGGGGCTGTATTTGTGGGCGACCGACGACCGTAACTGCTGGGAGCAGGTCCAGGCGCTGGCCGAAATCGGCATTTTGGTCGCGCCGGGCGACTTTTACGGACAGGCAGGTTCCTCGCATATCCGGATCGCCATGACGGCAACTGACGAACGGGTCAATGCGGCGGTGCTCCGCCTCCAGTAGGATCCCGCGGCATGACCGTTGCGGTCGTGCTCGCAGTGAGCGCAGCCATCTTCGTCGTGGTGCTGGGCGCTTTTCTCGGCACGCGACGGCCCGAGAGGACGGCTCGGCCGGCTCCCAGACCCCCTGAGCCGGCGTCCGAGCCGAGTTCGTCACACCCGGCGCTGGCCCGCCCGGTCGTCCTGGACCCCGACTACCTCGATCCAAGGACGATCAAGGTCGGGGACACCATCGACCGCCAGGGCGCGCGGTCGCGCGTCCTCGGCGCCCTGCATCTGTCGTGGCAGGGCGACCAGTGGATCGAGTACCTCCTCGAAGAGGGGGTGCGCCACTACCAGTGGCTGTCGGTCGAGGAGCGCGAAGGGGCGACCCCGGACGACCCGCCGCACCTTGAGGTCTACCTGTGGACGCCGGTCCCGACCCAGGGCATGGTGCCCGCGAAGAGCATGCTGATCATGGAGAACGTCGAGTTCTACCCGATCGACCGGGGGACCGCCGCCTTCCGCTCCGAGGGCACCACCGGCTATCCCGAGCGGGGCCTAATGGACTTCGCCGACTACCGCGCCGCCGACGGGCGGCTGCTGAGCTTCGACCGCGTGCAGGGCCAGGCATGGACCGCCGCCTACGCGCAGCCGCTCTCGCCCGGCTCGATCAACGTCGAGCGCATGCTCTAGGCGATCTCGACCTTGCCCTCGGAGGACTTGGCGTCGGTCAGCCAGCCGTCATGGCCGGACGCGGACTTCCACGCGACGCCGGCGTAGCGCACCTGGTGCAGGCCGTACTTCTGGGCGTGGGCGACGGACCAGGCGGCGATCAGCCAGCCCCTGCGCTGCGTCGCCGCGCTGATCTGGTTGCCGACGCTGGAGGTGTCGCCGAGGGCCCTGCTGAGCTCCTTGCGCGCCTTGGCGGGCTGGGAGGGCACGGGCTTGTCGGCGGGCGGGTACCAGCAGTGGACGGCCTTCGGGACGCGCCCGGTGAACGCGCCCGCGAGGATCTTGGCGTCCACCTCGTGCTGGGCGTACGCCGAGCCGTCGGCGGAGCGCTGCACGGCCTGGGCGGCCTCGTGCAGCGGCAGCTTCTGGTAGTGCTTGACCTTGACCAGCGCCGAGAAGAACTTGCGCGTCGCGTACACAGGGTCCTGGAGCTGCTCGACGGTGCCCCAGCCCTGCGAGGGGCGCTGCTGGAACACCCCCACGGAGTCGCGGTCGCCGAAGGGGAGGTTCAGCAGCTTGGACTCCTGGATCGCCGTCACGTAGGCGATGTCCACGGCCCGCTCGGGCAGCTTGAGGCGGGTGGCGACCGCGGCGATCGTGGCCGCGACCTGCGCCTGCTCGATCTCGAGGTCGAGCGTGCCCACGCTGGTCTTCACCTCGCAGTGCTCGCCCAGAGCGAACGGCTTCGCGCGGTTGAGCAGGTGATAAATCCCGAAAAATATGGCTACGCCGAGCACGAGGACGATGCTCGTAATCGTCAGAACCGCTCGTGAGAATCGCCGTGCCACGCACAAGAACCTACCGGCCCAGCCGTGGTCCCCGTGCGGGACTAAGCTCCCCTTGCATGAGCGAGACCTTCGAAAGCCCCTTGCCGGCCACCGTGGACGAGTTGTGGGAGCGCCGTGCCGAGCTGTCTCCCGATGACTCGGGAGCGCGTGGCGTGATCGTCGGTGCCGTGGACATGCTCGACACCGGAAAGGCCAGGGTCGCCTTCGTCGACCACTCCTCCGGCGACGTGATCGTGGACGAGCGGGCCAAGCGCGCCATCCTGCTCAGCTTCAGGGTCCTCGGCATGGTCAGGAGCCAGGTCGGCGACTTCCACCACAACGACCGCATCCCGCTGAAGACGTCCCTGGAGGGCGTCCGCGTGGTGCCGGGCGCCATCGCCCGCTGGGGGGCCTACCTTGCCTCGGGCGTCGTCCTGATGCCGTCCTTCACCAACATCGGGGCGTATGTCGACAGTGGCACGATGGTGGACACCTGGGCCACGGTCGGCTCCTGCGCCCAGATCGGCAGGAACGTCCACCTGTCGGGCGGTGTCGGCATCGGCGGCGTCCTGGAGCCCCCGAACGCCGTCCCTGTCATCGTCGAGGACGAGGCGCTGATCGGCAGCCGCTCGATGATCGTCGAGGGCGCGCGGGTCGGCAAGGGCGCCGTGGTGGGCGCCGGCACCATCCTGACCTCGTCCATGCCCGTCATCGACGTCCAGACCGGCGAGGAGATCAGCCGGGGCCACGTCCCCGACTGGTGCGTCGCGGTCGGCGGCACGCGCCCCAAGGAGTTCCCCGGCGGCACCTTCGGGCTCCCGTGCGTCCTGGTGCTCAAGCGCCTAGAGGCCGGTCAGCGCCACGACAAGGCCGAGCTCAACGACGTCCTGCGCCAGCACGGCCTCAATGCCTGAGACGGCGCCGCTCGACCTCACCGGTGACGTGCGGGCGCTGACGGCGGCGCTCGTCGACATCGAGTCGGTCAGCGGCGGCGAGAAGGCCCTGGCCGACGCCGTCGAGGCGGCCCTCGCGCCGCTGCCGCACCTCACCGTCGTCCGCGACGGTGAGGCCGTCGTGGCGCGCACGCGGCTCGGGCGTTCCGAGCGGGTGGTCATCGCGGGCCACCTCGACACCGTGCCGCTCGCCGGGAACCTCCCCTCGCGCGTCGAGGGCGACCTGCTGTACGGCTGCGGCACCTCCGACATGAAGAGCGGCGTCGCCGTGGCGCTCAAGCTGGCCGCCGGGGTGCCGAGTCCCGCCAGGGACGTCACGTACGTCTTCTACGACTGCGAGGAGATCGAGGCCGCGCGCAACGGGCTGGCCCGGCTCGGCCGCACCCGTCCCGAGCTGCTCGCGGGCGACTTCGCCGTGCTCATGGAGCCCACGGGCGGCGAGATCGAGGGAGGCTGCCAGGGCACCCTGCGGGCGCGGATCGTCGCCGAGGGCAGGCGGGCCCACAGCGCCAGGTCGTGGCACGGCGTCAACGCCATCCACGCCGTGGCGCCCATCCTCGCCCGGCTGAACGCCTACGAGGCGCGCGAGCCGGTCGTGGACGGCCTCGCCTACCACGAGGGGCTGAACGCCGTCGGCATCGCCGGAGGGGTCGCGGGCAACGTCATCCCCGACGAGTGCGTGGTGACGGTCAACTACCGCTTCGCCCCCGACCGATCGCTCGAACAGGCGCGGGCCCACGTGCGCGAGGTGTTCGACGGGTACGCCGTGCGGTTCACCGACGGCGCGTCCGCCGCGCGCCCAGGGCTGACCCACCCCGTGGCCGCCGCGTTCGCCCGGGCCATCGGCGGCACCCCCCGGGCGAAGCTCGGCTGGACCGACGTCTCGCTCTTCTCCGACCTCGGCGTCCCGGCCGTGAACTACGGCCCCGGCGACCCGAATGTGGCGCACCAGCAGGGCGAGTACGTCTCGCTGGCCCAGATCGCCGAATGCGAGCGCAGGATGCTCGCCTGGCTCGGCGCCCCGGCGTCCTGACCGCGCGGGTTCCCGGCCCTGGCCTCGCCGAGCGGGGCCGTACGGGTGTCCGGACAAAAGAAAGTGGCTTTCCTCGCCGGCCATTTGGCGGGGAAAGCCACTTTCAGTCCCGAGCAGCACCCTCGGCTCTTAGACGCAGCCTCGCGAAGAAACGGTTCCGCTGCTCCGAGCAGATTTTTCAAGATTCTTTGGGACTCGTGTGAGACCTTCCCATCCGGTGCGGCTTACGCGCTCGCGTGGGCGGTTAGCGTGATTCGCATGAACAAAGCACCTCGCGGGGAACGCCGTCAGGGACCGTCTCTGGTCCGGGGGAAGTTCCTCACCGACACCACCTATGACGAGAGACTCCTCGACCAGCGCGGATCAACCGAGTGGCTGCACATGGATCCCTGGCGGGTGCTGCGCATCCAGGCCGAGTTCGTGGAGGGCTTCGGGCAGCTCGCCGAGCTGCCGCCCGCCGTCACCGTGTTCGGGTCCGCGCGCACTCCCGTCGACAGCCCCGACTACGCGCTGGGCGAGCAGGTCGGCAAGGCCCTGGCCGGGGCGGGGTACGCCGTCATCACCGGCGGTGGGCCCGGATGCATGGAGGCGGCCAACAAGGGGGCGCGCCAGGCGGGCGGCGTCTCGGTGGGGCTCGGCATCGAGCTGCCCTTCGAGCAGAAGCTGAACGACTACGTCGACCTCGGCATAGAGTTCCGCTACTTCTTCGTCCGCAAGACGATGTTCGTGAAATATTCGCAGGCCTTCGTGGTCATGCCCGGCGGCTTCGGGACTCTCGACGAGCTCTTCGAAGCCATCACGCTCGTCCAGACGGGGAAGATCACCGTGTTCCCGATCGTCCTCATGGGGACGGAGTTCTGGAAGCCACTCGTCGACTGGATCAAAAACACCCTGCTGGTCAGAGGAATGATCTCGGAGGATGATCCGAAGCTGTTTCACCTCACGGACGATCCGGACGAGGCCGTCCGCCACATCGTGGCCGGCCATCAGCAGGCGGCCGTCGAATCCCGTGTCCGAGCCGCCACCGCAGGGGCCGAGGCAACGTGACTCCACGGTCGGCCTGGCCCCCGGCAGCGGCTGGAGGAGGAGGCCGCCGCCGGGTATCCGAGCGGGTCTAGGAGGTCAGGTGGCGGCCGCCTGGCCGAGAAGGACGGGTAGCTCGCGGTGTCCGTTGGACATGAAGGACTCAAGGGGACGAAGTTGGTCCACTGGACTGGCGAGAGCGAGGCCGGGGAAGCGGTCGAACAGCGCGGGCAGGGCGATCTCCGCTTCCAGGCGGGCCAGGGGCGCTCCGAGGCAGAAGTGGGTGCCGTGCCCGAACGACAGATGACGGTGCCGGGTGGGACGCTGGATGTCGAACCGGTCCGCGTCCTGGCCGTGCAGGTCAGGGTCCTGGCCGGCGGCGGCGTAGCCGATCACTATGGCATCACCAGCGTGGAACACCAGCCCACTGGCTGTGTCGTTGATGTCTTCCACGGCGAAGCGCATGATCAGGTTGGCGACCGGTGCCTCCTTGCGGAGGGTCTCGTCTATCACGTCGTCCCAGGTGGCTTTGCCGGTGCGGACCAGGGCGAGCTGGTCGGGGTGGCTGAGCAGGTTCACGATGGCGTGGTCCAGGAGGTTGACCGTCGTCTCGTGCCCGGCGCCGATGAACAGGAGAAGCGTGTCGAGGACTTCCTGTTCGGACAGGTTCGAGCCGTCCCGGTCTTCGGGGGCTGCGATCAGGGCGCTGGTGAGGTCGTCGCCGGGAGCCTGACGCTTGGCGGCGATGAGGTCGGCGAGCATCATGTAGATCTCGCGGGCGTTGGCCGCGGCCTGCTCCTCGGTGAGGTTGGTGGCGAACAGGCCGCCGACGGTGCGGCGGAACCCGTCGTGTGCCTGTTCGGGGACGCCGAACAGTTCACTGATGACCAGCAGGGGCAGCAGATAGGCGAACTGAGCGCGCAGGTCGACGGCGCTGTCGGCAGGGGAGGCGGCGAGTCGCGCGAGGAGATCGTCGGTGATCTTCTCGATCGTAGGCTTCAGCGCGGCGGTCCGGCGGGGGGTGAAGGCGGCGGACAGCAGGCGGCGTAGCCGGGTGTGCTCGTCGCCGTAGGCGGTGAGCGCGCTGCGGACCTCCACCCAGGGGCGCAGTGGCCAGTTCTCCGGTATCTCACCGTTGATGAAGGCCGGCCAGTGCTGGTGGGCGTCCTTGGACACTCGGGGGTCGCTGAGCAGTCTTTTGATCAGGGCGGGATCGGTTACCGCCCACGCCACCACTGCACCAGGAAGTTCCACCGGCGTCGCGGGGCCCTGGGCGCGGAGGAGCCGGGCTTCGGCGTGGATGTCCTTGCCGGTGGGGTCCAAACGGTGGGGGCAGGTGTCCATGAGTCTCCAGACATCGTGCTAGGTGGGTAGGTGACGGGCAGTATGGGCCGCCCGCCCGCCTGGAGGCGGGCGGGCGGGTGGGTCAGTACGTGGACGAGCCCTGGCTGAGCGAGAGCTCCTTGATGTCGCCGGCATCGGGAGAGACCGCCGCGTTGCCGCCGGAGAGGATGGCCACCACGGGCCCGGCCGGCAGCGTGGGCCCGTGGGCGAGATACGCCGCGGTGGCCACCGCGCCGCTGGGCTCGGCGTGTTCCCCCAGCTCCCGCCGCAGAAGTCCGACGGCGGCCCCGATGCCGTCCTCGCTCACGGTCACCATGTCGTCCACGTACCGGAGGATGTGCTCCCAGGCCAGGGCGCCCAGGACCGGGGCGCGCAGACCGTCGGCACGGGTGCGGTAGGTCTCCTCCACCGGCCACGCCGTGCGCCGGCCGGAGCGGAAGCTGGCCCGGCCGTCGGCTGCCAGCTCGGGCTCGACGCCGATCACCCTGATCGACGGATCGACGGCCTTGGCCGCGACCGCGACGCCGGCCAGCAGGCCGCCGTTGCAGACCGGCACAAGGATCGTGCCGACGCGGGGCAGACCCTGGCCGATCTCGGTCCCGGCGCTGCCGTGCCCGGCGATGATGTCGAAATCGTCGGACCGGACCACGGTGGCCCCGAGCCGGTCGGCCAGGGCCAGGCAGGTGATCTCCCGCAGGGCCGGCGGCGTGATCACCACCTCGGCGCCCAGCGCGCGGGCGGCGGACACCTTCAGCTCCGGCGCCGTGTCGGGCAGCACCACGGTCGCCGGCTCGCGCAGTAACACCGACAGCGCGGAGGGGACCCCGTTGATGGTGGTCACCTCCTCTCTGGCGGGCAGCGTCGGCAGCGCCAGCAGGTTGTCGGCGAGGATCACCGTCCCACCGGCGACCAGCGGCACGAAGAGCTGGGTGATCGACCCGTCGAAACAGACGGAGAAGGATGCCAGCATTCCGCCGAGCTCCTCGGCGGAGTACGCCGACGCCTCCCAGCGCAGCAGGTTCAGGGTGTTGCGGTGTTCCACCACCACGCCCTTGGGCGTTCCGGTGGATCCGGAGGTGTAGATGACGTACGCCGCGTCGCTCGGATCTCCGGGCACGTGGGGCGCCCCGTCGCCCGGCGCGACGTCGTCGACGAGGATGGTCTCGGCCCCGGTCAGGACGGCGGTCCGGCGCAGCGCGGCCGAGGTGATCACTGTGGAGAAGGCGGAGTCCTCGGCCATGAACCGCAGCCGCTCGGCCGGGTAGGCGGGGTCCAGCGGCACATAGGCCGCTCCCGCCTTCCACACCCCGACCAGCGCGGGCACCAGCCACTCATCGCGATCCAGGCAGACTCCGACCAGGTGGCCGCGTCCGACGCCCTTTGCGGCCAGGGCGCCTGCGACGTCGTCGGCTCTGCGGTCCAGATCGGCGTAGGTGAGGCGGCTGGTGCCCGCCACGACGGCGACGCGGTCCGGAGTACGCTGACTCTGGAGCGCTATCGCCTCGTGGACGCGACCTGGCAGGCCGGAGTTGTCGGTCGCCGTTGCGGTCTCCCCCTGCCACACTGCCGTCCGCGATTCGACGCGTGTCGCATCAACGGTCACTTCGTCCTCTTTCCTACCAAGATCGCGTAGGTGACGAGAGTTTGTAAGATCCCTCACGTTTTGCCAAAGAGTGAAATAGGTGACTTGCAGGAGGCTTGCAGAGACTTGTGAGCCAACTGCCCGGCAGGTGTGGCCGGTCCCGCCCCACACCCGCAGAGATCGACGCACTCCCTCGCGTCGTGCCAGAGCCGTCCGTACGGCCCCTGTGACGGGCCGTCCGGATACGCGAGATCAGGCTCAGCCGCGCGGCACCACGTGGCCGAAGCGGAAGAGGCCCGCCGGGTCGTACAACCCCTTCAGCTCCACCAGCTTGCGCAGCACCGGCTCCGGCCAGGCCCGGGAGATCCGCTCCGGAGCGAGGTCGCCGCCCTGGAAGTTGATCAGCGCGCCGCCCGCCGACCAAGGGGCGAGGGCGCCGATCACCGCCTGGACGCTCGCCGGTACGACCGTCTCCATCAGCTCGGGGACCGGTGCGCCGATGACCAGCAGGGAGAAGGCGGCGTCGCGCCCGCCGACCGCGTTCGGCTCCTTGGGCCCGCGGGCCAGCGCGCCGCCGAGCTGCCGCAGTTCCACGACGGCCAGCGGGATCTCCGCCGAGGGGCCGGCGACGGCCAGCAGCGCCTCCACCGTGTCCTCGGTCAGCTCGCGGAGCGAGGCGCCGCGCTCGCAGACCGGCATCGGGGCGACCGGGTCGTTGTGGATGGAGTCGATCGCGGTGTAGGGGAGGTGCCCGATGGTGTCGAGCACGGGCTCGGCCACGGCGCGCATGGGGGCCAGCAAGCCCTTCGCCTCCTGGGCGTCTCCGAGGTGGGCGAAGCGCAGGTGGACGACGAACCGTCCTCGCAGCTGCGGCGGCAGCTCGGGCAGCGGCGGCAGCCGGAGCAGCGCCACCGAGGTGGTGGAGGCCTCCGGCAGCGTGCCGGTCCAGGTCCGGTAGGCGTGCAGGACCCGGGCCGCGTCGTCAGCGGCGTAGTAGAGCCCGCCGGCGTACAGGGTGGTCACCGGGAACAGGTCGACGGTGATCGAGGTCACCACGCCGAAGCTTCCCTTGCCGCCGCGCAGCGCCCAGAACAGGTCGGGCTCGCGCCCCGCGTCGACCGTGCGCACGATGCCGTCCGCCGTCACCACGGTGATCTCCCGCACGTGGTCGGCGGCGAAACCGAAGGTCCTGGCGATCGGGCCGACGCCGCCGCCGAGGGTGAAGCCGACCACGCCGACGGAGGTGGCCGAGCCGCAGAGCGGGGCGAGGTCGTACGCCGCCGCCGCCGCGACCACCTCGGTCCAGGTGCAGCCGGCGCCGATCCGGGCGGTGCGGGCCAAGGGGTCGACGTCGAGCTCGCGCATCCTCGACGTGGTGATCAGCAGCGCCCCGTCGGCCGCCTGGACGGCGCCGTGGCCGGTGGCCTGGACGGCGACGGGCAGCCCGCGGTCGGCCGCGAACCGGACCGCCGCCGCGACGTCGTCCTCACAGGTGGCGGCCACGATGAGGGCGGGGTGGTGCCGGACGGCGAGGTTGAAGGCGGAAGCCTCCTCCTCGAAGCCGTTCTCGCCGGGGAACAGTACGGGGCCGGAGATCTGGCTGCGCAGCCCCGACAGGTCGATGCCGAGGTGGTCCGCTGACGGGCGGGCGGTACTCATGATCTTCTCCTGATGACGAGAGGTTGACGGTCCAGTTGTCCCGCACGGCGTTTGGATTTCTCTGGCGGACGACTTGTGCGGGCCCTGACCCGGCCGGTGGACGGCGGGCCGGGACACTAGCGACGCCCAAGACCCCTCCTAGCCGCGGGCGAGATCCTTCGGGCATGTCGTCGCCATCCGAGTTCCGGCCGCCCAGTACCCTGCTGCTGCGCGAGGTGCCGGCGCACACGGGCACGGCCGGTGGGCAGATCCTCGCCCCCGTCCTCACCGCCGCCCTGCGCGAGGCATCGGCCGCCCGCTGCCGCGTGTACGTGCTGTCGGATCTGGCCGGTCCCGCCGCCGCGCCGCCGCTCGCCGCGGCCCTGGTCGAGACCGATCCGGCCGCCCACCGGGCGCGTCTGCGGGCACTGACCGTGATCGGGCCGTACCAGGGGCTCGGGCTGGAGCGCCGGCTGCTCGGGGAACTGCTGACCGAACTGCGCGCGGACGGGGTCCGGCAGGTGAGCTACCGCGCGGAGCCGGGAGCCGGTGACCTACCGGCCCTGCTGCGCTCGTCAGGTTTCACCGGCGACGGACGTACGCCTTATCAGTACGATGAGCCAGGCATCGGGCCCCTGGCGGTCACCTGGCTCATCCGCGAGCTGTGATGGAGGCGGCCCTCGGCGTCATCCTGAGCCCGGCGATCGAGATGGACGGAGCCGTCAGAGTGAGCAGAACCGGCGTGCCGGACGACGCGGGCGCCGCGCACGATCTGGACTTCCGGATCCTCGGACCGCTGGAGGTCGTGGACGGCGCTGGAACGGTCCTCGACCTCGGTTCCCGCAAGCAGCGTGCCGTGCTGGCGCTGCTCACGCTGAGCGCGCCGCACGTCGTCCCCCTCGACCAGCTCATCGACCGGCTGTGGACGAACGAGCTTCCATCCAGCGCCACCGGCACGCTCCAGGCGTACATCTCACAACTGCGCAGGGTCCTCGAACCCTGGCGCAGCCCCCGTTCCCCCGCCCGCGTCCTGCGCACCCGGGAGCCGGGCTACCTGCTCGACATCGCCCCCGACCGGCTCGACGCCAACCGCTTCACCCGGGCCGCCGAGGCGGCGCACGCCGCCCTCGCGGAGGGCAGGCCGGAGGACGTCGATCGCGTCCTCGACCCGGCACTGAGCTCCTGGCGGGGTGAGCCGCTCGCCGACTTCCCCGACGACGCCTTCGCACGGGCGACCGCGGCCCGGCTCGCCGAGGTCCGGCTGTCGGCGCTGACGGTCCGGGCGGAGGCGTGGCTGGCCATGGGACGGCACGCCGAGGCGGCGGTCGAGGCCGAGCGCCTGCTGCAGCACGACCCCTACCGGGAGGGACTGTGGGCGCTGCTCATGCGCGCCCTGTACGTCGGGCACCGGCAAGCCGAGGCGCTGGCCAGCTACCAGCGCTGCCGCGTCATGCTCGGTGAGGAGCTCGGGCTGGTCCCGAGCCCGGAGCTGCGCCGCCTCGAACGGGCGATCCTCGAACAGGACGAGACGCTCGCCGGCACCTGGCCGTCCGCGGCGGCCCCGGCCGGCGCGTCCGCCGTCCGCGTTTCCCCTGCCGGCCGGACCCAGGGGGCAGGGCAGGAGGAGGGCTCCACGCCCCCGGCGCCCGCGGCCGGAGAACCGGAGCCGGGTGCGGGCGGCCGGCGCCCGCCGAGGCTCGTCGGCCGCGAACCCTATCTGCGCCGCATCAGGGAGCGGCTGGACGACCTCGGGCGCGGGACCGGCGGGGTGCTCCTGGTCAGCGGTGAGTCGGGCATCGGCAAGACCCGGCTGGCCGAGGCGGCCGCGGGGCTCGCCGCCGAGCGGGGCATCACCGTGGCCTGGAGCCGGTGCGCCGAGGGCAGCGGCGTCCCCGCGTTCTGGCCGTGGCTCCACGCGCTCCAGGAGCTGGACGGCACGGGCTCCGGTGAGCCGTCGAAGGTCGTCGCCTCGCTGTCGGGCGCCGACCGTGCGGCCGACACGGCCGACCCGGACACGGCGCGGTTCCTGCTCTACGACGCCGTTGCCAAGACGCTCGGGCTGCTGACGGCCACGACGCCCGCGCTGATCCTCATGGACGACGTCCACTGGGCCGACGCCGCGTCCCTGAAACTGCTGACGTTCCTCGGCGGGGATCTGCACCGGATGCCGCTGCTCGTGCTCGTGACCATGCGCCCGGAGTCCGGCAGGGCCCCAGAGCCTCTGGCCGACGCCCTCGGCGAGCTGACCCGGCAGCGCGGTACCGAGAGGATGGGCGTCACCGCGCTCACCTCCGAGCAGATCGCCGACTACCTGGACGACGTCGACCAGGCGGCCGCCAGCCCGGAACTCGCGGACGCCCTGCGCGACCGCACCGGCGGCAACCCGTTCTTCCTCGGCGAGCTGCTGCGCCTGCTGGCCAGCGTCCACTCTCTCGACCAGGTGGCCGTGGAGGACGTGGTCTCGCTCGCGGTGCCCGACGGCGTCAGCGACGTCATCACCCAGCGCGTGTCACGCCTGCCCGAGGACTCCCAGACCCTGCTGCGGGCCGCCGCCGTGATCGGCAGGGATGTCGACTCGGCCGTGCTGGAGACCGCCACGGGCATCGGCGGCGCACGGCTGATGATGCTGCTTGAGCCCGCGGTCGCCACCGGGCTCCTCATCGAGGTCGACGGCGGGTGGGACTACCGCTTCTCGCACGCCCTGGTCAGGGAGGCGCTGTACGCCAGGCTGAGCCGGCTGCAGCGGGCGCAGCTCCACGGCCGGGTCGGCGAGGCGATCGAGACCCTCGCCCGGGGGGACATGGCCTCGCGGCTGCCGGTGCTGGCCCACCACTTCGGGATGGCCGCGCGGGTCGGCTACTCGGAGAAGGCGACGTCGTACGCGGCCCAGGCGGCCAGGCAGGCCGCCGACCGGCTCGCCTACGACGAGGCGGTCATGTTCTGGGAGCAGGCGCTCGCCTCGCTCGACCCGTCCGCGCCGGACTCCGTCTCGACCCGCCGCACGCTCCTGATCGAGCTCGGCCGTGCGCGCCGGGTGACCGGGAACGTGCTCGGGGCCCGCGCCGCACTGGACGAGGCCGTGACGCTGGCCACCCGCCTGGGCGACGACGCCGCCGTGATCGAGGCCGCGACGGTGTTCGGCGGGGTCACGCTGTGGAACTGGCGTTCCTACGGAGTCGTGGACCAGGGCATGGTGGGCGTGCTGGAGGATCAGCTCGCCAGGCTGGCCCCCGGGCTCGCGTCCCGGCGCGCCGAACTGCTCGGCACGCTCGGGGTGGAGCTGTACTACGGAGAACGCCGCGACGAGGGGCGGCGGCACGCGGCGGAGGCCGTCGAGCTGGCGCGCGGGATCGGCGACCCGAGGCTGCTGGCACGCACGCTCAACAACTTCGTCATCACCGCGTGGACGCCCGAGCACGACGAGGAGCACCACCGGGCGGCAGAGGAGATCCTGACGCTCCCGGGCCTGCCCCGTGTCACCGAGATCATCGCCCGCCTGCACCGGATGCCTGCGCTCCTGCGGGCGGGCCGGCTCGCCGACTACGACGCCGAGCTGGCGCGCTGCCTGCGGATGACCGCCGAGGTCCGGATGCCCGAGATCGAGGCGCAGGTGACCTTCGCCGCGGTCGGCCGGGCCATGCTCGGCGGCGACTGGCCGGAGGCCGACCGGCTGGCCGCGATGGGCACCGGCAGCTACCGCCGCACCAGCCTGTGGGGAGCCGACCCCCTCAAGCTGATCTACGCGTTCTTCTCCGACTGGTGCCGGGGACGGCAGGGCGCGCACGTGCGGGGACTGGTCGACGCCGGCGCCGACGACTCCAACCGGCTGCTGCGGCCGACCGCCGTGCTCGCCGCGGTCGAGGCCGGGGAGGAGGCGCTGGCGCACCGGCTGATCGACCGCTGGGGTGTCAAGGCGGAGCGGGACTGGTCATGGCAGTTCGTGACCTGGCAGTGGGGCCTCGTCGCCACCAGGATCAGCCGTCCCGACCCCTACTGCCTGCTGGCAGAGCTGGAGCCCATCGCCGGCGAGCTGGTGACGCTCGGCACGGGCTGCGTCTCGTGGGGCGCCCTGCACGACGTCGTCGCCAGGCTGAAGCGCGCGATGGGCGACACCGCCGGTGCTCTCTACCACGCGGAGGCGGACCGGGACACGCACCGGCGCCTCGGCCTGCGGCACCTGGAGAATCGCGGCGCCGCCCTCCTCCGCGAACTGCGCGGCGGCTGAAGCGGGGGACGTGTGATCGGTCGCCGCCCCTTTCCGGACGGGACGGTCTGTGTAGGGTTACCGGCGTGGATATGGCGATCTGCGTGTTCTGTTCCTCCAGCCAGAAGATCGACGGCAAGTACCTCGACCTCGCCACCGAGGTCGGCACGGAGCTGGGCCGGCGGGGGCACACGCTCGTCAGCGGCGGCGCCGTGGTGTCCTGCATGGGCGCGGTGACCCGTGCCGCGCGGGCGGCGGGCGGGCGCACGGTCGGCGTGATGCCTCAGGCGCTGGTCGACATGGAGATCGCCGACACCGACTCGGACGAGCTGATCATCACGGACGGCATGCGTGAGCGTAAGGGCATCATGGACGCCAGGTCCGACGCGTTCCTGGTGCTGCCCGGCGGCATCGGCACGCTGGAGGAGCTCTTCGAGATCTGGACCTCGCGCACGCTCGGCCTGCACGACAAGCCGCTGGTCATCCTCGACCCCTGGGGCCTGTACGCCCCGCTGCGCCGGCTCGTCGACGGCATGTACGAGCAGGGGTTCACCCGTCCGGACGTCTTCGACGCGATCTCCTGGACCACCACGGTCGAGGAGGCGCTGCACCACCTGGAGAGGCCGGGCCGCCTCCTGACTCCCAACGCCGAGGAGCTAGGCGAGGCCGCGGCGGGCTAGCGCGGGGGGCCTCCTGCCGGCCAGCGCCTCGGTCATGTCGATCGCGAGCCGCACCTGCTCCTGGTGGTCGGTGCGGAACACGCGGGCTCCGAGCCAGGCGAACACCGCCGCCGTCGCGAGCTGCGTGGTCTCGTCCCCCGACAGGGTCACCACGACCGTACGGCCGGCGCGGGCGTGCCACTCGACCTCGGCGGCCGAGCCCGCCTCGACCCAGGAGGCGTCGAGGGGCCGGTCGGGGCCGGTCACGAGCACGGGCGTCATGCGCCGATCGTGCCACATGCCGGGCACGGGGTCGTCACGTCGGTCCCAGGCACGGTGCGGATCAAGGCGCCGGGTCAACTAGGCGCGCTCAAAGGCACCGATGTGGCACGATTCGTATGTGCTGGTCCTACTCGCCGTCGCCGCGCTCGCCGTACTGTTCTGCGTGGTGCTGGTCTCGCAGGGGCGCGGTGGCGAGCTGACGGAGTTCGCCCCCGACGTGCCGCCGCTGGACCTTCCCGAGCCCGGGCAGCTGACGGCCGTCGACTTCATGGCGCTGCAGCTTCCGGTGAGCCTCGTGGGCTACCACACCCAGAGCGTCGACGAGACGTTGCAGCGGGCCGCGACGGCACTCGGCGAGCGGGACACCCACATCGCCGTGCTGGAGCAGCGCGTCGCCGAGCTGCTCGCGGGGCGCCTGCAGGCCCGCCAGGAGTCGTACGCGCGGCCGTCCTGGGTGCCCGGCTCGTCCGAGCCCGCGACGGAGCAGGGGCTCGCCTCAGGGCCCTTCGCGACGGCGGAGCACCCGCTCGGCGAGGGGGTGGCCGCCGGGACGCACCAGAACCTCTTCGACGCCATCACCCCTGCCCCCGGCCTGCCCGGCCTGCCCGCCGAGGACCCCGGCCCGCTCGGCTCGTCGGACGCGGCCCGCGAGACCGGCTCCACCGGGAAGGCGGACACCCCAAAGCAGAGCTCCTCAGAGCCCTCCTCAGAGCCCTCCTCAGAGTCCTCGAAGGAGCCCTCCAAGGATGCCTCCGGCGAGCCGGCGAAGGAGTCCTCCCCGGAGTCCTCCGGCGGAAGAGGCCCGCTGACCCGGTGACCCGCTCGCCCGCGGCGTGCGGGGCTTCGCCCGCCGGCTTGTAACCTCGGTAGCTGTGACCCCTGAGCTTGTGCGATGCGGCTGGGTGACCACCGCGCCCGACTACATCCGCTACCACGACGAAGAGTGGGGGCGGCCGGTCCGCGGCGACGACCTGGTGTTCGAGCGGCTGACCCTGGAGGCGTTCCAGTCGGGCCTGTCCTGGCTGACGATCCTGCGCAAGCGTGAGAATTTCCGCGAGGCCTTCGCCGGCTTCTCGGTCGCCGCCGTCGCCGCGTTCGGCGAGTCCGACGTCGAGCGGCTGCTGGCCGACGCCGGGATCATCCGCAACCGGGCCAAGATCGAGGCGGCGATCGCCAACGCCCGTGCCGCGGTCGAGCTGCCCGGAGGCGTCTCCGAGCTGGTGTGGCGGTACGCCGACCCGGCCGCGCCCGTGCCGAAGTCGCTCGCCGACGTTCCGGCGACGTCGGCGGCCTCCAAGGCCCTGGCCAAGGATCTGAAGCGTCACGGCTTCCGCTTCGTCGGCCCGACCACGGCCTACGCCCTGATGCAGGCGATCGGCCTGGTCAACGACCACCTGGCCGAGTGCTGGGTGCGCGACCGCGTCGCCTGACGGCCGTCAGCGGCCCTCGAAGACGGGACGCTCCTTGGCGAGGAAGGCCCTGGTGGCGTTGTGGTGGTCCTCCGACTTGGCGCAGGCGTCCTGGAGGTCGGCCTCGACCTCCAGAGAGTCCTCCAGGGAGTGCGCGGCCGAGAAGTCGAGCGCCTGCTTGATCGCCCCGTAGGCCACCGTCGGGCCCTGTGCCAGCCGTACGGCCAGCTCGCGCGCACGGGCGGTCAGCTCCCCAGCGGGGACCACTGAGGTCACCATGCCCAGCTCCAGCGCCCTCGCGGCCCCCACGGGCTCGCCCAGCACCAGCAGCTCGCGCGCCCTGGCCGGGCCGACGAGCCTCGGGAGCGTCCAGGAGGCACCGGAGTCGGGGGCGAGGCCGATACCGCTGAAGGCCATGGCGAACTTGGCGCCGTCCGCCACGACCCGGAAGTCGCAGGCGAAGGCCAGCGAGGCGCCCGCGCCGGCGGCGATGCCGTTGACGGCGGCGATCACCGGCTTGCCCATCCCCGTGATCGTCAGGATGATCGGGTTGTAGTGGGCGCGGACGGTGTTGTCGAGGCCCACCCCGGCGTCCAGGTTGTCCGCGTGCTCCCGCAGGTCCTGCCCCGCGCAGAACCCGCGCCCTGCGCCCGTCAGCAGCACCGCCCGCGCGCCGGCGTCGTCGCGGGCCCGCTCCAGCGCCTTCAGCAGGGCGGCCTTCATCAGGATGGTCAGCGCGTTCATGGCGTCCGGGCGGTTCAGCGTGATCGTGGCGACGCCGTCCTCGACGGAGTACAGGACATGGTCGTGCCCGTGCTCGTCCGCGGTCGGCGAGGAGGGCGCCACGGCGCCCTCGGGCGCGGCGGCGGTGAGGTCAGGTCGCTGATCCATCAGTGGACTCCCTTGTCCAGGTTACGGTCGACGAAGGCGGCCGCCGCCGGCAGCAGCCGGGCGGCCTCGTGCTCGAAATAGGCGCGTGCCTGGTCTCCGGGCCAGGCCGCGGGCAGGAGCTCGGGCGGAAGGCCCGGATCGCGGAACAGGAAGTTGCGCCACCCGTGGACCAGTCTGCTACGGGCGGCGAAGACCCGGTCGCCGGGGGCGTCGGGGGCCAGGGCGCCGACGAGGTCCGCGGCCTGGTGCATCCACTCCTCATAGGCCCGGGCTATGGCGCGAAGGTCCCACGCGCGGGCGACCAGCTCGCGGGGGTCGCCGTCGAGGGTGCTCTCGAACCGGTCGGCGGGCACCCCCTGGTCGTCCAGCAGGGCGTCCAGCTCGGGGGAGGGCCTCAGCCCGATCCAGGTGGTCTCCGACAGGGGGGCGTAGCCGAGGAAGGACAGGTCGGCGCGCAGCCGCTCGCGCGTCCCCCGCCGGCGTACGGGCTGGAAGACGAGCACGTGCCAGCGCCCCGGCCACGGGGCCGACCCGGTGCGGTAGACGCGCAAGGCGGTCTCGTCGAGGCGCCGGACGCTCTTGGGCGTCAGCGCGTACCCGGGCCCCTGAGGGAGCCGCACAGGCGCGAGCCAGTCCTGCCGGACCATGCGCGAGATCGCGGTGCGGACGGCGGGCGCGGCGATGTCCAGAGGGGCGAGAAGCCTTACCAGGGCGGCCACGGACGCTCTTCCGGCACGGATGCGCAGGTGGTCTCCGTAGAGGTCGAAAAGCGCGGCGCGGGCGTTCACATAGACCAGTTTGATCGGCGCAAGGGCCCCGGACAACGCATTCTGGGAGGAGATCGTTACCCATGCGCGCTCGCGAGGCGGGATAATGGGACGTCACAGAAGACGTGAAAGCGGCGGGCGGCCGGGCGCGGACAGGCGCGTACCGGCATCGCGCAGGCCGAGGCAGGAAGGGATACACGCATGGCGGCGATGAAGCCGCGGACCGGCGACGGTCCGCTGGAGGTCACCAAGGAAGGACGGGGCATTGTCATGCGGGTCCCTCTCGAGGGTGGCGGTCGACTCGTCGTCGAGCTCTCACCAGACGAGGCCAGAGCCCTTGGCGACGCTCTGAAGAACGTCGTCGGCTGACATACCCCTGACACAACCCACCGACACAGGCGACTTGACGGCCCCGGCGGCCGGGCCGCATGCCCCCATGCCGGGGCTGTCGCACATCCAGGCAGGGGAGGACCACCATGCCAATTGAGACCGCGCTGCGATTCATCGACCCCCCGGCGCAGGACGCCGATCTGCTCGCCGTCCCCTTCCGTAGCGACCTGTCCGCGGACGTGCATCTTCCCGTGCCGGTTCCCGCGCTCCTGGCCCACCACGAGTCCAAGGGCGAGCCGGGCGAGGTCGTGGAGGTGCCCGTGGCGCACGGGGCGACCGTACGGCGGGTGCTGCTCTACGGCATCGGCGACGGCACTCCCCGCGCGTTGCGGAAGGCGGGCGCCGCCGTCGCGCGGCGCGCCAAGGGACGGCGCTCGATCGACATCACCCTCCCGCGCGACGCCGGAGAGCGAGGGTGGTCGGCCCTGGCCGAAGGCGCCCTTCTCGCCTCCTACACCATGAGGATCGGCGCCACCCGCACCAACGCCGTCGAGGAGATCCGCTTCTCGGGGCCGGAGGAGGCCCGGCCGGCCATCGTCCGCGCCGAGGTGATCGCCCGCGCCACGGCCGTGGCCCGCGACCTGTCCAACATCCCGTCCTCGGAGAAGACCCCGGCCTGGCTGGCCGACAGGGCCGTCGAGGTCGCCGAGCGCTCGGGCCTGACCTCCAAGGTCTGGGCGTCCGACGAGCTCGCCGCGAGCGGCTTCGGGGGCCTCATCGCGGTCGGGCAGGGGTCGGCGAGCCCGCCCCGCCTCATCCAGCTCTCGTACGAGCCGGAGGACGCCGACGGCACCCACATCGTGCTGGTGGGCAAGGGCATCACGTTCGACAGCGGCGGCCTGTCGCTCAAGCCCACGGACGGCATGAAGTTCATGAAGACCGACATGGCGGGCGGCGCGGTGGTGATCGCCGTCCTTGGCGCGCTGCGCGAGCTGGGCGTGCGCACCCGCGTGACCGGTCTGGTCGCCGCCGCGGAGAACATGCCCTCCGGCACGGCCCAGCGGCCGGGCGACGTGATCACGCACTACGGCGGCCGCACCGTCGAGGTGCTCAACACCGACGCCGAGGGCAGGCTGGTGCTCGCCGACGCGCTGGCGTACGCGGACGACGTCCTCGACCCGGACACCGTGGTCGACCTCGCCACGCTCACCGGGGCCATCGGCATCGCCCTCGGGCGCGACATCGGGGCGGTCTTCTCCACCAGCGACGACCTGGCCAAGGAGCTGATCGAGGCGGGCACGGCCTCCGGCGACCCCCTGTGGCGCATGCCACTGATCGAGGACTACCGGCCGGCGCTCGACTCCCAGGTGGCCGACCTGTCCAACGTCGACGCCGAGGGCACCTACGGCGCGGGCGCCGTCACCGCGGCCCTGTTCCTGCGGGAGTTCGCCGGCGGGCGGCGCTGGGCCCACCTCGACATCGCGGGAGTGTCCCGCAGCACCACCGACGACGGCATCCTGACCAAGGGCGCCACCGGGTTCGGCACCCGCCTGCTGCTGGAGTGGCTCGCGGCCCCTAGTTCGCGATCTTGATTGCGGCGAGGAGGCCGTCGCCCAGGGGCATCATCAAGGCCCGCAGCCGCTCGTCGGCCTTGATGAGCTTGCCGAGCTCGCGGATCGCGACGGTCTCCGGATCGCGCTGCGCCGGGTCGGCCACCCGGTTGTGCCACAGCGCGTTGTCGAAGGCGACGATGCCACCGAGGCGCAGCAGGCGCACCGCCTCGGCCAGGTAGTCGCCGTACTCCAGCTTGGCGGCGTCGCAGAACACCAGGTCGTACCCGCCGTCGGCGAGCCGGGGGAGCACGTCCAGCGCGCGCCCGCCGATCAGGCGGATCTTGCTGCCGGAGAACCCCGCCTCCGCGAAGGCCTGGCGGGCCAGCCGCTGGTGCTCGGGCTCGACGTCGACGCTGGTCAGCGTGCCGTCCGGCCGCATGCCGCGCAGCAGCCACAGTCCCGAGACACCGCATCCGGTGCCGACCTCGACCACGGACCTCGCGCTGATCGCCGTCGCCATGAAGCACAGCGCCGCGCCGCCGCCGGGCAGGATGGGAACGGCTCCCACCTCGATGCCACGCCGCCTCGCGGCGAGCAGCACCTCGTCTTCGGGATGGAACTCCTCCGCGTAGGCCAGCGTGGCCTCCACCGGATTTGTCGGCGTCGGGGCCATCGGCCTCTCCTCCCCGCCTTCGCCGTACGCACGTATTGGTCGCAGCCTAGGGGAGTCGGGGCCGAACGGGAACTCACGCCACAACGGGTACGTTGCACGCTTTGAACGACCTTTGTTCACGGGCGGCAAAGAACACAGTCCGGCCTCGTTGGCTCGTGGGTACGCAGGAAGGGACGAAAGCAGGCACTATGGCTGTAGCGGTGGTCCCGGAGAGAGGAGTGCTGGTGGACGACTACCACCAGGCTGATACTCCCGATAGCGCGTTCCCGGGGGGAGACCCCCGGCTGCCCGATGGAGGCTGGACACCTCCGACATGGGAGGAGGTCGTCCGCGACCATTCGGCGCGCGTCTACCGGCTGGCCTACAGGCTGACCGGCAACATCCACGACGCCGAGGACCTCACGCAGGAGGTCTTCGTCCGGGTGTTCCGCTCGCTGTCCAGCTACACCCCTGGAACCTTCGAGGGCTGGCTTCACCGCATCACCACGAACCTCTTCCTGGACATGGCGCGGCGCAGGCAGCGCATCCGGTTCGAGGGGCTCGGCGACGACGCCGCCGAGCGTCTGCGCGGGCGTGAGCCCTCACCCGCCCAGGTGTTCGACGACTCCCAGCTGGAGCCCGACATCCAGGCGGCTCTGGACGCGCTCCAGCCCGAGTTCCGCGCGGCCGTGGTGCTGTGCGACATCGAGGGCCTGTCCTACGAGGAGATCGCGGCGACGCTCGGCGTCAAGCTGGGCACCGTTCGCAGCCGAATCCATCGCGGTCGCAGCCAGTTGCGGGAGGCACTCGAGCACCGGGCACCCCGTCGCGACGAACTCCCCCCGACCGTTAGCAGGGAGGGAGCATGAGCCATCTCGGAGAGCGCGCTTCCGCGCTCATTGACGGTGAGCTTGGTCACGCCGAGCGAGAACGCGCTCTGGCGCATCTGACGTTCTGCGCGGACTGCCGCGCCGAGCTCGATGCGATCCGGGCGCTCAAGAGCCGTCTTCGATCACTCGACCCGCCCGCCGTTCCGGCGGACCTCACGATGTCCCTTCTGCGCATGTCCGAGCCCGGCGGGCCGCTCCCGCCGCGGGTGCGCCCGTTTCCGAACCCGACCTACTCTCTGACCAGCGCTCCGATCGACAACAGGCCGCGGCGCACCGGCGGGTTCGCGGGGCCGGGACGTTCGGGGGGCAACCGCCGGGCGGGTTATGTGGCGGTCGGCGTCGCGTCGGCCGCCGTCGCGCTCGGCACGCTGTTCATGGTCGGAGGCGCCGACAGCAGGCCGTCGGCCCCGCCGGTCGAGATGTTCGCCAACCAGCACCGCGCCACCACTCCGGCCGGCCAGGTCCTGCCGGGGCGCGCGGGCACGACTTCCCGGCAACCCTGAGCTGTTCGGCCACCCTGAACGGGACACGGGGCGTCACTTCACCCGTCCGTGCCGTTCGCGCCGATGCGGGCATACGATCGGATGGACCCTGTGCGGGCTTACGGCGCTCGTATGGGGTCCGAGCGAGAATCTGGCGTAGCCCACGTTGACTGGCCTCGGGAGTGAGCGTTCGATGACCGACGAGACACGTACCTTCGATTCAGGGGACGTGGCCACTCCCTCCCAGCATTCCCGGGAAGGCTCGGCGTCGGGGGCCCCAGGCTCCAGCGGGATGCGCGTGAGACCCGAGTTCCTGCCCGCCTCCGAGGGGTGGCCCGCGAGCGGTCCCGACGCGTTCACCGGGCCCAACCCCTTCGCGGCCAGTGGCGGAGGGCACGATCCCTTCACACCGGCGGGCCGCGATCCGTTCGCACCCGCCGACGCGGGGCGCGACCCCTTCGGCGGCGACGGCACCGGGCCCATTCCGTTCGCGGCCGACGCGCCGCGCCACGGTGGCGACGAGGGGGCGTCCGGCTGGGGCAACCCGTCCGGCGGGCCGCTCCCGCCCTCGCCCGGCGGCCCCTACGGGCCGACCCCGCCGCCTCCTCCGGTCAACCCCTTCGGCATGGGCCCGGGCTGGGCCCCGCCGCCCGGTGCTCCCCGCGCGGAGCCGGCCGGAGCACGTGCGCCGAAGACCGGCGTCCTCGCGGTGCTCGCCGTCGTGATCGCCCTGGTGGCCTCGACGGCCGGAAGCGTCGGCACCTACCTGCTCACCCGCAGCGGCTCAGGAACCGACCCCTCCTACAGCCTCGGCACGCCGACCGGCGCGATCGTCAACCGCGCGCCCGACTCGGTGGCGGGCGTCGCCTCGAAGGTCCTGCCGAGCGTGGTCTCGCTCGACGTGAAGGGCAACAGCGAGGCGGGCACCGGCTCCGGCTTCCTGATCAAGGGCGGCTACATCGTCACGAACAACCACGTGGTGGCCGCGGCGGCGCTGACCGGCAACATCAAGGTGACGTTCAGCACCAAGAAGTCCACCACCGGCAAGATCGTCGGGCGCGACCCGAGCTCCGACATCGCGGTCGTCAAGCCCGACCAGACCTTCGGCGCCCCCGAGATCACCCTGGGCAACTCCGACCGGGTGGTCGTGGGCGACCCCGTGATCGCGATCGGCTCGCCGCTCGGGCTCACCGGCACCGTGACGACGGGCATCGTCAGCTCGCTGAACCGTCCCGTGACCGCGGGCGGCGAGAGCGGGTCCGAGTCGTCGTTCATCAACGCCATCCAGACCGACGCGGCGATCAACCCCGGCAACTCCGGCGGCCCGCTGGTGAACGCCGCCGGCGAGGTGATCGGCGTCAACTCCGCCATCGCGACGCTCGGCAACAGCTCGTTCGGCGCCCAGAGCGGCAGCATCGGGCTGGGCTTCTCCATCCCGGTCAACCACGTGCGGCGTGTCGCCGAAGAGCTGGTCACCACGGGCACGGCCAAGAAGTCCCGCATCGGCGTCCAGCTCGACGAGAACTACCAGGGTGACGGCGTCCGCATCGCCACCGCCACGCAGCAGGGGCAGGAGCCGGTGATCCCCGGAGGCCCGGCCGACAAGGCGGGGCTCAAGGCGGGCGACATCATCCTGGAGATCGACGGCACCCCCATGACCCAGCCGTCCGAGCTGATCGTCACGATCAGGAGCAAGGCGCCCGGCGACAAGGTGACCGTCAAGTACCAGCGTGGTGGACAGGACAACACCGCCACCGTAATCATCGACGCGGTTCCGGTCCCCACGCCGCAGCCGTCGTGATCAGGTGTCCTGTTTGGTGCCCATTGCCGGACCGGGGTACTAGTCTGGACGTAGCCAGGTCGCTGTTGGACGGTCCCGGTCAACAGCAGGCATCGGCGTAGGAGAGCGTAGGAGATCACCGTGTTCGGACTCGGCTGGCCTGAGGTCTTGGCACTAGTGGTCATCGCCCTGCTCGTCTTCGGGCCCGACAAGCTCCCGCAGGCGGCTTCCCAGGCGGGACGCATGTTGCGCCAGGTCCGGCAGATGGCCAACAACGCGAAGACCGACCTGCAGGACAACCTCGGCCCCGAGTTCGCGAACTTCGACCCCACCGACCTGCACCCGAAGAACTTCGTCAGGAAGCACCTCCTGCAGGATCTCGAGGACGACTGGAACCGGCCCGCCACCGAGCACAGCCCGTCCTACTCCGATCCCGCCGACTCCTACGCCACCGCGGGCGTCGGCGAGCTGGGGTACGGCGAGATCCCGCCGTACGACTCCGAGGCCACCTGACCCTCAGGGCACGACATGCGAAGAGGGGCCATCCCGTCACCGGGATGGCCCCTCTTTCGTGTCGTGGCGAGGCTCAGCGGCCGGACGGGGACAGCCCGAGCTGGAGGCCCTTGATGCTGCCCGACTTCTTGCTCAGGCCCTCGGCGATCCTCCTGAGCTCGGTCGCGGCGGGCGAGTCGGGGTCGGTGAGCACGAGCGGCTTGCCGTTGTCGCCGCCCTCGCGCAGGCGCAGGTCGATCGGCACCTGGCCGAGCAGCGGCACCCGGGACCCGAGGGTGCGGGTCAGCCCGTCGGCGACGCTCTGGCCACCGCCCTCCCCGAAGACCGCGATGCGCTCGTCGCAGTGCGGACAGGGCAGCCACGCCATGTTCTCGATGACACCGGCGATCTGCTGGTGGGTCTGCGTGGCGATGGAGCCCGCCCGCTCGGCGACCTCAGCGGCGGCCTGCTGCGGGGTGGTCACGACCAGGATCTCCGCGCCCGGCATGCGCTGCGCCACCGAGATCGCGATGTCGCCGGTGCCCGGGGGCAGGTCCATCAGGAGGACGTCGAGGTCCCCCCAGTAGACGTCGGCGAGGAACTGGTGCAGCGCCCGGTCGAGCATCGGCCCGCGCCACACCACCGGGTCGTTGCCCGGCGGCTTGAACATGCCGACCGAGATCACCTTGATGTCATGCGCCACCGGCGGCATGATCATGTCTTCGACCTTGGTCGGACGCTCGCTCACCCCCAGCATGCGGGGGATGGAGTGGCCGTAGATGTCGGCGTCCAGGACGCCGACCTTGAGACCCGCCGCCGCCATCGACGCCGCGAGGTTCACGGTGACCGACGACTTGCCGACCCCGCCCTTGCCGCTGGCGACCGCGAAGACGCGGGTCAGCGAGCCCGGCTTGGCGAACGGGATCTCCTTCTCGGGCCCGCGGTTGCCGCGCAGCTTGGTCTGCAGGGTCTTGCGCTGCTCGGTGCTCATGACGTCGAGGTCGACGTGGACGGCGGTGACGCCGTCGACCTTGGAGACGGCGGCGGTCACCTCGCGGGTGATGGTGTCACGCATGGGGCAGCCCGCGACGGTCAGATAGACCCCGACTCGCACCACCCCATCGGGGGAGATATCGACGCTCTTGACCATGTCAAGGTCGGTGATCGGCCGGCGGATCTCCGGGTCGTTGACCGTCGCCAACGCGGCCGTCACCAATTCTGGGGTTGGTGCCATGGATCCATGCTACGAACCCAGGACCGATCCGACGAACTCCGGACCCTCCGGTAGGGGCCAAGAGACTCCAACAGGGAGGTGTATGTGTTTATGCAACCTTCTAGGATGACCGCGTGACGTCCAGGACGGCGGAGATCACTCCGCAGCAGCTCATCGTCTGGCGCATGGTCCAGCGGGCCCAGGTTCACATCACCCGGAGCCTTGAGGGTGAGCTGCTGAGCCGGCACGATCTGGCGCCGGCCGCCTACGACGTGCTGCTGCAGCTCTCCGAGACCGCGGGCCGGCGGCTTCGCATGAACGATCTGGCCGAGCGGGTGCTGCTGTCCCGCAGCGGGCTCACGCGGCTCATCGACCGCCTCCAGCGCGACGGGCTGGTCGAGCGCGAGGCCTGCGCGAGCGACGCCAGGGGCCTGTTCGCCGTGCTGACCAAAGCGGGTGACCAACGTCTCTCCGAGGCCACCCCCACCTACCTTCGCGCCATCCGGGGGCAGTTCCTCGACCTGCTCGACGAGGAGGAGCTGCGGCAGTGCGCCGACATGCTCACCAAGCTCTTCCCGCAGGTCTCCCTCTGATTCTCTTTCGCTTCCGCGCTCACTGTGGGCCTTTGGGGGCTCCGTCCCGGGTTGAGCCGTCCGTCCGGGCGGGCGGCTCGCGGATCTCGTCCAGCAGGCGCTCCAGCTCGCCCCTGATGTAGTCGCGGGTGGCCAGGTCGCCGAGAGAGAGGCGCAGCCCGGCGATCTCCCGCGTGAGGTACTCGACCTCGGTCTGGTTGCGCTCGGTGGTCATCCTGTCCTGCTCGCTCTGCACGCGGTCGCGGTCGGCCTGGCGGTTCTGCGCGAGCAGGATCAGCGGAGCGGCGTACGAGGCCTGGAGGGACAGGATCAGCGTGAGGAAGATGAACGGGTACGGGTCCCAGGCCAGGCTCCTGGGCGCCAGCGCGTTCCAGGTCACCCAGACCGCGATGAACCCGGTCATGTACACCAGGAAGCGCGCCGTGCCCAGGAAGCGCGCGATCTGTTCGGACAGGCGTCCGAACGCTTCTGGGTCGTAGTGCGGGCGGACGATCCGGCGGAGCTCCCGGGGCTGGTCGAGCCGGTTAACCGCCACCGGTCACCTCGGGCGTACCGTCGTCCCGCCCGTTGGCGCCGGGCGCCTGCTCGTCCCGCTCGCGCCAGTCGGCGGGCAGCAGGTGGTCGAGCACGTCGTCCACCGTGACCGCCCCGACGAGCCGTCCGAGCTCGTCCACCACCGGGGCCGCCACCAGGTTGTAGGTGGCGAGGTACGACGTGACCCCGTGAAGGGACAGGCCAGGGCGGATCGGGTCGATGCTGCTGTCGATCGCCCCGCCCACCAGGGTGGAGGGCGGCTCGCGCAGCAACCGCTGGAAGTGGGCCACGCCCAGGTACTTCCCGGTGGGCGTCGCCACCGGGGGCCGGGTGACGTACACCTGCGCGGCGACCGCCGGGGTGATGTCCTGGCGGCGGATCTCGGCGAGGGCCTCGGCGATCGTCGCGTGGGGCGGCAGCACGACCGGCTCGCTGGTCATCATGCCGCCCGCGGTGTTCTCCGCGTACCTGAGCAGGCGCCGGACGGGCGCGGCCTCGCGGGGCTCCATGCGCGCCAGCAGCGCCTCGGCCTGCCCGGGCGGCAGGTCCTGAAGCAGGTCGGCGGCGTCGTCGGGATCCATGGCCGCGAGCACGTCGGCGGCGCGCTCAGCGTCCAGGCGGCTCAGGATGCCGATCTGGTCGCGTTCCGGCAGCTCCTCCAGCACGTCGGCGAGCCGGTCGTCGTCCAGCGCGGCGGCCACCTCCGCCCGCCGCTTGTCAGGCAGGTGGCGCAGGGCGTTGGCCAGGTCGGCCGGACGGGTCTCCTCGAAGGCGGCCAGGAGGTTCGCGGCCCCCTGGTCCTTCTGCACGGCGCCGAACCCGGTGACGTCCGACCAGTCCACGACCAGCGTCTCACCGCGTCTGCGCCGGAGCCCCCGCGCGGCGCCGCCGCGCATCACCGCGACCTTGGTGATCAGCCACTCGCCGCTCCTGCTGCGCTCCATGGCGAGGTCGAGCACGGTGACCTTCTCGCCGCCGACCTCAACGCTCAGGTCGAGCAGCTCTCCGATGGCCAGGGACTCGGTCGAGTGCTTCTCGAAGCGCCGCAGGTTGATGCTGCCCGTGAAGACGACGGCGTCGGCCTCGATGTTCTGCAACCGGGTGATGGGGAGGAACACGCGCCGTCGCGGCTGGACCTCGACGACCAGCCCGTGCACGCGGGGCGGATCGTGGGCGCGTATGGCGACCACGACGTCCCGGATCCGCCCGATCTGGTCGCCGGCGGGGTCGAAGACCGGGGTTCCGGCCAGCCGAGCGACAAAGATCCTCACTATCGCAGCGTACGAGGTCATAGTGGGTGCGCCGTGTCGGCCTCCCTTAAAAGCCGTCTCAACGTACGGTCGCTCCTTGATCTCACCATTCTCCGTATGACAGCATCAAAACCATCTAACGGTCATTACGGGGATGGTGGCGGATGAGGGGCGCGGCGCTGGCGGTGGCCGTCGTATCGGCCTGGTGCTTTGGTTTCTCCGGATCCATGGCGAAATTCGTCGGCGCGGGCGGTCTGAGCCCTCTGCAGGCGGTATGGGTGAGGATGGCGGGCGCGGCCCTGCTGCTCATCGTGATCCTCGCCGCGTTCCGGCCGAAGGCCCTGCGCATCCCGCCGGGCAGGCGAGGGTTCTTCGCCGCGTACGCGCTGATCGCCGTGGCGGGGGTCCAGGCGCTGTTCTTCCTGGCCATCACCCGGCTCCCGGTCGGCGTGGTGCTCCTGCTCGAGTACACCTCGCCGGTGCTCGTCGTGTTCTGGGTGCGGTTCGTCAGGCACGTACGGCTGCCGCGCTCGGCGTACGCGGGCGCGGTGATCGTGCTCGTCGGGCTCGCCGTCGTCGTCGAGGTCTGGCACGGGATGAGCCTGGACGGCATAGGGCTGCTCCTCGGCCTCGTCGCCGCCGCCTGCTGCGCGGGCTACTTCCTCATGAGCGACGGCTTCGGCGGTGACATCGACCCGCTCGGCCTCATCGCCTGGGGGCTCGCGGGCGCCGCCGTGGTCCTCGCGCCGATCTCCCAGGCCTGGGACATCCCCTGGGGGGCCTTCGGGACGAGCGTGACGCTCGGCGGCCACACCCTGCCCGTGATCGCCGCCGCCCTGTGGCTCATCGCCGTCGCCACCGTGCTGGCCTACATCACTGGAGTCATCGCGGTCCGGCGGCTGTCGGCGGCGGTCGGGGCCACCGTGGCGTCCCTGGAGGTCGTCACAGGCGCGGTGATCGCGTGGGTCCTGCTCGGCGAGCACCTCGGCACGGCCCAGATCGCGGGCGGCGCCATCGTGCTGGGCGGTGCCCTACTGGCTCAGACGGCCACTTCGGGCGTCGGCCGCACGGTGGAGGAGATCGGGTCCGCCGGAGCGTCGGCTCAGCCGGCCACTTCGGGCGTCAGCCGTACGATCGAGGAGGCGGAGGCCCAGCGGGCCGGGAGCCCCGCCGCGTCGACCGCATTGAGCCGCTCCTTGGCCAGGGCAGCCACGGCCCCGGCTTCGGACTCAGACAAGAACGCCTGATCGACCAGGTGCACGCGGGCGTCGAACGAGACCAGCTCGGCGCCGTTGTCCTTGCTGCGCAGGGTCACCCGGACGCGTGAGGCCTCGACCAGGCCGGGAAGCGACTGCTCCCCGCCGCCGGTGACGATGTAGATCGCACCGTCGTGCCAGGTGTGCCACGCCAGCCGATCACGCCCGGACAGCGAGACCCACAGGACGCTCGACTTCTTGGCACCCTCTTCGATCAGCGACAAACTCACACCCAGCAATCTACGACGCTCGTGTCTCATCGGGTACCTGGAGGGATTGGGTGAGGTGGGTTCGGCCCGCCCGTGCAGCGGTTGGGTGGTGGTCCGGGTGTTGCCCACCCGGGAATTGGGCTGCCTGGAGGCGGGCCACGATGATCGCAGACGCGGCGGCGTTCAGCGCGGAATCACCCAGCCCGGCGCCCAGGTCCCGGCGGCGTCGTGGCCGGCCGCTGCGGCGGCGAGGTGGGCGCGGAGGGTGGCCAGCGCCGGGTGGGGGTTGTCGCGGTGCCACAGGAGCGAGTGCGGGTAGACGGGCGTCGGGTCGGTCACCGGGATGCGGCGCAGGCCGTGGTCGGCGGGCCAGACCAGGCGGGTCTGCTCGCCCATGAAGGTGGCCAGGGCCGGGGTGTCGGCGATGGTGTCGAGGAGCGCGTCGGAGCCGAAGTTGGGGCCGGTCGCCTCGATGGTGAGGCCGAACTCGGCGACGAGGTCGTCGTAGTAGGTGGCCCACTCGGTACCGGGGACGATGCCGGGCATCCAGATCCGGTGCCCGGCGAGCTGGGTCAGCGTCACCGACCGGGCGGACGCCAGCGCGTGGGCGGGCCCGGTGAGGAGCTGGAGCGCCTCGTCGAGCACCCGGACGGACTCGATGTCCTCGGGAAGGGGCCGGCCGGGCATGCCGACGGCGCGGAAGGACACGTCGATCGCACCGGACCGGATGGCGGCGACGGCCGCCTCGATGTCGAACAGCATCACCACGTCGAGCTCGATCTCGGGGTGCGCGCGGTGGAAGCCGCGCATCAGGCCCGACTGCGCGCTGCGCGAGGCGATCACGTCGACGCGCAGCGGACGGCTGCCGGTGCGGACGGACGCGACCGCGCGCTCAGCGACCCGGAGCAGTTCGCGGGCGTGGGGCAGGAACGCCTGCCCATCGATGGTGAGCTCGACGCCGCGCGCGGTGCGGGTGAACAGCCGCACGCCGAGGTTGCGCTCCAGCGCGGCGATGCGCTTGGAGACGGCCTGCTGGGTGACCGCCAGCTCGGCGGCGGCCTCCTGGAACTGCCCCGCGTCGGCGGCGGCGACGAAGGTCCGGACGGTGTCGAGGTCCATGCCGACACCCTATTGATACAACCGCTGGTTGTGGCCAGGTGATCCTGCGGTTGTTTGATCCCCAGGTGTGGTGCGCGCTTTGATGCTTCCGATCGCGGATCGGTTGTACGGGTGAGTGGCGAGGAGCGTCGGGCATGACGAGCGGGCACCGGCTGGGACATCTGCGCGGACATCGGCTGGGGCGGCGGTTCGGGTGGCTCTGGGGGGCGTACGGGACCAGCGCGCTCGGTACGTGGCTCGCCTTCGGCGCGTTCCCGCTGATCGCCATTCAGGTGTTGCACGCCGGACCGGCCGAGGTCGCCGCGCTCTCCTCCGTGGGGGCTTTGGTGGGCGCGGCCGTGGCGGTGCCGCTCGGCCCGTGGGTGGAGTTCCGCCGCAAGCGGCCGGTGCTGATCGCGATGGACCTGGTGCGGTTCGCGGCGCTGCTGACGATCCCCACCGCGTTCGCGCTCGGTGTGCTCACCTTCCTTCAGCTCCTGCTGGTCTCGGTCGTCGTCGCGGCGGCCGACATCACCTTCCGCGCCGCCTCCGGCGCGTACCTGAAGACGCTGCTGCGGGCCGAGGACCTGCTCGTCGCCAACGCCCGATTCGAGTCCACGGCCTGGACGACCACGATCATCGGACCGCCGCTGGGCGGCGCGGCGATCGGGCTCCTCGGTCCGGTGGCGACGGTGGTGGCCGATGCGGCCAGCTACCTGCTCTCGGCCCTGGGCATCGGCGCGATGGGTGGGCACGAGCCGCGGCCCCAGCGCCGGGAGGCCGCGCGCATGCGGGCCGGGGACCTGTTCGACGGTTGGCGGTACATCCTCGCCGACGCGACGCTGCGTCGGCTGTTGTTCAACACCGCCTGGTTCAACGGCCTGGTCATGGCCACCGGGCCGCTGCTGGCCGTCCTGATGCTCGGCCAACTCGGGTTCGCACCGTGGCAGTACGGCCTCGCCTTCGCCGCGCCCTCGATCGGTGGGCTGCTCGGTTCGCGGCTGGCCCGGCCGCTCGTCACTTTGTTCGGGCAGCACCAGGTCCTGGTCGTGGTCGGGGCGCTGCGCGCGGTCTGGCCCGTCGGCCTGGCCTTCCTGGGGCCGGGCACCGGAGGGCTGCTGCTGGTGATGGGCGTCGAGCTTGGGCTCATCTTCTGCTGCGGGGTCTTCAACCCCGTCTGCGCCACTTACCGCCTCGAGCGCACCGCGACCGACCGGGTCGCCCGCATGCTGTCCGCCTGGGCGGTGACGACCAAGGTCTCGACCGCGCTCCTGACGGCCGTCTGGGGCGTGCTGGGCGGCCTGCTCGGCCCGCGTACGGCCATCGGCCTGGCCGGCGTGCTCCTGCTGGCGACCCCGCTGCTGCTCCCCCGCCGCCCGGCCGCCCTTCCCTCCGAGCCGGAGCCGGCACCGAGCCGCGCCTGACGGCGCCAAGGCCGTCACCGCGATCGGGGTGCGCCGCCCTTGTTCGGAGCGGTTCACCCCCCGCGTACAGCGCCTTCCTACCCGCCGTGCTGGTGGGCCGGGATGTGGGTGGGCAGCACACGGATCACCCGTCAATCGGGTGACGGGTGGGCACGAACTCTCAGGACGACTCCCGCACGGGATCACTAGTCGTTGCGGCGTCAGTCCGTGACAGAGAACTGGCGTACTCCGTCTCGTCGTCGAGGTGCGGACGAAGTCCCCGGCGCGGTTGGGCGCGCCGGGGACGGTGGACGGCTGTCAGGTCAGACCACCGTTCTTCACTCTGCGGATGAATGCCTGCCACGCATCCGAGGCTGAGCTGAGCACCGGACCATCCGGATTCTTACTGTCCCGCAGGGCGTAGCCTCCACCAGCGAGGACGGCGACTTCCACGCAGTTCTCCTGCTGACCGCTGTACGTGCTCTTGCGCCAGGCGAGCGCAGAGGGGGTTCGTTCCACGATCCTTGCCTCTAATCCTGTGGTAATTGGTCGATAAGAGCCATTATGAACACAACAGACTCTTCGGCGGTCAGAGCTGCGGCCAGGACACGATTATGGATCAACGTATATGCCTGCACCTCTTCAGGTCGTTCCAGAAACAGGCTGTCAGTGGGTGTCTCCAGGTACACGATCGACGGGTCCAAGTCGCCGGGGAAGTCAAGGATGACGAAACCGCATGCCATGGCCGCGTGGGCGCCGACCGAGTTAGGTAGCACCTGGATGGTGATGTTGGGATTCTTCGCCATCTCGATGAGGCGTTGTAGCTGTTCGGCCATGACCCTGGGCCCGCCAACCAACTTCCGAAGGGCTGCCTCGTCGATAACCGCCCACAGTTGTGGCGGGTCATCGCGCACGAGTATGTCCTGTCGTGCCAAGCGCCCTTCGAGGCGTCGTGCTACCGCGACTTCGTCTTCCTTCAGCACCTGTCCTGCTCGGAAGATCGCTCTGGCGTATCCAGCCGTTTGCAGCAATCCAGGGATGAATGCGATCTCGTAGGTCCGCAGTTGGGTGGCTTCTACCTCGAATCCAGGCAGGCTGCCGCGAAATATGTCCTTGTAGTTCTGCCACCATCCCTTTTCGCGTGACTGCCGGGCGAGGTTGAGAATGGCTTCCCGCACCTTGGTATCGGTGATGCGGTACAGGTCCAGCAGCAATCGAACGTTACTTACGTCGGGGCGTGTCCACTTGTTCTGTTCCATGTGAGTGAGTCGCCCGCGTGACCACTCCAGACTCCGGCAGACATCGTCGTGAGTCAGCCCGGCCCGCTCGCGAAGCCGGATGAGCTCGGCGCTGAGACGCCGCCGCTTAACGGTGGGACTCCCTGCCATGCATGCCTCCATTTACCTTGAGTGAGCGATCATACGCAGTCCGTGTACGGACTGAACGTGGTTGTCCAAATACGGACAGTTGTAGTTCGGCCTTGAAAGTTGGCATGACGAAGGCCACGATGTCGCTGTGATTACTCCACGTGACGGAACGCCTACGGGATCATCGCTTCCAAGCTCGCAGGCATTGATGGCATGAGGGGACGGCACCGGCTCGGGACACCTACGGAGCGGGTGCGGGCGGAGGACTGGGATGTCTCCCAGCGTGCACTGGCTGAGCAGGTAGATCGGATGGAGCCCGGCTGGTTCGTCTGGTACGGCCTGGGCAGCCGTCACTTTCACGCCATCGCCACATGGATGACCCCCGAGCCCCTACGCGTGGATGCCCGCACCGTGGAAGAACTCCGTGAGCTGATGCGCGAGGCCGAGTCCACGATGCTCCCTCGCCGTCGAGTCGGCTCAAGCAGACCTTCAGGCTCCAGCCATCCGCCCGTACTCCCTACTCGCTCTCCCCGAGGAGCTCCAATGATCGAAACGCCGGACGGGCTACGTAGCGTCGCCTGGGATCTCCCTCACGACCTGGCTGCGGTCAGCCGGGTACGGAGCATGGTGAAGGAGATGCTGCTCCATTGGGGAGTGGCTGACCTGGTCGACGATGTCGTGCTCGTGGTCGGGGAATTGCTCGGGAACGCCATCTCCTACGGTGCTCCGCCGATCCGGCTGTCGTTGTGGGCGACCACCGGAGAGCTCTTCGTACGGGTCACCGACCACGGCCCGGGACGGCCCTGTCAGCTGGATCTGGGTCTGGACTCGATCCACGGCCGAGGACTGCCCATCGTCGCGGCCCTGGCCGGTGACTACGGTGTCATCCCTCTGGACGGCGCCCCAGGCAAGACCGTGTGGGCCAGATGGAGGTTCGCTGGTGCGCCGCCGGAACCGGCCGACAGCGTGCCTGAGGCGTCGATCCCCAAGCCGCGCGCAGCCTGCGATGAGGTAGCACCGACAGAACCCGGCTGAAACGGGATGCCGCAGGGTGGCAGGGCGCCCGCACTCCCCTGAAACGGCTCGGGTTCCTGGTGGTGCGGGACCCTCTCCCCAGTTGGGATACCGGTATTGCCGATCATGCTTGCCGCACGTCGGAACCGATCTTGCGCGGACGGGGATGGGGGGTGGATTCGCCCGCCCGTCGGGCGGTTGGGTGGTGATCCGTGTGTTGCCCACCCAAGTGTTGACCTCACTGGATGCCGGAGATGAGGCCGCAGGGGTCCAGGAAGTGGCGGGTTCCCCTTCCGGCTCACCGGTGGAGGCCACGATGTGGGTGGGCAGCACACGATCACCCGTCAATTGGGTGACGGGTGGGCACGAATGGTTATGGATCGCGCCTCAAGCGTCGCTGAGCAGGGGCGGTCGCTACCAGATGGTCCGATCGGCGGCCATGCACAAGGGCGCCCCGGGCCAGACTCGCCGGGGGGCGCCCAGAGTGGCGTGGCTCAGCGGCCGGCGAGTTTCCAGGCGGCGGGGAGCAGTCCGGCGGCGGCGAGCACCTTGAGGCCGTCCCCGATGAGGAACGGCACGACACCCGCGGACAGGGCGGCGGGCAGGTCGAGGCCCATCGCCACCATGAGCCAGGGCAGGCCGACGGCGTAGATGAGCAGGGTGCCAAGGGTCATGGTCACGATGGTGCGCAGCGGGGTGCGGTCGCCACCCCTGCTCGCGAGCGCCCCCACGACCGAGGCGGCGAGGATGAAGCCGACGACGTATCCGAGGGTGGCGTTGCCGCCCGACGGCGCGAACCACGGCACGCCGAGCTGCCCGATCGCGAGATAGAGCGCCATGCCGAGGAAGGCCCTCGGCAGGCCGAGCGCGGCACCGGTGAGCAGGACGGCGAAGGTCTGCAGCGTGAACGGCACGGGCGTGCCGGGAAGCGGGATGCTGACCTGCGCGGCCAGCCCGGTCAGACCAGCGGCCCCCACGACCAGCGCGACGTCGCGGACGAGCTTTCCGGGAATGAGGTCGGACAGTACGGCGGGCCGAACCGCTATGGACGCGTCAGTCATTGGCCATCTCTCCCTTGCGGAATCCCCCTACGGAGGCTTGAGGTCCATTGTCAGGACAGAGTGGAGTAAATCCCTACGAGATCCGTGCCAAGAACCAGGGGTGGCCTTTGTGACGCCCCCACAGGCCGGTGGCGGCGGGCCGGGCCACTACCGTGGGGCGTATGCGCTCCCGTCGTTCCTGTCTCGCGGTGCCCGGCAGCAACCCCCGTTTCCTCGACAAGGCGCAGGGGCTCCCCGCCGACGAGGTCTTCCTCGACCTGGAGGACTCGGTCGCCCCGCAGGCCAAGGAGCAGGCCAGGAAGAACATCGTGGCGGCGTTGCGCACGGGCGACTGGACGGCAGGGACGAAAGGCGTGCGGGTGAACGACCTGTCGACCCCGTGGACCTACCGCGACGTGATCGAGGTAGTCGAGGGAGCCGGCGACGCGCTCGACTGCCTGATGCTGCCCAAGGTCGAGGACGCCGTCCAGGTGGCCTGGCTCGACCTGCTGCTCACCCAGATCGAGAAGGCGAACGGGCTTCCGGTCGGCCGCATCGGCATCGAGGCGCAGATCGAGAGCGCCCGGGGCCTGGTCAACGTCGACGCCATCGCCGCCGCGTCGCCGCGGCTGGAGACGCTGATCTTCGGCCCGGCCGACTTCATGGCCTCGATCAACATGCGGACGCTGGTCGTCGGGCAGCAGCCCCCCGGGTACACCGAGGGTGACGCCTACCACTACGTGCTCATGCGCATCCTCATGGCGGCCAGGACCTACGACCTCCAGGCGATCGACGGGCCGTACCTGCAGATCAAGGATCTCGACGGGTTCGCCAAGGTGGCGCGCAGGTCGGCGGCGCTCGGCTTCGACGGCAAGTGGGTGCTCCACCCGACGCAGATCGAGGCGGCCAACGAGGTGTTCTCGCCGGCTCAGGAGGACTACGACCACGCCGAGCTGATTCTGGACGCCTATGAGCACGCCACGACGGTCGACAGGCGGGGTGCGGTGATGCTGGGCGACGAGATGATCGACGAGGCCTCGCGCAAGATGGCGTTGGTCGTCGCCGCCAAGGGACGGGCGGCCGGGCTCAAGCGCACGAAGACCTTCGCCCCGCCCACCTGACCGGGTACGCCCGCCTCAGAACGCCTGACCGGGAAGGCCCGCACCAAGAGCGTCCGATCCAGAACATCCGCCTGACCCGGGGCCGTGTAAAGACCTACAACGTGACGCCGAACGTCGTGAAGAACCAGTAGGACGACGTCAGCCAGAGGCCGGTGAGCGCTGTGAAGGCCAGCCCGCCGAGGATGGGCAGCGTCCAGCCGGGCAGGTCGCGCTTGGGGAGCGAGAGCATCTTGGCGACGAACACGCCGTAGAAGAACGTGCCGAGCAGCGAATGGATCAGCACGCGCGGGGTGTCGAACTGGGCGCCGAGCGCGTACAGGCAGTGGAAGGCCACCGGCACCGACAGCAGGAACGCCCCGCGCCCGGACCACCGGTGCAGCGTGCCGGTCCACGACGGCGCCCGTACGCCGGGAAGCCTGCCGTACATGGCCAGCGCGGAGACCAGCTGGACGATCGCGAGCACGAACGTTCCGGTGGCGAGCCACGACTTCATGGCCTGGGCGCCGGAGAAACCCGACAGGCCCACCGCGTACCCGGTGGGCGTGTGTGCCCGGCCGTACACGCCGAGGGCGACGGCCACGAAGCCGCCGACGAGGAGCGGGACGAGGTAGGGCGCGAAGGTCTGCCTCCGCGCGGGCTGGGTGATGGTCATGGCTGGAGTTCCCTCTCAGAGATCGTCGATGAAGGCTCAAGAGATCGTCGCTAAGGCTCAGATGAAGACTCAAAGGACGTCGATGAAGGCTCAGAGGTCGTCGATGAAGGCGTCGGTGTCCTCGGGCCGCAGCTCGGTCCCGTCGACGTTCACGGGGGAGCCTGGGGTGAGCTTCGGAGCCGGGTACGGGGAGTCGTCGACATTCACGAGGCCGATCTGACGCCCGCCCGGCAGGACGATCCAGCCGCCGACGACCTTGGCGCCGCGGACGACGGCGGTCGCGCGGTACAGGCCCGAGGGCTTCTTGACGAGCGGGGCCGTGAAGCGCCACTTCACCTTGCCGACCTGGAGCCTGCCCCGCGCCCTGCCGTCGCCGAGCGCGGCGGTGATCAGCGAGCCCTTCCCCGTGAGCGTGACGGTGTTGTCCTCGGCGGTGCCCTTGAGCCAGGACTCGACGCGCCCGTCGCAGAAGTAGGCGACCGCCTTGCCGTTCTTGATCGAGAGCGCGACCAGCCCGCCGTTGCCCTGTGCCACGCCCGCGTAGTCGGCGCGCTTCGGAGTCGGGTCGGTGGCCTCGTCGGCCTGGGCCGTGCCGGTGGGCTCGGGGGTCACCGAGGTGGTGGCCCCGGCGGCCGGTGGGCTGGAGGCGGCCGCCGTGTCGGCTGTGCCGGCGATGGCGGCGGCGTCGACGGTGGAGGGCGCGGTCCCGACGCTCATAGCGCCCAGCGCGACGGCGACGACCGCTCCCGCGGCTAGCGTGTGAAAGGGCCCTGGCCGTTTCATGTTCTGCTCCTGGATAAGCCTGGATAGCCGGGATAAGCCTAGTAAGTCCGACGAGCCCGCAGATGGGCCCGGACGAGAGCGGATGAGCGCGGATGAGTGGATCCGTGCTTGCAGGCTGGGCCCTTCCAAGGCGGGCGTCTATGAAGAAAGACGCACAACGGCATCCAGCCGCGAGACGTCCCGGCCAGGTGAGGAGAATGGCGGGTATGCACGATCCGTCGCAGGCGCACCAGCCACAGCCCGAGCCGGGGCCTTCGGGGTTCGGGCATCCGCCACAGGCCCACCAGCCACAGCCCGAGCCGGGGCCTTCCGGATTCGGACATCCAATACGGGCGCACCAGCCGCAGCCGGAGCCTGGGTCTTCCGGGTTCGGGCATCCGTCACGGGCGCACCAGCCGCAGCCGGGGTTCGGGCATCCGCCGGCGGCTCGCCCGTACTATCCGGGCCCCCAGCCCTGGCAGGCGCCGCCGGCTCCGAAGCCGTGGGTCGTGCCGCCTCCGCCCGGCACGCGGTACGACCACCTGGCGCGCACGTCTCTGCATCACTGGTGGCGTCCCATCGTGGGAACCGCCGGCATCGCCGGGGCGTTCGTGGGCGTCGGACTGTTCGTGATCTTTCTTGGCATGATCGTCGCGGGGCTCCTCGGTATCCCGGTGGTGATGCGGGGCGACAGGCTCTTCGGGAACCCGGTGTTCGAGCTGGCGGTGCTGCTGCTGTCGATCGCGGCGGTCCTGCCGTTCGTGTTCGCCACCGCGTGGCTGGTCCAGCGCCGCCCGCCCGGCACCCTCTCGTCCGTGCTGGGACGGCTGCGCTGGGGGTGGCTGCTGACCTGCCTGGGAGTGGCCTTCGTGGCGCTCCTGCTGGGCCAGGCCGCCATGGTCGCGACGTACGCCGTAACAGGGGAGAAGCTCGGGAACCTCTTCGGCTGGGTCGGATGGCAGAGGTTCCTGCCCGGCCTGGTGGTGATCCTGCTGCTGGTGCCCTTCCAGGCCGCGGCGGAGGAGTACATCTTCCGCGGTTGGGTGCTGCAGGCCTTCGGCGCCTACTTCACGACCCCCTGGCCCGGCATCCTGCTGGGCGCCGCCGCGTTCACTTCGCTGCACGCCTACACCGACTGGGGCATCATCGACGTCTTCACCTTCGGCGCCCTGATGGGCTGGCTCGCCGTCCGTACGGGCGGCCTGGAGGCGCCGATCGGGCTGCATGTGATCAACAACGTGGTGAGCTTCCTGCCGGCCGCCGCCTCGGGCGACCTTGGGGACGCCCTGAAACAGGGGGCGGTGCCGTGGCAGGCTCTCTCCGGGACCGTCGTGCAGTTGGGTTTCTTCGTCATTGTGGTCGCGATAATCGCCCAGAAGCGGGCAATTCAGACGGTCTCTAGATAAATCTGACTAGAGAGGTCTCGCCAGAAGGGGCCTCGGCATGTTGCCCTGGAAGGTGTGCGGGCCGGCAGTCGGTCCCAGGGAGGTGCGCGCTGGCGGCGAGGGCGAAAGCGACCACCATCCCACCCAGTTATGTGATCACTGGGCATGGGTTGGGTATCGGTACGATCGCGAGTGATCTGTTGTCGATGCAATGGATGAGCTGGAGTTCGGTGGAACGGTCCCGAATCACGGCCTTCAGACTGGGTTAGGCTGCCTACGAGGAGGTGCTGAGCGTGGCCTCGGGCCCCCACGACCCGCGCTCGTCATGGTGGTCGGCCGGCGATGGCGCCGACCACGGAAGCACGTCACGCCCCAACGGGTCCCACCAGGCCCACATGCCACCTCCGACGCTCCACCACTCCCCGCCCGATCCCTCGGACACCCGCTCCCGGAGCCTCCCCCTGGACTCACCGTGGGCCCTTCCGCCCTTCGGGGCGCCCACCCCCGACGAGGGCTCCTCCACCCCTGAAGACCCCGCTGCGGAGCCGCCGAGGCAGCCCTCGGCCGGGCGCCACCCCTACGCGCGGCCGTACGGCGGCGCGGGCGCCGAGCCCCGGCACAGCGCGGGCCACGTGTCCCCCGGGGAACCGGGTGAGGCGTACCCCGGATGGGTGCCGGAAGCGCCCCCGGAGGAGCCCGACGAGCCCGCCTGGCCCCCGCGCCGGCTGGTGAACCGTCCCGACAAGCTCGTCGCCTCAGGACCGCCGCGCACGCCCTCGCGGGCCCACACGCCACCGGCGCCCGAGTGGGACAGGCCGGGGATCAGGGTGGAGCCCAGCATCCCCGCCGAGCCCGAGGCCGCTCCGGAGACCGAGGACGCCCCCAGGTCCGGCATCACGCGCGAGCCCGCCGGCCCGTACGCCGAGCCCGCCGGCCCGTACGCCGAGGACGTCCCGGCGGAGGAGCGCATCGGCGGGCCCCCCGGAGGACGTCCCGCCCGCCCCAGCCGTCCCGACATCCTCGTGGCGTCCGGTCCGGCACGCCCGCGCGGCGGTGGCCGCGGCCGTCACCACCGCGACCAGGCGGACCCGAGACCACCGCGCCGGCCCCGCACGCCACGGCGCAGGCCCGGGCGCGGCCTGCTGACCCCGATCCTCGTGGTCGTCGTGCTGCTCGCGACGGCGGGGCTCGGACTGGTGATCGTCAACTGGGTGAACTCCCCGACGAGCTCGGGCCTGCGGCTCGCGGCGGGCGACGGCGGCTCGGGCGACCAGGCGTTCGTGGCCCCGCCCGGCATCAGCGGCAACGGCTCCAGCCAGGTGCTCAACGCGGTCACCTCCGTCGGCTCGACCGTGGTCGCGGTCGGCAGTGACACGACCAGCCCGGTGCCGCGGCCGCTCTTCCTGGTCTCACCCGACGGCGGCGCGTCCTGGGAGCTCGGCAGGGTGACCGGTCCTGCCGGGTACCAGCCCGCCGGGTCGGCGGGCCGCGTCGCCGGCGGCGCGGGTCGCTGGCTCGCGGCCGGCACCGAGGCGCCGGGCTCGGCGGGCGCCTCCGCCCGGGGCATGTGGACCAGCGCCGACGGGCGCTCCTGGACGGCGGTCGACCCCTCCCGGCTCTCGGTCTTCTGGAACGGCGACCGGATCACCGACCTGGCGCGGACCGCCAGCGGCTTCGTCGCCGTCGGTTCCACGACCCTCCAGGACGGCGGGTACGGCCCGGTGGCCTGGGTGTCACCGGACGGGCAGAGCTGGAGCCGCGTGGACACCGGGCAGATCGGCGCCACCGACAAGGTGCGGGCCATCCGCGCGGTGGTCGCCAAGGGGGACGCCGTCGTGGCGCTGGCCGACCCGGGCAAGGGCGACACGACCTCGGTCATCCTGCGCTCCCCGGACGGCGGCCGCACCTGGCTCCGTACGGCCGCGGCCCTGCCCGGCGTGCGGCCGGAGCCCGGCGCGCTCGCGGTGGCCGCCAAGGGGTTCCTGCTGGTGCCGACCCTGCAGAAGTCCAACGCCGGAGAGGTCCGCGTCTACTGCTCCGACCTCGGAGACGCGTGGAGCCAGTGCGGGGTGATCGGCGGGCTCGGGCGCGAGGCGACCGGCGTGCGGGGTCTCGCCACCTCCGCCGCCGGGGTCGCGGCGGTCGCCGAGTCGGGCTGGGAGCGCTACGGCGTCTTCACCAGCACCGACGGCAAGAACTGGACAGAGAGCACCGACCTCGGGCAGATCCCCGGCACGCTGCGCGGGCTCGCCGTCACCGACGCGGGCATGCTCGTCGCCGCCGGTGACCAGCGGGCCGGCGGCCTGGACAACCTGCCGGTGCTGATGACGGCGGCCAAGGGCAAGCCGGCCGCGCCGGTGCCGCTGGACGAGATCAGCGGGCTCACCCGCTCGGCCCGCGAGACCACGGCCCTGGTCGCGGCGGGCAACTCCTTCGTCGCGGTCGGCTCGGTCAAGGGGGACGCCGGCATCTGGACCAGCGCCACCGGCCAGAACTGGAAGGCCGTGACCTCGCCCGCGCTCGGCGGGGCGGGCAGGCAGGCGCTCAACGACGTGGCGCACGGCCCCCACGGGTGGCTCGCCGTGGGCAGCACCACGGCCGACTCGGCGTTCGTCAGGCCGCTGCTCGCCACCTCGACGGACGGGCGGTCCTGGCGTCACGCGCCCGAGTCGCCCGCGCTCGGGGCCTCCGGGCGGTACGCCGTGGTCCCGCGCGTGGTCGCGGCCGGTCCCAAGGGATATGTGCTGGCGGGCGACGACAGCGGCCCCGATGGTGTGGTGGCCGCGCTGTGGTTCTCCGCCGACCTGCGCCGCTACTCGCGCTCGGCGCCGCAGAGCCTCCCGGCGGGCGGCGCCGACGTGCGCATCGAGGACGTCGTCGTGACCCCGGACGGGTTCCTCGCGGTCGGCGGGTCGGGGACGGCGGGCCGTACGTCGGGCGTGGTGTGGGTCTCGCGCGACGGGCTGAACTGGACGGCGCGCAAGCGCGTGATCCCCGAGGGGGCGCGCTCGGCGAGCCTGCGCAGGGTGCTCCTCCAGGACCACGAGGTCGTGGCGGTGGGCAGCGCGACCAACGACAAGGGCGTCGACCAGCCGTTCGCGGCGGTCTCCGGAGACGACGGGGTCACCTGGCAGTACTCCTGGCTCCCGGCCGACGACGCGGCCACCGTGCTGGACATGACGTCCTCGGACTCCGGCCTGGTCGCCGTGGGGTCGTACGGGCCGCCCGCGACCGCCGACAGCACGGTCTGGACGTCCCCGGACGGCCGCGACTGGCAGCGCCACACCCTCACGGGGGACGGCATGGCGGGCGACGGCGCCCAGTGGCTCGGCGCGATCGCCGTGATCGAGGACAGAGTGGTCGCACTCGGCCGCTCCACCACCTACACCTCCGACCATCTCACCCTGTGGCGGACGTCCTTCAGCCGCTGACCCCGGCGGGAAGGACGTGCCACGCGATCAGCGTGTCGAGGAGGCCGGAGGTGAGCGGGAGCCGCGCGAGATCGGCGGGGGCGAACCACCCCACGCCGGCCGCGTCGTCGCCCGGCCGGGGCGTGCCGGCCCTGGCCGAGGCGAAGTAGTCGTGGATCTCGTACAGGACGCCGCCCGGGCCTGGCCGCTCGACGGTGCCGGCGAGCCCGCCGACCGACACCGGCAGGCCGGTCTCCTCCAGAAGCTCACGCGCCAGGGCGCCGGCGTCCGACTCGCCGGGCTCGACCCGGCCGCCCGGGAGCGACCACAGGCCCTCGCCCGGCGGGTGGCCGCGCCTGACCAGCAGCAGCCGCCCGGCGCCGTCGAGGACGATCGCTCCCACGCATCTCACGCGCATAGGCCAAGATTACGCCGGGATAACGGGATGCCCCTTGACTTTCGCGCGTTGACGGAAGCACCGTGGATAACTGTGAGAGCCGCTCCCACCTGCCCTCGGTGTTTCGGCACGCTACGCCCACCTAGCGCATGGTCAAGCGCCTGGCGTTGCGGCGTGCACGGCACCGTCCCGCCCTTCCAGTCGAGACGCCCGTCCGAGGAGGCGCTCGACGTGGTCCGCAAGGGTTCGCGCGTCCCCTTCTGGTTGCCGTGGCCGTTGCCGACGGGGTGGCTGGTGACCGGGTTCGGGGATGCCGGAGAGGAGCTCACCGGCACCCATGCTGGAGTGGTGGCCCTGTCCGGGCCGGCGGTCACCCACGGGCCCGCCGACCTCCTCATCGTGGCGGAGGAGCCCGGCATCGGGCTCGGGGCGGCCTTCGCGGGGCTGGACGGCCCCGATCCCGGCCCGGGGTTCGACCTCGGCCCGCCCAACGCCAAGGTCGACACCCTCGGGCACCCGACGGCGCTCTGGCTGGTGGAGGGCCCGTCCGACCGCGTCGCGTACGTCGGCGAGGCCATGGGCAACTGGCTGTGGATCATCGGCTGGCCGGCCGAGGCCGGGTGCCTCGTCGAGCTCGCCCAGCTCGCCCTGCGCGACCTGAGGGAGCAGGACCAGGACCTCGATCTGCCCTACGGCGCCTTCTCGCCGCGTCTGGGAGCCGAGCCGTAGGCCTGGGGCGCCGTCCGGCGTGACCGCGGAACCGGCACACGGCGTGAGGTTCTTCGTCAATGTCATCCGTTTGCTTATCGAGACCGGTTCAAGTGTTCGGTAAGGTCGTGGCCGTGACAGCGCGTATCGAGCGAGTGGTGACCGAGGGCGTCGTGGACATCGACGGCGCCGAATACAAGGTCGAGAACAACACGTGGATCGTGGGCGACGATGAGGAGGTCATCGTTATCGACCCCGCGCGCGACGCGGAGACGATCCTTTCCAGCGTGGGTGAGCGCGAGGTGCTCGCGGTCATCTGCACCCACGGCCTGCCCGACCACGTCGGCGGGGCCATCGAGGTGGCGGCGCGCGACGAGGCGGTCGTCGCCCTCAACCGCAAGGACCGCCAGCTCTGGCGTGACACCTGGCAGGAGACCTACCCCGACATCGACATGGAGGACGAGGGCATCTTCGGCGTCGCCGACGTCGAGCTGGAGGTCATCGCCACGCCCGGCATCACCCCGGGCGGCGTCTCGCTGTACGTCGAGGCGCTGGGCGCGGTCTTCACCGGCAAGACGCTCCTGGCCGACGGGCCGGGCAAGCTCGGCGGTGAGTATCCCGCGCTTGCCGACCAGCTCACGGCGATCGGCGAGCGGCTCTTCACCCTCCCGGCCGACACCAGGGTGCTTCCCGCCCACGGCGAGGAGACCACGATCGGCGGGCAGGAGCCGCACTTCGACGACTGGCTCGCCGGGTCGCTCACCGGTGCGGGCCCGGCCGCCGCCACCGAGGGTCCGCTCTCCGACGGCACGCGTGCCTCGGGCATCAAGCTCAACCTCGACGAGTGATCCGAGGCCGAGCCCGTCGTCTCCGGCGCCGGGCTCGCCCGGCGTGCTCGACTACCGAACGCCGGGCTCGCTCGGCGTGCTCGGCTACCGAACGCCGGGCTCGCTCGGCGTGGCCGGCTACCGAACGCCGGGCTCGCTCGGCGTGGCCGGCTGACGATCTGCTGCCTTGGCGGGCGGCCTGTGCCTTCCGGGGCGAAGGGAGAGGCTGACCGTGGGGCAAGCAGAGGGGCAGCTCGGTCTCGAAGGCATGCCCAGGCGGCTCTATTCGTGCACGCCGTCGCGGCTGAACGCCTGGCTCGACTGCCCTCGGCGCTACCGTTTCACCTATCTCGACCGCCCGGCCCCGCCCAAGGGCCCGCCGTGGGCGCACAACAGCGTCGGCGCGTCGGTCCACAACGCGCTGGCCGGATGGTGGCGCGAGCCGTACGAGCGCAGGACCCCCGCGATGGCGGGCATCCTGCTCACCAAGGGATGGATCACCGAGGGCTTCCGCGACCAGGAGCAGTCCACGGTGTGGCGCGACCGCGCGCGGGCCATGGTCTCGGGCTACACCAGCACCCTCGACCCCTCGGACGAGCCGGTCGGCGTCGAGCGCACCGTCGCCACCCGCACGTCCGTGATCGCGGTCTCAGGGCGCATCGACCGGCTCGACCGGCGCGGCGACGAGCTGGTGGTGGTCGACTACAAGACCGGCAGGCGTCCCCTCACCGAGGACGACGCCCGCTCCTCCCTCGCGCTGGCGATCTACGCCGTGGCGTCCTCGCGCGTGATGCACCGGGCGTGCCGCAAGGTGGAGCTCCACCACGTCCCCACGGGCTCCATCGTCGAGTGGGAGCACACCGACGAGTCCCTCCGCCGCCACATCGGCCGCGCGGAGGAGATCGCGATGGAGGCCTCGGAGGCCGACGAGCTCTACCGCGCCTGGCGCGCGGACTCGGCCCCGCCGCGCAACGCCTCCCGCCCGGCGGCCTCCCGCACGGCGGCCTCCCGCACGGCGGCCTCCGGCGCGGCGGCCTCCGGCGCGGCGGCCTCCGGCGCGGCGGCCTCCGGCGCGGCGGCCTCCGGCGCGGCGGGTGGGGGTTCTCGTACGGCCGCGGCCGGTGCCGGGCCCGCGCCCGTGCCGCCGGAGATCGACGCGAGCTTCCCCCCGAACACCGGCCCGATCTGCTCGTGGTGCGACTACCGCAGGCACTGCCCCGAGGGTCAGGCCGCGGGCACCTCACACCAGCCCTGGGACGGCCTCGCGGACTCGTCCTGACCCCTTCCGGGACTTCAGGCGGTGGCGAGGCCGGTGGTGGCCAGGGTCAGGAGGCGGTCGACCCTGCCCTCCTGGGTGGAGTGCCGGCTCGCCCAGGCGACGCCCGCCGCCGGCGACGCGTGCCGGCTCACCCTGCCGGGGCGGGCCACCTGCGGGGGTCGGTCAGTCCCTTGAGCCCCCTGCTCACGTCGTACCCCGCGGCGCCGAGACGCTCGCGGGCCCCGGCGAGCATGTCGCGGGTGCCGGGCATGAAAGCGCGGTCGTGCACGGTCTCCGGCAGCGAGTTCATGCCGAGCCTGAACGCCCGCAGCGCCGCAGTCACGGGCCCCTGGGGCACCTCGGGCAGCACCCCGTACATCCGCCTGGCCCAGCCGGGCAGCGTGTAGTAGCACAGCGCCCCGAACGGGAGGTACGCCGGCTTGCCCGGCGTCAGGAACCGCAGGTGCCGCGGCATCCTCGGCCAGATCAGGAACCGGACCGCCGCCACCGACTCGGGCGTCACCGCAAGGGCCGGTCGCACGCCGGCGAAGTAGTCGCGCATCTCACCCATCGAGCCGGGAACGTCCTCCTCGTGCAGGCCGACGTAGGTGGCGCTGCGGCGCTGCTCCCTGAGGTAGCGGTCGGCCTGGGCGTCCGTGATCCGCAGCCCGCCGCGCCTGGCCGTCTCCAGGTACGACGACACCTCGGCGCAGTGGACCCACAGCAGCAGCTCGGGATCGTCGACGCGGTGGGTCCTGCCGGTGGCGGGATCGCTGATGCGCAGCCGCCGGTGGATGTCGCGCACGCGGCGGCCGATCTGGTCGGCCTCCTCCGGGCTGCCGAAGGTCACGCGGCCGACGAAGTCGGCGGTGCGGCGCAGGCGCCCGAACGGATCGTCCTGGAAGCCGGAGTTCTGCCAGATGCCGCGCATCGCGAGTGGGTGCAGTGCCTGGAGCATGAGGCCGCGGACGCCTCCCACCCACATGGCGCGGTCGATGTGGACCAGCCAGGTCACCCTGTGCGGCGGCTGGACGACGATCTCGCCGATGTCCCTCATAGCGAGTAAAGGATGACATGACGTGCGACCGGCCCCGCGAGGGGGCCGGGGCGTCAGCCGGTGTGGAGGAGGCGCTGCTCGGCCTGGTTCCAGAAGCGGGTGAGCGCGTGCGCCGTCGTCTCTGGAGCCTCGACCGCGGGGGAATGGAGCGCTCCCGGCACCACGACGCAGTCGGCGTCGAGGCGGTGCGCCATCTCGGCCTGGATCGCGGGCGGCCAGCCGTCGTCGTGCTCTCCGTAGAGGACCAGGGTGGCCACGTCGACCTCGCTCAGGTCGTCCAGCCGGTCGGGGGCGCCCAGCACCTGCTCGGCCATCGTCATCAGACCGGTCGCCGAGTTGGACAGGAGCCGCCTGCGCAGGAACGCCAGGATGTCGTCGGGAACCCCGGCCACGATGGCCTCGGGCTCCAGCCGGTGAGTCCAGAGGTGTTCGAGCCCGGCCTCGGGAAGCTCGCGCAGCATCACGCGGCACGCCTTCTCGCGGGGGCCGGTGATCCCGGACGGGCCCGAGCTCATCAGCGTGTACGACGCGAGCTTGGTGGCGCCGCCGATCACGGTCTCGCGGGTGACCAGGCCGCCGAAGGAGTGGCCCACCAGGTGGACGGGCTCGCCGCCCCCCACCATCGAGGCCACATGGTCGATGTCCTCGCCGAGGGACTCGCAGGTGTACGCCGAGGGGTCGTCCGGCCCCTTGGTCTCGTACTGGCCGCGCATGTCGACCGCGACGACGCGGCGCCCCGCCTGGGCGAGCGTCTGGAAGATCGCTATGAAGTCTTCCTTGCTGCCGGTGTAGCCCGGGACCAGCAGCGCGGGCCATCGCTCAGGGACACCGCGGACGGGCAGGGCCTCCAGGGCGGCGAACGTGCCCACGGAGGTCTCGATCTGCTGCGCACGGACACCAGGAGGCAGCGTTAGGAAGCGCGGCGTACTCACGCGGCACCACGATACTGAGGATTCATCCCGGCAACACCGTCAAACGCTCTACGTCGGTCGCGTGGTTGACTTTCCACTTTCTCACCTGATCGGATGGCGCTTCACCTCGGCCGGGAGCGCGCCGTTCGAACGGCGGGCTGCCCGCGAGGGCTTCCCGCCGTTCTCACCGCTCTGGCCGCGGTCGTTCATACGCCGGCCCGTTCAGCTCCTCCGGGTAGGACGCTGGTACGCGGGCCTGCGTCGCTGCTGGACGCGCTCGGAGGCCGCGGACGGGGCAACATCGTCGTCCGTCGCCAGGTCGGGCGACTGGAAGATGATCGAGAACGGAGTCGGCGGGATGATCCGCTCCGGCTCGGTGCGCTCGACGGGCGCGACTCCGAACCCGTCGGGCAGGGCGGGCGCGGGCGTGTGCCGTGCCGCCGGGGGGTAGTCGTCGGACACGGCGGGCGCCGGCGTGTGCCGGGCCGTCGCCTCGATCTCCTCGGTCCTGATGAGCGCCTCCTGGGCGACGGGCGCGGTCGCGCCGGGCTCTGCGGCCGCCGAGGGGGTCACCTCGGCGAGCGCCTCGGACAGCGCTGCCTTGCTCGCGCCACGGCGGGCGCGCCGGGGGGCGGGCACCTCCGCGGCGACGGGGTCCGGGGAAGGCGTGGTCGGGGCCTTCTTCGGGGCCCGCACCGCCTTCGACACGGTGGCGGGCTGCTCGGGAGCGAGGATGTCGCCCTCCACCGCCGTGTAGTCGGTGTAAGCCCGCTCGAACCGCTCGGTGCCCGCGACCTCGGCAGCCACGACACCGTCGACCGGCACGACACCGTCGGCCGGCACGACACCGTCGACCGGCACGACACCGTCGGCAGCTACGACACCGTCGGCCGCCACGATGCCCTCGGCGGCCTGGCCGCCACGGGTGCGGCGGCGCTGCCGGTTGCGGGCCGGGCGCTCGCGGCGCTCGGAACGGTCGGACCGCTCGGTGCGGTCGTCGCGCTCCTTGCGGGAGCGGTGACGCCCGGTCTCGCCGATGTCCTCGATCTGCTCGGCGTCCAGGCCCGCGCGCGACCTCTGGGCGCGCGGGAGCACCCCCTTGGTCCCCGCGGGGATGTTGAGGTCGGTGTAGACGTGCGGAGAGGTCGAGTACGTCTCGACCGGCTCCGCGAAGTCGAGGCCGAGGGCGTTGTTGATGACCTTCCAGCGAGTGAGCTCCTCCCACTCGACGAAGGTCACCGCGACGCCCGTGCGCCCCGCCCGGCCGGTGCGGCCGATGCGGTGGACGTAGGTCTTCTCGTCCTGCGGGCAGTCGTAGTTGACGACGTGGGTGACGTCGTCGATGTCGATGCCCCGCGCCGCCACGTCGGTGGCCACCAGAACGTCGATCTTGCCGCTGCGGAACGCGCGGAGAGCCTGCTCGCGCTGGCCCTGCCCGAGGTCGCCGTGCACGGCCGCGGCCGCGAAGCCGCGCTCCTTGAGCTGCTCGGAGACCATGTCGCAGGCGCGCTTGGTCTCGCAGAACACCATCGTGAGCCCGTGGCCCTCGCTCTGCAGCATGCGGCCGACGATCTCGATCTTGTCCATGCGGTGCGTGCGCCAGACGAACTGGATCGTCTTCGACATGTCCTGGTCGCCGGCGTCGGCGTTCTCGGCGCGGACGTGCGTCGGCCGGGAAAGGTAACGGCGGGACAGGGTGACGATCTCGCCCGGCATCGTGGCGGAGAACAGCATGGTCTGCCGCTCGGCCGGGATGAGCTTGATGATGCGCTCGATGTCGGGAAGGAAGCCCAGGTCGAGCATGCGGTCGGCCTCGTCCAGGACCAGCATGGACACCTGGCTGAGGTCGAGGTGCTTCTGGTTCACCAGGTCGAGGAGGCGGCCGGGCGTGCCGACGATGACGTCGACGCCCTGCTTGAGCGCCTCGATCTGGGGCTCGTACGCGCGCCCGCCGTAGACGGTGAGGATGCGCGAGCCCAGCTTGCCGCCGGCGACGACGAGATCCTCGGTCACCTGGAGGGCCAGCTCGCGCGTCGGGACGACGACGAGCCCGCGGGGCTTCTTGCGGTTCTTGCGGGGCTTGCCGACGCGCTGCAGCATCGCCACGCCGAAGGCGTAGGTCTTGCCGGTGCCTGTGCGCGCCTGGCCGATGACATCCTGTCCGCTGATCGCGAGCGGAAGGGCCATCTCCTGAATGGGGAACGGTGAGATGATGCCCTCGGTTTCCAGGGCATCAGCGATCTCGGGTATGACTCCAAGGTCTCGGAACGTGGTCAGCTCGGCCTGCCTAAGTCTCCTGCGAAGGCGGGCCTCCGGGACCGCTGGCCGAGGTGGTCTCGTGCCGGGCCCGCGCGGAAAAGCCAACCCTCATCTCGTCTCGGCGACCGCCGCGGCGTAGCTCGCGTGGGGGCTATCAGGCGATAATCTCCCTGAATACATACTGCGGTCGCACTCTTACAGGGCAGTGTACTCGATACCACAAGACCCAGCCGATTTCTTCGTGTTCCGCATGGTCGGTCGCCGTGTCCTGAGGGGCACGGAGCCCATGCGGCCGGGGTCAGAGGCCGGGGGCGAAGCTCGTACGCTGCATCCATGAGTGATTCCCCTGCCGGCGTCGTCGAGTTGCTCGGCGTCCTCGCCTACGCGGAGCTGACCGCGTTCCTCAGGCTCGCCGAGGATGCCGCCACTCTCGCGCCCTCGCTGACCGACCGGGCCGCGCTCAGCGGTCTGGCCGCCACCGAGTACGCCCACTTCGTGCTCCTGCGCGACCGGCTGACCTGGCTCGGTGCGGACCCCGAGGAGGCCATGGCGCCGTTCGTGTCGTCCCTGGACGACTGGCACGCCCAGACCCGGCCGGGGGACTGGCTGGAGGCCCTGGTCAAGGCGTACGTCGGCACGGGCATCGCGGGGGACTTCTACCGCGAGGCCGCGCGGCACGTGGATCCCGACACGCGGAAGCTCGTCGACGAGGTGCTGGCCGAGGAGGTCAGGTCGGAGTTCGTGGTCGAACGGGTGCGCGCGGCGCTGGCCGGAGATCCCCGGCACGCCGGGCGGCTCGCGCTCTGGGCGCGGCGCATGGTGGGTGAGGCGCTGAGCCAGGGGCACCGGCTGGCGGCGGCGAGGCCGCACCTCGCCCTGCTGCTCGTCTCGGCCTCCCCCGAGGGGCTGGAATCCGGCCGGCCGAGCACGGATGCCGATCTCGTGGAGATAGGCCGGTTGTTCGCCCGTCTCAGCGAGGAGCACGGCAAGCGCATGGCGGCTCTGGGGCTGGTGCCGGGGCCCTAGGCGAGAAGGTTTCGGACTCCTGGCCAATTAGGTGCCGTGATCGAGCGGCGCGAAAGCCCCGAGCGGTTGTAGCGTTCGAGACATGAGGGCCTCGCGCCGCTACGGCAGTTCCTTGATGAGATGTGGACCCAATCGCTGGACCTCGCGGCCCGTGTTAAGAAGGGGGAGCTCGGGCTGCCCGGCCGTCAGCCACAAGCGAGACGACGTCAGGCGTTTCCGTCGCCCATGTGGCTGCTCGCTCGGCTCACGCGAGGAATGCACGGGCCTCTGAGCCCGCGCCGGTCCGATCTTCCGGGGTCCTGAGCCGGGCCCCGTGCTCACGCCGGCGCTTTGGGGAGCGAAGGCCCCCCAAAGCGCCAGGCTCAGAGCGTGCCGCCGAAACCGACGACGCGCGAGGCGTCCTCGCCGATCTCCACGAAACCGAGCGAGGAGACCGGGACGACGACGCGCATGCCCTTGTTGTCGGTGATCGAGAAGACCCCGCGGTCGGCGGCGAGGGCGTTGCGGAGCTCCTGCTCCACCTCGTCGGCGGTCAGGTCGGTCTCTATGACGATCTCGCGGTGCACGGAACGTACGGCGATCTTTACTTCCATCGGGATCCCTTTCGATTTCGATGAGCCTCGATGGGCGCTGTAATCCTCATCGTTACTCCTCGGGTGTCCCGTGGCCCCTGTTGATCGCGTCAAGCGAACAACCCCGCGGTGCGGCAGGACCCGCTACGTGGTGCGGGGGAAGCCGCCGATGCCTCTCCAGGCCAGGCGGGCCATGAGCTGGGTGGCCACGTCCTTGGGGATGGTGCCGTGGCTGGCCAGCCAGTAGCGCGCGCTGACCTCGGCCATGCCCACCAGGCCGACGCCGAGGAGGTGGGCCTCGTCGCTGGAGCAGCCGGTGTCCTCCTGGATCACCTGGCTGATCATCTCGGCGCTCTCGCGGAGCGAGCGCTCCATGCGCTGCCGCACCGGCGCGACGTTGCGCAGGTCGGACTCGAAGACCAGGCGGAAGGCCTCGCCCTGGCTGGAGACGAAGTCGAAGAAGGCCCCGATGGCGGCCTGGACGCGCTGCTTGTTGTCGGTCGTGGAGGCCAGGGCCTCGCGGCAGCGGTTCGCCATGTCGTCGACGTGGAGGTCGAGCAGGGCCAGGTAGAGCTCCAGCTTGCCGGGGAAGTGCTGGTAGAGCACCGGCTTGCTGACCCCGGCCCGCTCGGCGATCTCGTCCATCGCGGCCGCGTGGTAGCCGTTCTCCACGAAGACCTCCTGCGCCGCGTTCAGCAACTGTCGGCGACGGGCCATCCGGGGCAGCCGGGTGCCCCGGGGCTTGGCGTCCGGGGTAGCGGTCACGGGACTCTCCTTGGGGACGGTTCACGCGTCGCACGACCGGTGATCGCGCTCAGCTTCCTGCTGATCGAGTTAGATTCGGATCTCAGCCGGCCAGGCGTCCGCCTGCCCCTCGCTCCCGTGGATCCGGTTCGGGTTCACATCCTACGCGCGGGTAACCAGGTCAGCGATAGTCGTCGTCGCCGAGGTCGACCGTGCGCTCCTGGTCGGCGGCGTCGGCCGGGTCGACGTCGTAGGGGATCTCCAGAGGCCATTCGCGCTGGTCGGCGCGGATGTTCAGGTGCTGCTCGATGGCATCGGCCTCGGGGACCTCCGTCTCCAGCGCGTCGGCCACGTCGTCGAGGGGCTCGAGCGAGTCAAGCGAGACCTCGTTCCCGCCCACATCCATCTCCGACATGTTCAGTCCCCTCAGTAGGCGGGCGAGCTCGAAACTCCCCGCTCCATACCCCGATGCGTCCAGCCTAAGGCTCGTTCCCGGTGCCGCTCCGCTCCGGCGGGGCCATGAGATCGCCCAATTCCCCGACACGGCGCAGGACGTCCTCGGCGGTGAACACGAGATCCTCCGGCCGGGAACAGCTCTCCACCTCTTCCCATGTGATCGGGGTGGACACCGTGGGCAGCCGGTTGGCGCGCAGAGAATAGGGGGCGATGGTGGTCTTCGCGGGGTTGTTCTGGCTCCAGTCGATGAAGACCTTGCCGGGGCGCAGCTTCCTGGCCATCTGGCTCACGATCTCGTCGGGCCGCTCCTTCTCCAGCCGCTGGGCGATGGCCTTGGCGTACTCGGCGGGGCTCTCGGACCTGTGGGACCAGGGGACGTACACCTGCATCCCCTTGTTGCCGCTGGTCTTCGGGCAGCCCTCCAGATCGTCCTCGCGCAGGACCTCCCTGAGCCGCGTCGCCACGCGGCAGCACTCGACGATCGTCGCGGGGGCGCCGGGGTCCAGGTCGAAGACCATGGTGTCGGGCGGCTGGGGCCCACCCTGGTCGTCGACCCGCCACATCGGCGTGTGGAGCTCCAGGGCGGCGAGGCTCGCGAGGTAGACCAGCGTGGGGAGGTCGTCGACGACGGCGTAGTCGATCGTCTCGCGGTCCTTGGTGCTGCCAGGAGCGGGCAGGCGCGCCGTGCGGACCCAGGCGGGCGTGTGCGCCGGGCGGTTCTTCTCGAAGAAGAACTGCTGGTCCACGCCGTTGGGATAGCGCTTGACGGTCACCGGGCGGCCCCTGAGGTGCGGGAGCATGACGGGGGCGACGCGGCTGTAGTAGTCGATCACCTCCGCCTTGGTGAACCCGGCCTCGGGATAGAGCACCTTGTCCAGGTTGGTCAGCGTCAGCTCCCGGCCGTCGACCCTGACCCGGACCTTCTCCGCCACGCGCACCACTTCCCCCGCTGGGTTTTCTTTTCCCGTGCTCAGGTCGGACCCCGATCAAACCAGGCGGCGGCCTGACCGGATACGGCATTCAACACTGGGTATCTGCCCATCTAGGAATGCTTTGCGCCCTTGCCGCTAACGAACGCGTGTTCGATAGTAGGGGCGAGGTGAGGAGTTGTCATGCGTAGCATCTGGAAGGGTGCCATCTCGTTCGGGCTTGTCACCATCCCTGTGAAGCTCTACTCGGCCACCGAGCAGAAGGACGTGACGTTCCACCAGGTGCACCGCGAGGACGCCGGCCGCATCAAGTACAAGCGCGTCTGCACCGTCGACGGTGAGGAGGTGCCGTACTCCGAGATCGCCAAGGGGTACGAGCTCCCCGGCGGCGAGGTGGTCGTGCTCACCGACGAGGACTTCGCCGACCTGCCGCTGAGCACCTCCCGCCGCATCGACGTGCTGCAGTTCACCCCTGCCGACCAGCTCGACCCGATCTTGTTCAACAAGTCGTACTACCTGGAGCCCGAGTCCACGGGCGTGAAGCCGTACGTCCTGCTGCGCGACGCGCTGGAGCGCACGGGGCAGGTGGCGATCGTGAAGGTCGCGCTGCGGCAGCGCGAGTCGCTGGCCGCCCTGCGCATACGCGACGGGGTGTTCGTGCTGGAGACCATGCTGTGGCCCGACGAGGTCCGCGACCCGGGGTTCGCGTTCCAGGACGAGGACGTCGAGGTGCGCCCGCAGGAGCTGCAGATGGCCGAGTCGCTCATCGAGACGATGGCGGGGGAGTTCGATCCCACGGAGTACCACGACGCCTACCGCGAGGCGCTCCAGCAGGTCATCGAGGCCAAGGTCGCGGGCAAGGAGCTCGTGCGCCCCGAGGCGCCCGAGCAGGCGGGGCCCGCCGTCGACCTGATGGCGGCGCTGCGGGCGAGCGTCGACGCCGCCAAGCGCGAGCGGGAGGGCGCCCGCGAGAAGGCCCCCGCCTCGACGGCCGCCAAGAAGAAGCCGGCCGCGAAGTCCGCCGAGGCCGCCGAGGCCGCCGAGAAGGACGAGAAGGACACCAAGAAGCAGGCCCCGAAGCGCCGCGCCCGCAAGACCGCCTGACCGGGCGGAGAAACAACCCGGAAAAGCGAAATTATCCGGAGAGGCCGGAAATTCCGGAGCCGGGATAAAGTGTCCGAGCACAGAGGGAGGCCCCGGAGCGGAATCGCTCCGGGGCTTCCCGTATTCTGTCGGCTAAGCGGCTGGTGCTACCAGGCGAATGGCAGCCTGGAAAGTCCGCCTAGGAATGGATGTTTACCTCTCCTCGTTGCCGTGGTGCTTGTGGCCGTGGTGGTGGTGGTGATGGTGCTCGGGACGCCAGTGGCGACGGTGGTTGTCACGGAAGAAGTCGTGGTGGCCGCCGCCGTGGCTGTTGTGGCCGATGATCGCGCGGAAGAAGCGCGCCTCTACGATCTTGAAGTAGCAGTTGCGGTGGCCGCCTCCGGCGCGGTGGTGGTGACGGTGGTGACGCGAGAAGCCGCGGCCCTTGCCGCCCCAGCCCCCGTCGTCGTCGTCGCCGAAGCCGCCGTCGTCGCCGAAGCCGCCGTGGTGGCCGTGGTGGCCCCCGCCGCCGTGGTGGCAGTGGCCGCCGCCGCCGTCGAAGCCGCCTCCGCCGCCGTCGAAGCCGTCGAAGCCGCCTCCGAAGCCGTCGAAGTTGGTGATCGCGGTGGACGCGTTGGCGCTTGTAGCCGTGGTGGCGCCGAGACCGGCGAGACCACCAGTGAGTGCCGCGGTGACGGTCAGCATTGCGGCGTATTTCTTGACGTCGGGCATTGCGTTTTCCCCCTTGACGCATCGGGTTGCCCAGCGGACGCATTTCCTCATTTTCGAGGTAAATGCTGGGGTGACTCGTTATGAGTCTTCCCACTTGTCTTGTTTTCCTAGCGGCGCATACGACAAACGAGGATCACTGCCTTTTGGCATCTACTTAACCTGCCCTTATGTCTTTCAGTTCGATATTTCCCGATTTGCCCGATATTTCCTGTGATCTTGTGGCCTCTCCGGTCCTGTCCGGGTAGCCCCAGCAGGGCGCGGTGCTCGGCGCGAGCTGTACGGCGCCGGGTTATCGTCGGAACGGACGGTGAACAAGAGGGGGAAAGATGGTGGACGAACCGATTCCGCACTGGCCAGGGGAGCTGCTCGACCTCGACGGCCTAAGCGTCTACGTGCGGTCCACTCCCGAGGGGCCGCAGGAGAAGGCCGTGTTCGTGCACGGGCTGGCCGGCTCCGCGACCAACTGGACCGACCTGATGGCCGAGCTCCGGCACCAGGTGAGGGGATATGCCATCGACCTGCCGGGAGCGGGCTACTCTCCCGCGTCGCCCCGCGGCGACTACTCCATCGGCGCGCACGCGGCGGCCGTCACGGCGCTGATCGAGCACATCGGCGGCCCCGTGCACCTGCTCGGCAACTCCCTGGGCGGCGCCGTCGCGGTGCGGGTCGCGGCCACGCGCCCCGATCTCGTCCGCACCCTCACGCTCGTCTCGCCGGCTCTGCCCGACCTGCTTCCCCGGTACGGCCCGGCCCGCGTAGCCATGTCGGCGGCCCCCCGCCTCGGCGAGTGGGCCGTCACCCGGCTCCGCACGCTGCCCCCCGAGCGGAGGATCAGGGCCACCATGGCCATGTGCTACGCCGACAGCGGGCGGGTGCACCCCGACCGCCTGGAGGACGCCGTGGCCGAGCTGCGCCGCCGCGACGAGCTCCCCTACGCGGGCCAGGCACTGGTAGCCACGGCCCGTGCCCTGGTCAACGAGTACTTCCGGCGCGGCGCCGACAACCTGTGGCGCCTGGCGGCCCAGGTGACCGCCCCCACGCTGGTCGTGCACGGGCGGCACGACCGCCTCGTGGACCCGCGGATGGCGACGAGGGCCGGGCGCACGTTCCAGGACGTCCGGCTGGTGCTCCTGCCCCACGCGGCCCACGTCGCGCAGATGGAGTTCCCCGCGCTCGTCGCCCGCCACGTACGCGTCCTGATGCAGGACAGCGTGTGGAAGGCGTCCGTGGGCGGCGACGGTGCGCGGGGGACGGAAGACACGCGGAGCGCGGAGAATACGGCCGCCGTCGGCTAAGATCGCCGATTCGGGAATGCGGGGGCAACCGGGTTAGGTTGTGACAGACGGCTGGGCGCGTAGCCTGACGGGCAAGCCGCCAAATGGGAAGATCCCCTGAAACGGGAGCGTAGAACTGTGTCGTTGCCACCGCTGGTAGAGCCGGCCGACGAGCTGACCGTTGACGAGGTGCGCCGCTACTCTCGCCATCTGATCATCCCCGACGTGGGGATGGCCGGGCAGAAGCGGCTGAAGAACGCCAAGGTGCTGTGTGTGGGCGCCGGCGGCCTCGGTTCCCCGGCCCTGATGTACCTCGCCGCGGCCGGTGTCGGCACGCTCGGCGTCGTCGACTTCGATGTCGTTGATGAGTCCAACCTTCAGCGGCAGATCATCCACGGACAGTCGGACGTCGGCCGCCTGAAGGCCGAGAGCGCCGCCGCGACGGTCCGCGAGATCAACCCCCTGGTCAACGTCGTGATCCACAACGTGGCGCTCACGACCGACAACGTGATGGACATCTTCGCCGCCTACGACCTGATCGTCGACGGCACGGACAACTTCGCGACGCGTTACATGGTGAACGACGCGGCCGTCCTGCTGGGCAAGCCCTACATCTGGGGCTCGATCTACCGCTTCGACGGCCAGGCCAGCGTGTTCTGGTCCGAGCACGGGCCCTGCTACCGCTGCCTCTACCCCGAGCCGCCGCCTCCTGGCATGGTGCCGTCCTGCGCCGAGGGAGGCGTCCTCGGCGTGCTCTGCGCCTCCATCGGGTCGATCCAGGTGAACGAGGCGATCAAGGTGCTCACGGGCATCGGCGAGCCGCTGGTCGGGCGCCTGATGATCTATGACGCCCTGGAGATGAAGTACCGCGACGTCAAGGTCCGCAAGGACCCCGAGTGCCAGCTCTGCGGCAAGAACCCAACGATCACCGAGCTGATCGACTACGAGGCGTTCTGCGGCACGATCTCCGACGAGGCCCAGCAGGCCGCCACGGGATCCACGATCACCGCCCAGGAGCTCAAGGACATGCAGGACCGCGGGGACGACATCTTCCTCGTCGACGTCCGCGAGCAGAACGAGTACGAGATCGTCAACATCCCCGGCGCCGTGCTGATCCCCAAGGGCGACTTCCTGCGGGGCGCGGCCCTTGAGCGGCTGCCGCACGACAAGAAGATCGTGCTGCACTGCAAGTCGGGTGCTCGTTCGGCCGAGGCGCTGGCGGTGCTGAAGAACGCCGGGTTCTCCGACGCCGTCCACGTCGGCGGCGGCGTGCTGAGCTGGGTCAAGACCGTCGACCCCTCGCTTCCGACCTACTGATCGACCGGCCGGCGAGGCCGATCCCGCGACGCGTGCGGCCCGCGTCCTCCCACAGGAGGGCGCGGGCCGCACGCCGTCTACTCGCCGGTGAGCGACAGCCCCGAGCGGGCGACGATGGCCTGGAGCGCGGCGACATGGGCCGCGTACGCCTCGCGGCCGGCGTCCGAGAGCCTGAGCCAGGTGCGGGGGCGCTTGCCGACATGGCCCTTGCGTATCACGACGTACCCCGCCGTCTCCAGCGCCGCGGCGTGCTTGGACAGCACCGAGTCGCTGACCTCGACCGCGTCCCGGACGAACGCGAACTCCGCCTCCTCCATCGCGGCCAGCAGCGACATGACGCGCAGCCTGGCCGGAGCGTGGATGAGCGGGTCGAGCCGCTCCATCAGCGGCCCTCGATCTTCGCCGCCATGCGCCGCGTGATCGCGTGGCCGACGGCCGGGCCGGTGACCGCCAGGTACGCCGTCATGGCCACGCCCGCGTACGTGCGCCCGTAGGCGACCTCGGCCGACGACAGGGTGACCGCGAGCACCACGCAGACGGCGACGCCCACCAGCAGCCAGACGACGAAGGCGCCGACCACAGCGGGCCTGACGAGGCTGCGGTGGGGAACCTGCCGGTTGGTGCGGGCCAGCGCGACGATCAGGCCGGCGAGGGCGACCGTCAGGAGGGTGGTCCCCGTCACCGCGAGCGGGCCGGAGGTGCCCGGTTCCGTGAGGAACTGCAACCCGGTCACGTAGACGCCGACGCCGACGGGATACCAGGTGGGGAACCACGGCCTGGCCCTCACGATGCCCGCCTGGGACGCGCGGATCTCGCGCAGGCTGTGCGCGGCGGCTTCCGGGGTGATGGACGCGGCGTCGTCAGGGGTGGCGTTCATGCAGGTCTCCTATCATTTCCACTCAGGAAAGTACTTTCCACTTTCCATTCCGTCAAGTACTTTCCAAAGGGATCTATGCGGATGGAACGGCCGATGCCTCCCCACCGGGGGCGTTAGGGTCGGGCAGGTGAGTGAGTCGCGTGCGTGGCCGTCCCTGGTGATGGCGTCAGCGCTCACCCTGATCTGCGCGATCATCGCCGGAGTGGCGGCCGGGGCCGCGGGCGCCGAGCTGACCCGTGGCCCGAGCGTCGCCGAGATCCAGCAGGCCTCGGCCGAGGAGACGGCCCGCCGCTGGCAGGCCTGGCCCGCGGGCGAGATCTTCCCGGCCCTGCTCCCCTACGTCGCCGAGCAGGGCGGCCAGGAGAACGCCCGCAGGGTGGGCATCTCCTCGCGCACCGACTGCGCGGCGGCCGTGGACGCCGCCCTCAGAACCGTGCTGAAGGCGGCCGGCTGCCGGGCCGTGCTCCGCGCGACCTACCTCGACGCGCTCCAGGGAGTGGTCGTGACCATCGGGGTCGCGGCCTTCCCCGACCAGGGGTCCGCGCTCGCGGCCAGGGCGGCGTTCCCGCCGGGCGGCGTGCCCTCGCCTGGGCTGCGCGCGCTGGCCTTCCCCCAGACCGTCGCCGACCGGTTCACCGCCGCCGCCCGCCAGGCGTCCTCGCTGGCGCAGGCCGGGCCGTACCTGGTGCTCACCACGGCGGGCCAGATCGACGGGCGGCCGGCCCGGTCGGTGGGCCACCAGCGTTCCACCATCTTCAGCTTCGCCTCCGACCTGGAGGACCGGATCCTGACCACGCTGGCCACCCCCGCGCGTCCCGACTGCGCCGGCAAGGACTGGCAGTGCTGAGGGTCCGCGTCGCGCGGCGTCCCCGTGCCGTGCTCGCGGCGCTGCCGGTGCTGCCGGTGCTGGTGGTGCTGGTGGTCATGCTGGTGCTGCAGGTCGCCGGCGCGCTGGCGGCCGGGCCCGCGCTGGCCGACCAGGTGCGCGGGAGCCAGCGCCAGGTGATGCGCACCCTGGACGTGGCCGCCGCCTGGCGGATCACCCGAGGCGCGGGGGTCAAGGTCGCGGTGCTGGACTCCGGAGTCGACCCCCGCCACCACGACCTGGCCGGGTCCGTGCTCACCGGCCCCGATCTCACCGTGGGCGCCAACCCGCGCGGCGTCGCGCCGCTCCGCCTGCACGGCACGTACATGGCCTCGCTGATCGCGGGGCACGGGCACGGCCCGGGGCACTCCGACGGGGTGATCGGGGTCGCGCCCGCCGCCAAGGTGCTCTCTGTGCGGGTGATCCTGGAGGACGACGAGCCGGGCTTCCACGCCTTCAACTCCGAGGCGCGGTTCGAGAACGTCGTCGCGCGCGGCATCCGCTACGCCGTCGACCACGGCGCGGGCGTGATCAACATGTCGATCTCCAAGGACCAGCCCACCCGGCAGGAACGCGCGGCCATCAAATACGCGATCTCCAAGGGCGTGGTCCTGGTGGCGGCGGCGGGCAACGACGGGGCGGGCCGCAAGGACGGGCCGTACTCCTACCCGGCCTCGCTCCCCGGCGTGATCTCGGTGGCGGCGGCCGATCGCGGGATGCACAAGGCGTCGTTCTCCAACCGCAACTCGCTGGTCCTCCTCGCGGCGCCTGGTGTGGACATCTTCGGGGCCGGTCCCGGTGACCAGTACTGGGTGGGCAGGGGCACGTCGCAGGCGACGGCGCTCGTCTCCGGGGTCGCCGCCCTCATTAAAGCGAAATATCCAAAAATGTCGCCTGCGCTTGTCGCTCAGGCCCTCACCACCGGCGCCACGCGCCGCCCGTCCAGGGGTTACGACCCCGGCATGGGATTCGGCGTGGTCAACGCGGCGCGGTCGCTCGCCGAGGCCGCGAGGCTGGCGCGGCACCGCCACACCGCCTACGGCGCGGGCGTGCAGGACGCCGACCTGCCGATGTCCCCCGACACCGGCGCGCCGGCCTCTCCGCTGTCGCCGGTGCAGGTCGTCCGGCGGGACACGGGAATGATCACCGTGTACGGGGGAGTGGCCCTGGCGGCGACCGCGTGCGCGGGCGCGAGCCTCACCGTCGTGATCGTGCTCGTACGGCGCTCCCGGCGCGGACGCGAACACCGGGAACACGATGAGCCCCAGGAGCCCCAACCGGGTGGGCGGCAGCGGGCGCCGACGTAGCATCGATATATGTCGCCTGAGGAGCCACGGTCACGACCGGTGACGCCTTGGCCCGCCCGTGTGAAGGGTGCGCGCGGCGCGGGAAGGTTTCCCTCGGGCGATGGCACAGCCCGTGAGGGAGCGCGGCCGTGGGCCGGCGCCCGGGCGCGTGCCGCCGGCGCGCAGGCGGCCATCGACCGCATGGAGCTTGAGCGGGGCGTCCGGTTTCGATCGCTGTTCCTGCTGATCATGGGCACCATCCTCGCCATCGCGGCGACCAACGTGCTGCTCGGCGTGGTCGGCCTGCTGCAGGAGACCCGCGCGCGGCCGCTCACGGTCGCAGAGCGCACCCGTTTCGCCGAGGAGGACGTCGCCAGGCGCTGGTACGCCTGGCGGGCCGACGCCGTCTTCCCCGCCGAGGTGGAGTACCTCGGCCTGTCCCGGGTGCGGCAGTCCGCCCGGCGCGTCGGCATCGCCAGGGAGGCGCCGTGCGCGTCCGTCGTGGACGCCCCCGTCGCCACGGTCCTGCGGCAGCACGGCTGCCGCACCATGCTGCGCGCGACGTACGTCGACCAGACCTCGACCTTCGTGATGACCGTGGGGGTGGCCGTGCTCGACGACGAGGAGACCCGGGTGCAGACCGGGGGTGACCTGCCCGTCGACGACCGCGTGGGCGTGCGCCCCGTGGCGTTCCCCGGCACGGTCACCGAGTCCTTCGGCGCCGCGCAGCGCCAGCGCACGAGCTGGACGGGCGCGGGGCCGTACATCGTCTTCTCCACCGCCGGGTACGCCGACGGGCGCACGCGCGAGTCCGTGCCGCCGGAGGAGATCACGCACAGCGAGCTGTGGCCGACGGCGCAGTCCGTCGCCGGGCACATCGCCCGAGGCCTGTCCGCGCCACCCGAGATCCCGCGCTGCACCCAGGGGAACGTGTGTTGAGGGCGCGGGCCGGCGCCGCGCGCGCGTGCGCGGTCGCGGGGGCGGTGGCCCTCGCCGGGCTGCTCGCGGCTCCCGTACGGGCCGACGGGGTGCGTGACCAGCAACGATGGGTGCTCGACGCGCTCAACGCCGAGCAGGCGTGGCAGGTCACCCGGGGGGTCGGCGTGACCGTGGCCGTGGTCGACAGCGCGGTGGACCCCAAGGCCCCGGTGCTGAAGGGCAAGGTCACCGTCGCGCCCGACATGCGCGCCAGCGTGTTCGACGACGGCCCCCCGCCCGTCGGGCCGCACGGCACGGCGATGGCCTCGCTGATCGCGGGGTCCGGCCACGACGGCGGCCTGATCGGCGTGGCTCCCGGCGCGCGCATCCTGTCGGTTCCCGTGATCTCCGAGGACGAGCCCGAGTACGAGCTCATCGAGCCCGACGACGGTCTCGGCCTGCCCAGCGAGAGCCCGCTGTCGAGGGCGTTGCGCTACGCCACCGACCACGGGGCCAAGGTCATCAGCATGTCGCTCGGGGAGTACGCCACGCAGCGCGCCGACCGCCAGGCCGTCGCGTACGCGCTGGCGCGCGGCGTGGTGCTGGTGGCGGCCGTGGGCAACGACGGCGACTCCGAGTACGCGCGCAAGAACGGCACCACGTTCTGGAGCTTCCCCGCGGGCTACGCGGGGGTGATCGGGGTCGGCGCGGTCGACAGGCAGGGCAAGGCGACCGGGTTCAGCAGCGACAACCTCTCGGTGCTGGTGGGCGCGCCCGGCGTGGGGGTCCCCGCGGCGGTTCCCGGCGGCGGCTACCGGCAGATGGAGGGAAGCAGTGCGTCGACGGCCCTGGTGGCCGGGGTGGCCGCACTAATAAAGGCGAAATATCCGAATCTAAGCCCTGATTTGGTTGCCCGTGCGCTCACGTCCACCACCAGGAACAAGCCCGCCGCCCGTTATAGCGACAAAGTGGGATTCGGGGTGGTGGACGCTGCGGCCGCTCTCAAGCGCGCGGGCGAGCTCACGGCGTACACCACCTCGCTTCCGGTGCGGAGCGACCTTCATTTCGGAAACGGCACGACGGCGCCCGCGCCTACCCCGCCAGGGCCCGATCCTGTGCGACTCTGGGTCTACGGCGCCGGCGTTCTCCTCGGGCTCATAGGGTTCGGAGCCGGGGTGGTCGTGCTCACCCGGCGGTCCGAACGGCAATGATCACGTCGTGGACGCGATTGGGGCGCTATTCGGCTGCCGTTCGGCGGCATTTCGGATGCGGTCTGACCGAACTTGCTCTTTCGTGTACCAGTGATCGGTAAAGGTTCGCTAGGGTTCCCGTCTCGTGGGATACGAGTTGCGTGTACAACGCGAATCGCCGCTCGCCTACGCCGAGCTCACGAAGGCGACGGCGTCGGCGGACGCCGGCTTGGAGCTGCGCGGCACACCGGAGGCCGGCGAGGTCTTCGCGCGCCACGGTGACGGCGAGTACGCCATCGCCACCTGGCAGGGGCGCCTGTACGGGAAGCCGACCTCCGACTGGGAGGTCGCCCAGCTGGCCCGACTCGCCGGCATGCTCGGCGGGAGCCTGGTCGGCGAGGACGGCGAGGCGTACGGCATCCGCGACGGCATCGTCGAGCAGGTGAACGGCGACGCGGCCTACGAGTTCGGGAAGCTGGAGGAGATCCTCTCCCTCGGGCCCGCGCAGTGGAGCGCGTGAGCGACCCCACGCCCTTCGCCGAGCGGGTGCTCGACCTGGTCGAGCGCATCCCGCCGGGAATGGTCATGTCCTACGGCGACATCGCCGAATACCTCGCGGAAGGCGGCCCGAGGCAGGTGGGCCGCGTGATGTCCACCTGGGGAGGAGGCGTTCCCTGGTGGCGCGTCGTCCACGCCGACGGCACGCCGCCCCCCGGCCACGAGAGCAGATGCCTTTCCCGGTGGAAGCAGGAGGGCACTCCCCTGAGGGGCGAGCGCGCCGACATGCGCCGCGCCCGATGGCAGGGAGATCATCAGTGAGTTCTCAGTAAGTCGCATTACCATTCCAGAGACGCCCTTTGCGGTCGACTGGAAAGGCGGTGCCTCCCTGATGGCCACCGGTGCCCCGCCCGCGCCAACCGGCGACGTCGTCGCCGACCGGCTGCGGGCCGCCCAGGACCTCTATGACAGGGGAGAGCCGCTCGACGCCCTGATCGCGGCCGTCCACTCCACGGGCCTTTCCCGCTCCGAGCGCCGGCGGCTGCACGCCGGGGCCCTCAACGGGCCGCTGGCCCTGCGGCTGGAGACCGCCGCCAGGCGGGACGCCACGCGCCTGCGCCAGGCCGTCGACCTGCTGCGCGACTATCTCGCCGAGGTCGAGCCCTCGGTCAAGCGCCGGCTGCCGGTCGCCAGGCGACTGGCCTGCTACCTGGTCGAGAACCGCGATCCGGCGGAGCTCGCCCAGGGCGACGAGCTGGCCAACCTGGTCGCCGCCACGGCCGAGCCGTCCAAGAGGGTGCGCAAGGGCCTCGCCTGGTACGCCGACCTGCCCGTGGTCGCGCCCGAGCCGCTCTTCCGCCTGCGCAGGTCCGACCTCGTCCCGGTGACCGAGGTCGACGACGTCTCCTGGCAGGGCGGGCGGCTGCGCGTCAGCGGCCACGCCTACCTCGTCGGGCTGTCCGTGCGCAGCCGGCGTCTCAACCGCGCGACCGTGGTGCTCAGGGGCCCGCGCTGGGTGCCGCCCATCTCCGCCCGCACCCGCCGCGTCTACCGCCCTGAGGCCACCCACGGCGCGGGCGAGCCGGGCTGCAACTACGACTGGGCCGGGTTCGTGGCCGAGATACGTCCGTGGTCGCTGCGCTGGCGCGCGGCGACCCGCGCCGCCGTCCACGGCGCCCAGCGGCTGCTGCGCCGCCGTCCCGCGGTCCCCGACACCACCACCTGGCGTGCCGACATCGTCATCTGGAGCCGTGGCGCGCGGGCGACCGGCGCCCTGCGCGGTCCCCTGGTGGGGCGCACCGAGCGCCCGGCCGGGCTTCGCGTACGTCCCGGCTGGTGGGTGCGCCCGGCGTGGACCTCCGACCGGGTCTTCCAGGTCGTGCTGCAGCCCACCAGGGCCGAGCTGACCGGGGTCGCGCACGTGGGCGACCAGGTCGAGCTGACCGGTTTCCTCCCCGGCGCGACGGCGACCAAGGGCAGGGCCCGCCTGGGCGGCCACCGCATCCACGCCGACTTCACGCCGGTCGAGGGCGGCACGCGGTTCTCGGTCGCGCTCGCCGTGCCCGCGCTGATGAAGGAGCGGGACGCCCGCCGGCTGTGGATCGAGCCGAAGGGCGATCCGGCCGCGCCGGTCATGATGGAGAACACCGCCGAGACCCACATCGCGATCGACCGCCGCGAGGTCACCGTGCTGCGCGACCGGCGCGACCGGGCCGTGGTCTCGGCCCACCGCGTCTGGCCGGTGATCACCTCGGCCGCGTGGGCCGCCGATGGCACGCTGACGCTGGCGGGCACCTATCCCGACACCGACCCGGGGCAGCGCGAGCTGGTGCTGCGCCAGCGGGCCGGCCTGACCTACCGCGTGCCGCTGGGGCGTTCCGGGTCCGAGTTCTCCGTACGGCTCGCGCCGGGCGCCATGCCCAGGTTCGGGAGCACGGTGGCGCTGGCGTCCGGGGCCTGGAGCCTGTCGGTCGCGGGCGGCAAGGGCACGACCGCGCCCCTGCGTGTCGACCACCGCCTGCTCGACACGCTGGACGAGGGCGTCCACATCGTGGGCGACCGCGAATACCGCCTGGTGGCCACGCGGTTCGACGTTCCCGTGCTGGTCGCCGCCGAGCACCTGCCCGACGACGAGAAGGGCGCGGGCGGCCTCTGGGCGCTGCGCAGGGTCCACTACCCCGCCGAGCGCCGTCGCGAGCTCCGCGACGCGACGGTCTACGTCTCCTTCGACGGCCGCTCCTACTCCGACAGCGCGCGGGCGGTCTACGAGGAGCGGCTCAGGCGCGGCGACGACCGCGAGCACATCTGGGTCGTCAAGGACGGCGCCTTCGTCCCGCCGGACTCCGCCGCGCTCGGCCTCGGTCCCGGCATCACGCCCACGGTCGTGCGCGAGGGCAGCCGCGAGCACTACACGGCTCTGGCGCGGTCGAGCCACATCATCACCAACACGCTGCTTCCCCAGTGGTTCCGCGCCCGCGAGGACCAGATCTGCGTGCAGACCTGGCACGGCACCCCGCTCAAGCGGGTCGGCGGCGACCAGCGCCACATGTCGCGCGAGCCGAGGCCGGCCGCCTGGTACCGCCAGGCCGCCGAGGTGGCCAACTGGGACCTGCTCGTCACGCAGAGCCCGTGGGGTTCCGAGGTGCTGCGCCGCGCGTTCGGTTACGGCGGGGAGATCCTCGAGTCGGGCTACCCGCGCAACGACGTCCTCGCCCACGACCGCTCCGACCTCGCCGCGTCCGTGCGGCGCAACCTCGGCGTGCCGCTGGGCAAGCGCGTGGTGCTGTACGCCCCGACGTGGCGCGACCACGACCGCAGGAACAGCTCGGTGCGGCTCGACCTGACCGAGGCTCGGCGGGTGCTCGGGCGCGACCATGTGCTGCTGGTCAGGGGCCACATGACGCAGGCGCCGCCGGCGGTTCCCGGGCTGGTGGTCCCCGGGCCCGCGTCTCTGGTTCGTCCCGGGCCGATGAGCCGGGAGTACCCCTTCGCCCTCGACGTTACGACTTATCCCGATATAGCTGATCTTTTGCTGATCGCGGATGTGCTGATCACCGACTACTCCTCGGTGATGTTCGACTTCGCGGTGACCCGGCGCCCGATGGTCTTCTTCGGGTACGACTTGGAGCGTTACCGCAACACGCGCGGCCTCTACCTCGACCTGCGCACCCAGGCCCCGGGGCCGCTGCTGTCGGAGGGGAGCGACGTGATCGAGGCCGTGCGCCTCATCGACGCGCTCTCCGGCGACTACGCCGACCGGTACGAGTCGTTCGTCCGCACCTACGCGCCCAAGGACGACGGCAAGGCCACCGCCAGGCTCGTCGACCACGTCTTCAGCACGCAGCCGTGATGATGAGCGACCGGCTGATGACCGTGCTGGTGGTGTGCGGGGTCCTGCTCGTGGCCGCGGGCCTCGTGGCCGTGCTCGTACGGGGCAAAGTCGCTCCCCGCGAGCGCGGCGGGTCCCGTCCCGGGCGGAAGCCGTCCGCCCCGGGAGGCCGGAGGCCGCGTCCCGCCCGGAAGGGGCGTCCCGCCGCCGGCCCCGGGCGGCGGCCGCTGCCCGTGCACTCCCGCCCGCCGAGCCCGGCGTGGGAGTCGCGGCCCGCGCCCGGCCAGATCTGGTGGGCCGACGTCCCCTACTCCGACGGCTCGGGCTCCAAGGTCCGCCCCTGCCTCGTCGTACGGACTCACCCGCGCAACGTGGAAGTCCTGAAGATCACCAGCCAGGACAAGTCCGACCGCGGCGAGTACCTCTCCATCCCGACGGCCGGGTGGGATCCGCACGCGACCAAGGACAGCTGGCTCGACCTGTCCGAGACGCATGTCGTGCGCGACCGCGACTTCCGCAACCTCGCCGCCGCGTCGTGCGACGCGCGGACGTGGAAGCGCGTCACCCGCGTGCAGGACACCGGCTGGGTCTACGACGGCTGACCCCGGTTGCGAGCACCCTGTGGCACCCTGCAAGGCGCGTCAACGGCCGGTGGGCTGCGGGGAAAATCGGTGGATTTGTCAGCGAATGTGGTCGATGATGCCGGACGAAGCGGGTTCGAGGGGCCCGGGACGCATCTTCGGGGGTAATGCATGGAATCGGGCTTCGCCGACCGGCCAGGTGTCACGGACGTACCGATCAGGCGGCTCGGTCCCGGTGACCTGCGCGACTGCCTGCTGCTGGCCATCGACCGCCAGTGGCTCCCCGAGGAGGCCAAGTGGCGCCTGCTCTTCGAGGTCGGCGAGGTCTACGGCATCGACGACCCGGCGGGCGGCCTGGCCGGCACGGTGGTGCTGACCCGCTACGGGCGCGATCTGGCCGTGGTCAGCATGGTCCTGGTCGCGTCCCGGCACGGCCGCATGGGGCTCGGACGCAGGCTCATGCTCCACGCCCTCCAGCAGGCCGGCGATGTGACGGTCTTCCTCACCGCGACCCAGTACGGCAAGGGCCTGTACGAGAAGGTGGGGTTCGAGACGGTCGGCACGGTCGTCACGCACACCGGGCACCTCGCCCTCGAACCCGAGGACTTCAAGCACGACGGGGTCCGCCCGGCGCACGAGGAAGACCTTTCGGCGGTCATCGCCCTGGACGCTCAAGCGTCGGGAGCGCCCCGCACGCGGCTCGTCACGCGGCTGTTCACCTTCGCGGAGCAGACCCGCGTCGTCGAGCGCGGCGGCGCCATGGTCGGGTTCGGCGCGGCATGGCGCAACGTGGACAACGTCGCAGTCGGGCCCGTGGTCGGCGAGAGCACGGCTGTGGCCAAGGCGCTGATCGCGGAGCTGGTGACGGGCCTGCACGGGCAGGTCCGCCTGGACATCGACACGCGGCACGCCGAGCTGACGGCCTGGGCGGTCGCGCGCGGGCTCACCCCGGCCTTCTCCACGGAGCTGATGGTGCACGGAGGCCCGCTCCCCGGCGACCTCGACCGCCTGTTCACCCCCGTCATGCTCGCGCTGGGCTGACCGCGCCCCCGACAAGCAGTCCACCCGACCGCGTGCCGTGGGAAAGTGGACCGGGCTTTCCAGGTGGAACGGGGTGACAGGTGGACACGTCGCGCGCATCACGTCCGCAGCGCGCCCACGGCTTCGAGCGTTCGGAAAGCGAGGTCATCGCCTCGTTCGCGACCTGGCCCAGCGGCACCGGCCCGCTCTACCGCAGGCTGGCCGACGGCATACGCAAGGCCATCGAGACCGGCGCCCTGCTCCCCGGCCAGCGCATCCCCTCCGAACGGCAGCTCGCCGGGGCGCTGCGGGTCAGCCGCACCACCGTCGTCGCCGCGTACGAGGCCCTGCGCGAGGCCGGGCTGGTCGAGAGCCGCAGGGGCAGCGGCACCCGTATCGCGCGGAACGCCACCACCCGCCGGCCGATCTCGGACGGGCGCGTGCCCGGCGGCACGGGCACCGCGATGTACCAGTACCTCATCGACGGGCCCGGAGACCTGATCTCGGTGGCGAGCTCCTCGCAGGGAGCCGTCCCCGAGCTGGTCACGGCCCTGCGCGACCTCGCGGGCGCCGACCTTGAGACGGCCTTCGACGAGCCCGGCTACCACCCCGCCGGGCTTCCCGAGCTGCGCCGGGCCATCGCCCAGCACCTGACCGGCACCGGGCTCCCCACCACGCCCGATCAGATCCTCGTCACGACGGGCGCGCATCAGGCCCTCGTGCTGGTGTCCGAGCTGTGCCTCGGGCCGGGCGGCACCGCGCTGGCCGAGTCGCCCGGCTGGCCCGGCTGCCTCGACGTGTTCCGGGCGCGCGGCACCCGCATCGTCACCGTTCCCGTGGACGACGAGGGCGCCGACGCGCGCACCATGGCCGGCGTCCTGGCCTCCGGGCGGCCCGACCTGATCTACCTGATGCCCACTTTCCACAACCCGACCGGCGTCCTGATGTCGGCGGCCCGGCGGCGCAGGGTGGCCGAGCTCGCCGCCCGGTACGACATCCCGGTCCTGGAGGACAACTCCTACCTCTCCGAGGACCCTGGCCTGCTCGCCGCGTACGCGCCGCGCGGGGCGAAGGTGCTGTCGGCGGGTTCCCTGGCCAAGGTGGTCTGGGCCGGGCTGCGCATCGGATGGGTACGTGGCCCCTCGGAGCTCATCGAGAGGCTGGCACGCCGCAAGGCCCTCGCCGACCTCGGCAGCCCCGTCATCGACCAGATGCTCGCGGCGCGGCTCGTTCCCGGCCTGCCCGGGATCCAGGCCGCCCGCGCCCCCGTACGGGAGCAGCGTCTGGACCACATCGAGAAGCTGCTCCGCGAGCGGCTGCCGGGCTGGCGGTGGCGCAGGCCGGACGGCGGCGGCGGGCTGTGGGTCGAGCTGCCCGGGGTCGACGCCACCGAGTACGCCCACGTGGCCCTCCGGCACGGCGTCGAGGTGACGCCGGGCTCCACGACGGACCCCACCGGCGCGCACGACCGGTTCCTGCGCCTGGCCTTCACGTTCGGCCCGGACGTGCTCGACCGTCTGGTCGACCGGCTGGCTCGCGCGTGGGCGGAGTTCGAGCGGCCTGAACGGCGGCCGGGGGCGCCCGCCGGGGGCGCAGGCCGAGGAGAAGGCCACCGATGACCAGCGCGGCCCCGAGGAGGTCGGGGACGCCGGGGTGCCCGGTCCCGAGGACCACGCTGGAGACGATCGCCCCGATCGGCAGGAAGCCCGAGAACAGCCCGGCGCGTTCAGGACCGAGCCGGGGCAGCGCGTCGTACCAGCAGAAGAACGCGAACGCCGTCACCACGAGCGCGAGGTACCCCATCGCCGCCGCCTCGCCGAGCGTCGGCGGCCGTATCGCCGCCCGCCCGTCCGATGCGAGCCCGGCGACCGCCAGGAGCGGGACGGCGGCGGCGGTCGCGTACGCAGAGACGCGGATCGCGCCGAGCCGGGGGAGCAGGGGGACGGCGAGGAGGGAGAACCCGACCTCGCACGCGAGCGCGCCGAGCGCCAGGAGCACCCCGAGCAGTGTGGCGTGGCCGAGGCCCGTGGCGACCGCCGCGCCGGCCGCGACCACGGCGGCGGCCACCACGATGTGCGGGGTCGGCCGCCGCCTGTCCATCAGCGGTCCGGCCAGGGCCAGGATGATGGGCACGGTCGCCACGATCGTGCCGACGGTCGCCGGGTCGGCGTACCGGGTCGACTCGATGACGAAGATGTTGAACGCGGCGAGCCCGACGGCGGCGAGGAGCACGATCAGGGTGATCTCCCGGGCGTTCAGCCTCAGGTGCGGGAGCCGGCGTGCCCGCATGACCAGGAAGAGCGGGAGCGCGCCGGCGGCGTACCGCAGGGCCTGCCCGCCGTAGACCGGATAGTCGTGCAGCGCCGGGGACACCGCAGTGAGCGTGCCGACGCAGAACATCGCCGTGGCCGCCCCCGCCGCCGCCCGCCGCCGGTCACGACGGCCATCCCCGGTGCGGTCGCCCGTCATGCGCTCGCCGTCCCGTAGAGCACCGTGGTCATCGGCATGCCGTCCTCCCCGTGAAGCCGTCGTCGCTCGTCCGCTCGCCATGCTGGCAGCGGGGCTGATCGCGAGACAGGGCCAATCGGGGCCGAAGCGGACCCCTGCCTCTTCCCGTGGGAGATGGGAGGAGCGGGCGCGGCGTACGACGTCCACCGAAGGCTTTTCCGGCTGTGTGCCGTGTCACTCCAGGAGGCCGGAGCAACCCCCCGGGTAACGTGTTTTGTCGTCCTCGGCGGAGATCGACACACGCACCGTACGGTCGAGTCGGCACGATCTACCCGTGTGGTCTGGTGGAATAGCGTGTTGTGAGTGGTCAGGCCTACCGTCTGGTGCGGCGGGGAAGCACGGGGCAGGCGATGCCCCCTGCTCTCGACGAGCACCAACGGGCGGTGGTGCGCCACGAGGGCGGCCCGTTGCTCGTGCTCGCGGGCCCCGGCACCGGCAAGACCACCACGATCGTCGAGAGCGTCGTCGACCGCGTCGAGCGGCGCGGAGCCGACCCCGAGCGGGTGCTGGTGCTCACGTTCAGCCGCAAGGCCGCCGAAGAGCTGCGCGAGCGTATCACCGGCCGCATGCGCCGCACCACGCGCACACCGCTCGCGCTCACGTTCCACAGCTATGCCTACGCCTTGTTGCGCCGTGAGGCCGTCCTCGCGGGCGAGCCGCCCCCGCGCCTGCTGACCGGTCCCGAGCAGCTCCTGGAGATACGCCGCCTGCTCCACGGCGAGCTGGAGGACGGCGCGCGGCAGTGGCCCTCCAGCATGCGCGAGGCGCTGAAGACCCGCGGGTTCGCCGAGGAGCTGCGCGACTTCCTGGCGCGCGGCGCCGAGCGCGGCCTCGACGGCGAGGACCTCGTCGTGCTGGGCCGCGAGCACGGCCGTTCCGACTGGGTCGCGGCCGGCCGGTTCGCGTACCGCTACGCCGACAGGTTCGACCTCGACCCGAGCCCCGCGCTCGACTACGCCGAGCTGATCCGCGCCGCCGCCGCCCTGCTCACCGACGTCGACGTACGGGCGCGCGAGCGGGCCGCCTACGACGTGGTGTTCGTCGACGAGTACCAGGACACCGACCCCGCGCAGGAGTTCCTGCTCCAGCAGCTCGCCGGGGACGGCCGCGACCTGGTGGCCGTCGGCGACCCCGACCAGTCGATCTACGGCTTCCGCGGCGCCGACGTGCGCGGCATCCTGAGCTTCCCCGAGAGGTTCCGCACATTGGACGGCCAGGAGGCGCCCGTCGTGGCGCTGCGGGTCTGCCGCCGCAGCGGCCCCGAGCTCCTGACCGCCTCCCGTCGCGTCGCGTCGCGCCTGCCGGTGCCTCCGGGCGCGGGCCGCACCCGTGGCGACCACCGCGACCTGCTTCCCGTCGAGAGCGCCGACGCGGGCCAGGTGCGGGTCCTGCTCGCCGACAGCGAGACCCAGGAGGCCGCCGTCGTCGCCGACACGCTGCGCCGGGCGCACCTGCTCGAAGGGGTGCCCTGGTCACGCATGGCCGTGCTGGTGCGGTCCGCCAGCCGCCAGGTGCCCATGCTGCGCCGCGCGCTGCTCACCGCGGGGGTGCCGGTCGTGGTGGCGGGCGACGAGGTGCCCCTCATCCAGGAGCCCGGTGTGCGGCAGCTCGTCACGTTGCTGCGCGTGGCGCTCCATCCGGCCACGCTCGACGTCGCCACGGCCGAGGAGCTGCTCACCGGCCCGCTGGGCGGCACGGACACGATAGGCGTGCGCCGCCTGCGCCGCGCGCTGCGCATCGCCGAGCTGGCGGCGGCGGCGCTTCCGGCCGGCCCGATGTCGCTGCCGCCGCGATCGTCCGACGAGCTGCTGGTCGCCGCCGTGCGCGACGCGCGCGAGCTCATCCCGATCGAGCCGCACGTCGGCGCCTGCGCCCAGCGCGTCGCCGCCCTGGTCACCGCCGCCCGCGAGGCCGTGAGCAGGGGCGACACCGCCGAGGAGGCGCTGTGGGCGATCTGGCAGGCGTCCGGCCTGGCCGAGCGCTGGACGGACATGAGCCTCGCGGGCGGGGCCAAGGGAGCCCAGGCCGACCGTGACCTCGACGCGGTGGTGGCCCTGTTCGACTACGCCGCGCGCTTCGTCGACCGCCTTCCGCACGCCGGCCCCGAGGTCTTCCTGGACGACCTGGTCTCCCAGGAGATCCCCGGCGACTCGCTCGCCGAGCACGCGCCGGACGGCGACGCCGTGCGCATCCTGACCGCCCACCGTTCCAAGGGCCTCGAGTGGGACGTCGTGGTGGTCGCGGGCGTGCAGGAGGGCGTCTGGCCCGACCTGCGCCTGCGCGGGTCGCTGCTCGGCGTCGAGGAGCTGGTCGAGCTGTCGGAGGGCTCCGTGCTCGACGGGGCCGACGCCGCCGGGGCCGCCCTCGCCTCCAAGCTGCTCGCCGAGGAGCGCCGCCTGTTCTACGTGGCCGCCACGCGCGCCCGCCGCCGCCTGGTGGTCACCGCGGTCGGCGGCGAGGACACCGACGAGCGGCCGTCCCGGTTCCTGTCAGAGCTGCTCCCCGGGGCCGTCGAGGAGGCCGCGGTCGACGACCGGGCCCGCTGGCTGAGCATGTCCGCGCTGGTCGCCGACCTGCGATCGGCCGTGTGCGATCCGACCAGGCCCGAGCCCATGCGCACGGCCGCCGCCGGGCACCTGGCGCGGCTGGCCCGCGCCGGCGTCCCGGGAGCCCACCCCGACGAGTGGTACGCGCTCACGCCGATCTCCGACGACCGCCCGCTGAGCTGGCCGGAGAACATCGTCCGGGTCTCTCCTTCCGCGGTCGAGAGCTTCACCAAGTGCGGGCTGCGCTGGCTGCTCGAGACGGCCGTCGGGGCCTCGGGCACCGACATGTCCCGCAGCCTCGGCAGCGTCATCCACGCGATCGCCGTGCTCGCCGTGGCCGGGCAGGCGGGCGACACGCTCGGCAAGCGGCTCGACGAGGTCTGGGACGAGCTCGACTTCGGCGGGGTCTGGTTCAACCGCAAGCAGCGCAAGGTGGCCGAGCAGATGGTCGCCCGGTTCCTCTCCTGGCACGAGCAGAACCCCAGAGAGCTGGTCGCGGTCGAGGACGCCTTCACGGCCGTCCTGTCCGACGGCGTGCAGATCCGCGGCCGCGTCGACCGCGTCGAGCGCGACGGCGAGGGCCGTGCCGTGATCATCGACCTCAAGACCGGCACCGCCAAGCCGCCCGACGCCGAGCTCGACCGCCACCCGCAGCTCGGGGTCTACCAGCTCGCCACGCTTCTCGGGGCCTTCGAGCGCCACGGCATGACCGAGCCCGGCGGCGCCGCGCTCGTCCAGGTCGGCAAGGCGGCCGGCAAGGAGGCCAAGGTCGCCAAGGAGCAGCGGCAGGGCGCGCTCGGCGAGGACCCTCAGCCCGAGTGGGCGCGCGAGCTGGTCGACACCGTGGCCACCGGCATGGCAGCCGGGGTCTTCACCGCCAAGGTCAACGACGGCTGCCGCACCTGCGCCGCCAAGGTGAGCTGCCCGGTCAACGACAGCGGGGGCCAGGTTTGCTAGGCCCCACCCCGCCGGGCCCCGAGGCCGAATCCGCCGCGGAGACCACCCGCCCGGCCCTGATCGGCCCGATCGAGCTGGCCGAGAAGCTCGGCATCCCGCCGCCCACCCCCGAGCAGGCCGCCGTCATCGAGGCGCCGAGGGAGCCGATGGTGGTGGTCGCCGGCGCGGGCTCCGGCAAGAGCGAGACCATGGCGGGCAGGGTCGTCTGGCTGGTCGCCAACGGGCTGGTGCGCCCCGAGCGCGTCCTCGGCCTGACCTTCACCCGCAAGGCCGCCGCGGAGCTGGCCGCCCGGGTGCGCAAGCGGCTCACCCGGCTCGCCGAGGTCGGGCTCGCCCCGCCCGAGCTGCTCGACGCCGAGCCGACCGTGTCCACCTACCACGCGTACGCCGCGCGGCTGGTCACCGACCACGCGCTCCGCGAGGCGCTGGAGCCGACCATGCGGCTGGTGAGCCCGGCCATCTCCTGGCAGATGGCGGCCCGCGTGGTCGGCCGGTACGACGGCCCCATGGACCGCGTCGACCTCGCGCCGCCCTCGGTCACGGCGGCCGTGCTCGACCTCGCGGGCGAGCTGTCGGAGCACCTGCGCACCCCCGACGAGGTGCGCGAGGTGGGCCACTGGCTGGACGAGCGCTTCGCCCGGCTCGGCGGCAGGCCGACGCTCGCGCAGCGCCGCCCGGTGCGCACGCAGGACATCCGCGAGCAGTTCCTCCCCATGGTCGACGCGTACAACCGGCTCAAGCGCAGCCGCGAGGTCATCGACTACGGCGACCAGATGGCGCTCGCCGCCCGCATCGCCGACCGGCACCCCGAGGTCGGCGCGATCGAGCGCGGCAGGTTCTCGGTCGTCCTCCTCGACGAGTACCAGGACACCAGCCACGCCCAGCTCGTGCTGCTGCGCGCGCTGTTCGGCGGCGGCCACCCGGTGACCGCCGTGGGCGACCCCTGCCAGTCCATCTACGGCTGGCGCGGCGCCTCGTCGGGCAACCTCAAGCGGTTCGTGCACGACTTCCCCACCACGACCGGCGAGCCCGCCCCCGTGCGCCGGCTGTCGGTCAGCTTCCGCAACGGCGAACGGGTCCTCGACGTCGCCGCCCGGGTGCAGGTCCCCCTCCGCGAGGAGGCGCGGGAGGTGCCCGTGCTCGTGCCGGGCACGAACCGCGTCGGGCGCGGAAGGGTCGTGTCCGCGTTCCACCAGACCGCCGAGGACGAGGCCGCCTGGATCGCCGACGGCGTGGTGCGCATGCTCGGCAGGGAGGTCGCGCCCGACGGCCTGCCGTGGGGCGAGGGCGAGCGCGACAAGCTCCGCGAGAAGGTCAAGGCGGGCGGCACCTGGGGCGGCGCGATGGCCCTGCAACCACAGGACATCGCCATCCTGGCCCGCAAGCGCGCGCAGTTCCCGGCGCTCCGGCGGGCCCTTGAGGCGCGGGACATCCCGGTCGAGGTGGTCGGGCTCGGCGGCCTGCTGACCGTCCCCGAGGTCGCCGACCTCGTCGCGACGCTGCGCGTGCTGTACGAGCCGACCGCCGGTGACGCGCTCGTACGGCTGCTCGCCGGGCCGCGCTGGCGCATCGGCCCGGCCGACCTGAAGGTGCTCGGAGACCGGGCCAGAGAGCTGACCGTCGCCGCCCGGGGCGGCCCGGCCGGGGACGACCCGCTGGACCAGGTCGTCGCCGACATGGCCGAGGAGCGCGGCAGCCTGGTCGACGCCCTGGACGAGCTGCCCGACCGGCCCGAGTGGCTGGAGCCCTTCTCGCCGCTCGCCCGCGCTCGCCTGCCGCGCCTGGCCCAGGAGCTGCGCGTCCTGCGGGCGCACACCGGCCAGCCGCTTCCCGACCTGATCGCCGAGATCGAGCGGCGGCTCGGCCTGGACGTCGAAGTTGCGGCGAGGGGCGGCGGGCCGCTCACCGCCCGCGCCGACCTGGACGCCTTCCTCGACGCCGCGTCGCGCTTCGCCGGCGACGCCGAGGACCCGACGCTGGGGGCGTTCCTCGCCTATCTCAAGGCGGCGGAGTCCGAGGAGTTCGGCCTGGAGGCCGGGCGGGTCGGCGAGACCAACAGCGTCAAGCTGATGACCGTGCACGCCTCCAAGGGGCTGGAGTGGCCGGTCGTCATCGTGCCGGGGCTCTCGCAGCTCACCACGCAGAAGGGCGCCCTGGCCAAGGGCAGCGTCTTCCCCGCCACGCCCGTAACCAACTCCCGGTGGACCGAGAACCCCCGCAAGCTGCCGTACTCCCTGCGGGGCGACCGGGACGACCTGCCGGTGCTGAACGGCCTGGAGAAGGACGACCTGGCGGAGTTCGACGAGCTCTGCCGCGAGCGCGACCTGATGGAGGAGCGCCGCCTCGCCTACGTCGCCGTCACGCGGGCGCACTACCTGCTGATCGCCTCCGGCTACCGGTGGGGGTCGGCCGCGCGGCCGCTCGACCCCTCCGACTTCCTGCTGGAGATCCGCGAGGCGTCCGGGCAGGTGGCCTACTGGGCTCCGGAGATCGAGGACGAGGCCGCGAACCCCCTGCTGGCCGAGCCTCCGGCCGAGCAGTGGCCGGCCACGCCCGAGGGCGAGCGATACGACGCCATCCAGAGCGGCGCCGACCTGGTCCTGAACGCCATCAGCGGCATCACCCCGCTGCCGGACCCCGCGGCTCCCGTGCAGGCATCGAACTCCATGAAGGATTGGGAGCAGGAACGGGTGCGGGCCTGGGCGCGGGACACGGAGCTGCTGCTGAAGGAGCGCGACCAGTCCAGGCGTCGCGGCGGGGCCGTCGTGGAGCTGCCCGCCCACCTGACCGTCTCGTCGCTGGTGACCCTGGCGGCCGACCAGGCCGCGCTGGCGCGGCAGATCCGCCGCCCGCTGCCCCACAAGCCCGCGCCGCTCGCCCGCAGAGGCACGGCCTTCCACCGCTGGCTGGAGGGACGGTGGGGACAGCAGCGCCTGATCGACGACTTCGAGCTGCCCGGCGCCTCCGACGACCTCTCCGGAGTCGACACCCAGCTCGCCGAGCTGCAGGCCCGGTTCGAGGAGAGCCAGTGGGCGTCCCTGGAGCCGGTCGACCTGGAGATCCCCTTCGAGACCATGATCGCCGACCGGCTCGTCCGGGGCCGCATGGACGCCGTCTTCACCGACGGCGACGGCTACGTGGTGGTCGACTGGAAGACGGGGGAGCGCCCACGCGGGCAGGCGGCCAGGGCCTCCGCCGTCCAGCTCGCGGCCTACCGGCTGGCCTGGGCCCATCTGGCGGGGGTCCCGCTCCCGAAGGTCGGCGCCGCCTTCCACTACGTCCGCGCCAACGAGACCGTACGCCCCGTCGACCTCCTCGACGCCAGAGGCCTCGTCCGCCTGATCGAGTCGGTCCCCGAAGACAGATAAGGTCCTCGCCTCCGGCTCGGGCAGCGCTGATCGAGCCGGTCCCCGAGGAAAGTTGACCGAGAAAAGCCATGCGATCACTTGGCGTGAGCCGTACTCTGAAGAAGCAGGCGAGCGGCGGGGGGACATCATGAGTGAGAGTCAGCCGGATCACCCGATCTTGCCGCCTGTCCGGAAGAAGACCTCGGTCGACGAGTTGATCAGAGCCAAGCACGCACGGCCGATCTGTTCTGTCCATGAACTCGCCGCCGACACCTTCGAAAGTGATGAGGAGCTGGACGACTTTCTGGCCTTCATCTATGCCGAGCGTCACTCCGACATCGCGTAACGCGCCCGTTGACCATGTCGCCTGTCGTCTTGGACACTGACGCCTCCTCTCTGATCCACAAGCGCAGACTTCCGGTGTCTCTGGCAGCCAAGCTGGCGGGGGCCGTTCCGCTGATCACATTTGTGACGCTGGCGGAGCCGACGAAGTGGATGGAAATTCGCGATTGGGGCACACGGAGCCGTGGTGCTCTGACCGAATGGCTCAGTGGCGTTCCAGTTCTACCCGGAGATGAGGACATCGCCGTGACCTGGGGCAAGCTCGGTGCCGCCGCGGTGAAGCGCGGTCGTCCCCGCCCGATGAACGATATGTGGATCGCGGCCTGCTGCCTGACACATGGACTTCCCCTCGCCACGTTGAACGTCAAGGATTTCGAGGACTTCAACACTCACCACGGCCTTACGTTGATCACGCCTTAGGCCCTGTGAGGTATCCAACCTGTGAGGAAGCCGGCGCGTGTGCCTGTGGGTGTGGGCAACGATTTGGGTGGGCGGCAGGTGGCCCACCCGTCACTCGGGTGCCGGGTGGGCCGATGAAGGTTGGAACGTCCTGCGCCTGCACAAAGGGCCTCGCCTTCGGCTCGGGCAGAATTTCCAAGGGCCTGCCGGGCCATCCAGCCCCCCGCCAAGTCGGCTAACGCGGCAACCGCAGGGCCGAGGCCGAATGGCTTGAAGCCGGCGGTCCGCTCGTCGGGCGGCGGCCCAGAGATGGCGCTTTGCTGCTTCCCGAGTTACAGTTATTTCAGATATCCTCTTGGTGGTGGAGGTGACCATGCCTCGTACGGGTGTTCTGGCCGGCGCTACACGTGTCGAAGCAGACAGCGGCGACCGTGAGCTACTTGCTGATCTTGAGACTGCCGCTGCCGCACTGCATGCCCAACTGGTGCTTCGCAGGCCCGAGGGCGGTGACATCGTGCTGCCCGAATCACTCGTGAGTCTCGTGGTGGCTGCGGCTCACGACCTTGCGAAGGGCAACGCAGTCTTCACCCTTCCGGTTGAGACCCGTCTGACCCCGAATGAGGTCGCCCAGTTGCTCGGTCTGTCGCGCCCATTTGTCACGCGCTTGCTGGACGAAGGGGAGATCCCTTCCCAGCGTTTGCCTGGCAGCAGTCACCGTCTGGTCCGACTGGCAGATGTCTTGGAGTTCCAGGAACGTCGTGAGCACCGTGCCGAAGGCCGTCGGAGGATCATGGAAGTCGCCGAAGGGGCGGATCTTCCCTACTGATCTCCCAAGGGGTACTCACCCGTTGATGCACGAGGGCCCCGTCCCTTCAGAGAGCGGGGCCCAGTGTCATTGGTCGGTGGGTCAGCCGGTTATGGCGATTCTGGCGCGCTCTTTCGGGTGCTTCTTGTGGTGCACGTGGAAGTGCGGGCGCTTGTGCTTCTGGGCCTTGTGATAGACGTGATGATGGCCCTTGTGATGTGCGGACCGGTTCCCATGGGTGCTGTGGTGGCCTCCGTGCCCACCTTCACTGATCACTCCGTGAAGGGTGTGGAGCGTCCGGATGGTCACCAGGCGACCGTGCTCCCTGCGGTGGTGCCTGCGGTCCCATTCCCGCCGTTTGTGATCGCGGGCCTTGGCCTGGTTCGCGTTCGCCGGCTTCCCTTCGTCTGCCTGGTCTTCCTTGCATTCCTCCTCGTTGCCCTTCGCCACCGAGCAGGGCACGACGGTCGGTGTCGGCGTCGGCGTCGGTGTCGGCGTCGGTGCCGGCGTCGGCGTCGGTGCCGGCGTCGGTGCCGGCGTGGGGGTCGGTGTGGGGGTGGGCGGAGGAGTGGGCGGGATGGGGCCGCTGACGATGACCTGGGTCAACGTCGGTGAGGTGCTGGAATTGAACTGCCCCGAGCCCGAATAGGTGGCGACGATCTGGTGTGTGCCGACGGGCAGGTTCGAGACGGTCAACAACGCGTTGCCGCTCGCGTCCAGGGGGACAGTACCGATGCTCGTTCCGTCGGAGGTGAAATTGACCGTGCCCATGGGGATGGGTCCGGACGTGGATGTCACCTTCGCGGTGAACGTGACCGGATTTCCCACCTGAGCCGTGGGTGACGACGAGGTCAGCGTGGTGTTGGTCGTCCTGTCAGGCGGGATCAGGCAGTCGGACCGCGTGATGTTGTCCGAGTTCAGGGTGACGGCGCCGTTGCGGGCGAGCAGCCGGCCGTTCACGGTCACGCCGTTGTTCACGGTGATCGACGTGAGCGCCAGGATCGTCCCGACGAAGCTGGAACTCGTCCCCAGAGTGGCCGAGCTGCCGACCTGCCAGAAGACGTTGCACGCCTGGGCACCCCCGACAAGGGTCACCGTGCTGGCGGACGCGGTGATGAGGGTCGAGGCCGCCTTGAAGATGAAGACCGCGTTCGGGTCGCCTTGGGCGTCGAGGGTCAGGTTCCCCGTGATCCCCAGGGTGCCCGCGGCGGAGCTGTAGACACCTGGCGTCAAGGTGGTCCCGCCGAGCTCCGTGGGCACCACGGTGACGGGAGTACGGCCCGCGGCGTCGTTGTAGGCGGTGGTCAGGTCGACCTGGGCCTGTACGGCGGCGGCGTCGGCCACGTGGACGCTTCCGATCACGGCGCCGGGCGGGAACCCGGTCACCGCCGAACCGGGACTCAATCCGAGATCTCCGGTGACCACGGTGGGGCCGGTGTTGGTGACCGTGGAGCCGGCGAGAACCGCGTAGCTGGTGGCCGTGCCGAGCCCCACCGGGGCCTGCGCCGCCCCGGCGGCGTGTGGCGTCGCGACGACGAGCCCCATGGCGACGATGGCCGTGAGAGTCGCGGCCAGCCAGGAACGGGCGGTATTTCGCGGCACGGCGCGACGGCGACTGATATATATCATAAAGCTGTCCTCTGTTTTTGGTATTGCTCCGTCCAGACGCGTAGTACACGATGCGCCATTGTTTCCGACTGTACGTATTCATGGCGCCGTGCTTATTGTCCGACATGCGGAAGATTTAAATCCGGCGGCTATTTGCCGATATAAAGGGAATATCGCTACAGCTGTTGTGCGGCGGGGTGGACACGGGCATCGTCGGCGTGACGATGGTGTGGTGATTACCCGATCTCAGGGGTGTGGATGGCAGTCCCCAAGGCTGAGGTCGTCCTGGGCCAGCAGGCGGAGCCAGCGGAGGATTTCGGCGACCTGTTGCACGGGGAACTGGAACTCCGGCATGTCCCCCGCAGGAGTGATCATGATGGCCGTGCCCCACAGTCTCGTGCGTACGGTGACCTTCGCCCGCCCCTTCGCGTCCGCGCCGTAGACGATCATCTCCGTGGGGTTGTAGGCGCGCTGCGGTGGGATGGTTTCGGTGCCGATCGCGAGCCGCACCCTTTTGAAGATGTGGCACCGGATGCCTTCACCGGCCAGATGGCGGTGCAGGATGGCGAGCAGGTCGGCGTCCTCGTTCGCCCTGCCCTCGGAGACGGTCTCATCTGGCTTCATGGATCTCCGCCCATTCGTCGTCGGTGAGGGGAAGCCGGCCGAGCACCCTGGCCGCGTCGTCGAGGTCCACGCGTGAAAGGCCCCACGCCCGCATCTGGCGTACGGCGCGCTGCCACGCCATCTCGGTCTCGACGGACCGGCGTACGGTCTCGCGGGCGCGGCGTACGGTCTCGCGATTCACCGCGTTCGGGACGATTTCGGTGTCCTGGGCGGGTTGTACGAATTTTTTGTGATGCGGAATCTTATGCAGGGTGATTTCCTGTGGCATGGCGGCCACCATTTCGTTGACGGTTTCGATTGGCCTTTCCAAGGTTGCCGCCGAACCTCTACCCTGCGTAAGGGAATGGTGACAACAACGTAGTGATTCCGTTGTTGTGCCCCATCGCATCAAGTTGCATTCCGTTGCGTGGAGGTCAGGTGCCGCGACGACCGACGACCAATCCGGAGACCTCGCCGGCAGCCCGTTTCGGGTTCGAGCTGCGAAGACTCCGTCAGGAAGTGCGAGTCACCCAGTCCGAGCTGGGGCGCAGGATCGGTTACACCGGAGCGGCGATGGGGGCCATCGAAAGGGGGCTCCGCCTGCCGCAGCAACGCGGGTTCGTCGAGCAGTGTGACGCGGCTCTGGGAGTTAATGGGGCATTACTCCAGGTGTGGGAGCTATGCCGATCCGACGGGAACCAGCGCTGGTTCTACCCGTGGCTGGAGGCGGAGCAGCAGGCGGTGACGCTGCGCACGTCGCAGCCGAATCTCGTTCCCGGTCTTCTCCAGACGGCCGACTACGCGCGGGCCATCTTCCTCGGAAGGCCCGGCACGTCACCCGAAGAGGTCGACAAGGCAGTGGAGGCTCGACTCGATCGACAAGCCCTCTTCGCGCGCAAGCATCCCCCTATGATGTGGGCCGTGCTGGACGAGGTGGTCCTCCAGCGGCCCATAGGCGGTTCGGCCGTCATGGAAGGGCAGCTGAAACACCTCTTGACTATGGCCGAGCATCCATGTGTCACGCTACAGATAGTCCCGGTGGTCGCTTCCTGCACCGCAGGATTGCTGGGAGGCTTCTTCCTCGCACAGCTGCGCGACGGCCGCGAAGTCGCCTATCTAGAATCCGCCGGTAAGGGGCAGGTTGTTGCCCAGCCCAAGGAAGTACGAGACATCCAAATACGGTACGAATCTGTACGAACGAGCGCGCTACCGCATGATGCATCACTAAATCGGATCAAGGAGTGGATACAGAAATGGACGACCTGACGAATGCTAAGTGGGTCAAGTCCTCTTACAGCGGCGACAACGGTGGCGAGTGTGTGGAGGTCGCCTCGTTGTCCAGCAACGGCATGGCGGTACGTGACAGCAAGCGTCCGTACGGGCCGATGTTGCGGTTCACCGCTGCTGAGTGGGACGCGTTCCGCAACGGCGTGAAGAACGGCGAGTTCGGCGACCTGTCCGCCTGAGCCCAAGCAATCAAGTGAAGGGCCCGCACCTCCCGGGTGCGGGCCCTTCAGCATGCGGCTGGTCGGCTGGTCGGCTGGTCGGCTTGTCGCGTGGAGAAGCGTGGTGTTGGGGTGGTCGGGTTGTTCGTCCCGCCCGGCACCCGTGTGGGTGGTGAGCCGGTGCTGCCCGCCCAGGTCGTGACTTCTTGCAAGCAAGGCGTCCATTGCCCCATCGGGCACCCCTGGCTTGCTGGTGAAGACCGGCCTGGCGCTTCGCTCGGTGGGTCGCACTCGGTGCGTTGTTGGGGTGGGGGCGGTGTGGGTGGGTGGCGGGTGGCTCACCCGTCAATTGGGTGCCGGGCGGGCGATAAATGCGGGAACGGTCCGTACATCTGCCTGGAAATACTTGCCCGCCGATCAACAAGCGAACTCCGTCCAAGCGATTCAGGGCGTAATGGCCGGTCGATGTTTGCAGCTGTCCCCGCTGGGCCATTCCGAACGGAGGCGACCTTTCTCGTCCGCGCGGAATCGGATCAAGGAGAGTGGTGCAGAAATGGACGACCTGACGAACGCCAGGTGGGTCAAGTCCTCACGCAGCGGCGACAACGGTGGCGAGTGTGTGGAGGTCGCCTCGTTGTCCGGCAAGGGCATGGCGATCCGTGACAGCAAGCGTCCGTACGGGCCGGTGTTGCGGTTCACCGCCGCTGAGTGGGATGCGTTCCGCACGGGCGTGAAGAACGGCGAGTTCGGCGGCCTGTCCGCCTGAACCTGGGCAAGCGAAGGGTCCGCACCCTGGTACGGGCCCTTCTCTACGAAGCCCAGCCGAAGCTCGTCGGCGTACCGGTTGGCGACGTTCGGCGTTGGGATGATCGGTTGTTCGACCCGCCCGGCACCCGTGTGGGTGGTGAGCCGGTGCTTCCCATCCAGCGGAAGGCATCTAACGCCACATGCCGGGTGGACATGTCAGCAGGCCAACCGGATGCGTGCGGTGCCACGGTGCCGAGCGTGGGCTGGGCGCGCGGTATCAGCCGGCGTGCAGCCTGGTGATGAGCTGGTGCGCGACGTCCATGAACTGATCGCGAGAGGCCGTCGTCGTCTGCAGGTCGACGAACACCTCGTGGGCACCGGCCTCGGCGACGGCCAGCATGTAGTCACCGATCTGCTGCACGGTTCCGACGTACGGCACCTGGTCGTCGGGCGCGGGAGAATCGGTGATCATCGGATTGATGCGCACCACCATCCGCAGGGCCGACGGATCCCGGTCGGCACGTGCCGCGCTCTGCAGCGCCACATCCCACAGGGAGGTCAGATAGGGCATGGGCAGCGGCACGCACAGCCAGCCGTCGGCTCGCCGGCCGATCCTCTCCAGAGCCGGGGGCGTGTAACCGGCGAGCAGGATCGGGGGGCGCGGGCGCTGGAAGGGCTTGAGGTCGATGTGCGACGGCGGCACGGTCCAGAGCGTGCCCTTGTGCTCGACCACCTCGCTGCCCCAGGCGGCCTCCATCACGTCGAGCGTCTCTTCGAGCCGGGCTCCCCTTCCCTCCCAGGGCACCCCGGTCGCGGTGTATTCGTCACGCAGCCATCCGAGGCCGATGCCGACGTCCAGCCGTCCGCGGCTGAGCAGGTCGAGCGAGGTCAGCATGCGGGCGAGCAGGACCGGCGGTTGCCACAACGCGTTGAGCGTGCTGGTTCCCAGCCGGACCTCCCGCGTGCTGACGGCGGCCAGCGTCAATGCGGTCAGCGGGTCGAAGAACGTCGAGAAGGCCGGGGGTATCGTGCCGTCTCCTCCCGGGTAGGGGTCGCTGGGTGCGAGCGGCACCATGATTCGATCACCCGCCCACAGGCTGTTGTAGCCCATGGCCTCCAGATCCGTGCTGGCCTGCCGGATGAAATCCGGGTCGGCGAAGGCGCCGTACTGCGGGACTGTGTATCCGATCTGCATGAGAGATTCCTTGGAACTTCGCCGTGGAAAGCCGGTCAGACTGAGGTGCGGATTGCGTACGCATCTCACCCCCTGGACGCTCCAGGTCGAGCGTCCAGGGAGACGTTAGGCGACACCCCTTGGATGGGACTTGGGCCTGGCTTGACCGGCCGCGATGCGACCAATCGCCCCCGCCCGACTCTCTGCCTCCGTCCCACTCCGTGCCCCCGTCTGGTTCTCTGCCTCCGTCCGATTCTGTGCCTCCTCCGACTCCGTGCCCCCGTCTGGCTCTCTGCCTCCTCCGACTCCATGCCCCCGTCTGGCTCTCTGCCCTCGTCCGGCTCTATCGCCGGCGGGGGGCCCTGGCGTTCCCGTCTGGTGGTTCCCACCTGATCCGTTGTGGGGGTGTGGGCAGTGTGGGGTGGGCAGCCGGTGGCCCACCCGTCAATTGCGTGCCGGGTGGGCGGTAGGTGCGGTCACCACGGACTGTGCATGCTTCTGGAAACACCCGCCTGCCGATCGATGAGACGGCCCTGTCCAAGGGGTTTCCGGGAAGTACTGCTGGGTCGAGCGAGGGGCCCGTGATTCCCGCCCAGGCCGGCTCTTCTGCACGCGGGATCCATCAGCGCCCGGCACGGTCAGGAAAGCGAACCGCTCGGAGTCGCCCCTCAAGGAGACCTCCTACTGGTTTCCAACCGAGTCTCCAACGCATTGCTCCACAGTGACGCCAGGCGCTCTCGTACCGACGTCAGGTCACCCTTACGCATGCGTTCCTCCAGTCGCCGCGGGATTTCGCGCGGGAACTCGGGGCGCGGCGCCCCCCGTGAGTCGAACGCTTCCTGACCACCTCCCACCGCATCGAACTCGACCTCAAGCCCTAGAAGGTTCTAGGACCGACGCCCGCAGGTCGAAGAGACGACCGCCGAACTCCGAAGCCCCTCGCTCGCCGGCGGAGACCGGCCTGACGCTTAGCCCGATGGTCCCCACTCGACGCGTTGCGGAGTTGCGGACAGTGCGGGCGGGCAGCAGGCGGCCCACCCGTCAATCGGGTGCCGGGCGGGCCGAAGTGTGTGGGCACGGTCCTGCATCAGGGTGTCTCTACCGCAGTGCGGACCGCATCTGGAGTGCCGCCACGCCGACCCAGGCCATCCCGGTGATCGCGCCGATGGCCAGGGTCAGGGAGCCGGCGTGCCCACCTGACATCGCCCAGCCGTCGCCGAGGACGAAGATCAGACCGCTGAGCCGCGAGGCGGCGGCGAAGGCCGGGCGGCTGGCGCGAGAGTAGTGGCGAGCCAGGACGAAGCAGGCGGCGATGAGCGCGGTGAACGCGATCGAGCCGCTGACCATGTGCATGAGGGCGTGCCAGCTCATCGAGGTCCCCTGGCCGAGCGGGGTGCCCACGGGAAAGCCGTCGCCCGGGTCCATGACGAAGACTCCGGCGGTCATCATCGTGACGCCGTTGACCAGGATCAGGCGGGGCGCCCACGTACCGCCGGGCGTGCCGCGCATGACGCGGCGGAAACCGACGGCTCCCGCGATCGTGAGCGCGCCGCTCACCAGGAAGTTGGCGATCTGGAGCCAGCCGAGGTCGCCGGTGCTCAGCATGCTCAGCGGGTGCCGGAGCAGGTCGAAGCCCTCGCGGGTGAAGGCCTGCGCCAGGGACACGACCGAGAAGAGGACGGCCGCGCCGGTGGAGCAGGCGAGCAGGGTGCGCGTCCCGGGGGTCGCGGTGGTGGGGAGGGTGGTGCCGGACTGGACGGCGGTCATGGCTGCTTCCTCTCGTACGACGGTGATCCAGCGCCGTGTCCGTTTCGTGCGACGGAGGTCCGTCGTGCTCCTTTCGGACGAACGGAGGCCCGTCGCTGTGTTCGTTCTGGACAAGCGACGGAGGTCCGTCGCCGTGTCGTTCGATACGCCGGTTAGCCCGGCCTTGCTGACGCGTCGAACGGGAAGGCCGCAACTCGACGCCGCTGTGCCATCACGCCCCTGAGCTGCGAAGAGATGGAAGCCATTCGCATTCCCTGTCACATCGCATTCCCTGTCACATGTAGGCTCGCGACCTGGTCAGATGGCGTGGTGTCGATTCTCGCCGCGCCGGATCGACGCGTAGCCAGAGACCGGCGAAGGCCGTTCATCTGGCACCAGAAGGAGATACGGATATGCGATTCCTCATGACGACCAAGGCCGGCGACGCGGCGCCCCCGGACGAGAGGGTCTACGCCGAGATGGCCGCGTTCATCGAGGAGATGACCCAGGCGGGAGTGCTGCTCGCGACCGGCGGCCTGGACCCGGCGGGCACCCACGTCTCGGCATCGAGGGGCGAGATCACCGTCACCGACGGGCCGTTCACCGAGGCGAAGGAGGCGATCGTCAGCTTCGCGCTGATCGATGCGCGCTCGAAGGAGGAGGCCATCGAGCTCACCCGGCGCTTCTGGAAGATCATCGGTGACGGTGAGGGTGACATCCAGCAGGTCTTCGGCCCCGAGGGCTGATCGGTGCTTGCGCGTCCGGCCGGGTGGGTGCTCTGATCGAGCACGTGACGTCCGGGGACGCCCACCGCGCGGTCGACGCGGTCTGGAGGATGGAGTCGGCGAGGGTCGTCGCCGGGCTCGTCCGGATGGTGGGCGATGTGGGGCAGGCCGAGGAGCTCGCGCAGGACGCGCTCCTCGCCGCCCTCGAACAGTGGCCGGAGTCGGGTGTCCCGGATAATCCGGGCGCCTGGCTCATGGCCGTCGCCAAGCGACGCGCCATCGACCGGCTGCGGCGAGACGAGCGGCTCGGCCGGGGGCACGAGCTGCTCGCCCACGAGCTCACCACGCGGCAGGACACCGCCGAGGACGACCTCGACGCGGCCCTCGACGGCGAGGTGGGCGACGACGTCCTGCGCCTGATGTTCGTCTCGTGCCACCCGGCGCTGTCCGCCGAGTCCCGGGTGGCGCTGACGTTGCGGCTGCTCGGCGGCCTGCGCACCGAGGAGATCGCGCGCGCGTTCCTTGTATCAGAGCCGACCGTCGCACAACGCGTCGTCCGGGCCAAGCGCACCATCGCGACCCTCAAGATTCCCTTCGAGGTTCCCGAGGGGCCGGACCGGGCGGACCGTCTGTCGTCCGTCCTGGAAGTCGTCTACCTCATCTTCAACGAGGGGTACGCGGCGACCGCCGGCGACGGCTGGATGCGCAAGGATCTCTGCCACGAGGCCCTGCGCCTCGGCCGGCTGCTGGCCGGACTGGCGCCCGGCGAGGCCGAAGTGCACGGCCTGGTCGCGCTGATGGAGCTCCAGACCTCGCGGCTGGCCGCGCGGACGGGCCCGTCCGGGGAGCCAGTCGCGCTGCACGAGCAGAACCGCGGACGCTGGGACCAGCTTCACATCCGCCGGGGCTTCGCGGCCATGCTGCGCGCCCGAGAGTCCGGCGGTCCCCTCGGCCCGTACGTCCTGCAGGCCGCCATCGCCGCCTGCCACGCGCGGGCCCGCACGGCGGAGGACACCGACTGGGCGCAGATCGCCGCCCTCTACGAGACACTCGCCCGGGTGCTGCCCACGCCGGTCGTGCAGCTCAACCGCGCCGTCGCGCTGGCCATGGCGCACGGCCCCGAGGCGGGACTGGCGCTCACCGACACGCTGGTCACCGAACCGGCGCTCAAGGGCTACCACCGCCTGCCGAGCGTGCGCGGCGACCTGCTGGCCAGGCTCGGCCGCCACGCCGAGGCCAGGCGGGAGTTCGAACGCGCCGCCGCCCTTACCCTCAACCTGCCCGAACGCACGATCCTCCTGGAACGCGCCGCAGCCTGCGCCACCGCCGTCCGTACCGAGGCCGCCCTCCGAACCGAGGCCGGGGGGACCGCGGCGGCTGTGAGGACTGCGCCGGGTACGGTCGTCACCCTGGCCGAGGCCGCGAGCGCCTTCCTCGCCCGTGACGACCTGGACGCCGCGACCGTCCGCTCGTACGGCCAGACCATGAGCAGGCTGCGCCGTGTCCTCGGGGACGACGTCCCGCTGGCGGACGTGACCGCCGAGCAGGTCGCCGAGGCCTTCGTCGCCGCCTGGGGGACCGCCGCCGCCGCGACCTGGAACCGGCATCGAGGCGCCGTCCGCTCCTTCTCCACCTGGACCACCACCCAGCGCCGCCCGTCCGGTGACATGGCCGCCGCTATCGAGCGTCGGCCGGAGCCCCGCGGACGTACGAGTCCCATCGACCGGCGGCGTTTCGAGGAGCTGTGGCAACGGCCGGGCGTCGCCCCGCGCGAGCGTGCCCTGTGGACGCTGCTCTACGAGAGCGCGGCGGGTGTGGGCTCCGCGCTCGCGCTCAACGTGGAGGACCTCGACCTGGCCAGGATGCGCGGGAGGGTGTCCACCGGGCCGGGCTGGATCCACTGGCGGTCCGGCACCGCGGAGCTGCTCCCTCGCCTCATCGCGGCCCGCCGTCGCGGCCCCCTGTTCCTGTCGGACCGCAGGCCCGGCCCCGGGCGTCCCCCCGCCCCCGGCGATCTGTGCCCGGAGACCGGCCGCCGCAGGCTCTCGTACGAACGCGCGGAGTACCTGTTCAAGCAGGCCACGGGCCACACCCTCAACCAGCTCCGCGCCGGGGGGAGCGCGCCGCGTCAGGTCAGGTAATGGAAGCCCGGTTTCGGGTGCATGAGGAAGTCGTGGTGGGAGATGGTCCAGGCATAGGCGCCGGCCATGCCGAACGCGATGATGTCGCCCACATTCACCGACATGGGCACTCTGCGCGCGAACACATCCTTGGGCGTGCAAAGCTGCCCGACAACCGTAACCGGCTCATCGGTAACCCCCCCGACCCGGGCGGCTCCAGCTCCGGCGACCCCAGTGACCCCAGTGCCGGTGACCCCGGTGACCCCGGCTCCGGTGGCTCCGGTGAGCCTTGTGCCCGTGCGGCCCGTGGGCAGTACGGCGAGGGGCTGGTCGTGACCCTTCGCCACCGGGGTGCGCAGGTGGTGGGTGCCACCGGTGACCACGGCGAACACCTCGCCGTGTACGCGCTTCACGTCGATCACGCGGGTGAGGTACCAGCCGCAGTAGGCGGTCAGCGCCCGCCCGGGCTCGATGCGCAGCGTCTCGCCCGGCTGCCGCAGCTCGGCGAGGCCCTCGCCGTAAGCCTCCCAGTCGAACCGCTCCTCGGGGTCGGTGTACGACACGGCCATCCCGCCGCCGAGATTGATCTCGGCCGCCTCCAGCTCGCGGCCGAAGGACAGCACGGCCTTGGCGAGGTCGAGCAGCTCGCCGGCCTGGAGCCCGCTGGCCAGGTGAGCGTGGACGCCGCGCAGCCGTACCCTGTTCTGGCTCCGGATCAGCTCCAGGCACTCGCTGATCCCGTCGGGGTCCATGCCGAACGGCGTCGCACCGCCGCCCATCGTGAGCGACGCGCCCTCCACAGGGACGTCCAGGTTGACCCGCAGCAGCGCGTCCACCGGCCTGCCGATGTCGATGAGGCGGCGCAGCTCGCCTGGGCTCTCGACGTGCGTGCGATGGACGTCGAGAGCCAGCTCGGCGTCGGTCTTACCCGGACCTCCGAGGGCGAGCCGGGCGTCCGGCAGCACCGAGCGCACGTGGGCGACCTCGCCGCTGGAGGACACCTCGTAGCCGTCGGCATAGGGGGCCAGCGCGTGCAGCAGCGCCGGGTCGGGGTTGGCCTTGACCGCGTAGTACATCTCGACGCCGGGCAACGCCTGCCGCACGGCGGACGCGTGGCGGTCCAGGGCCGCCATGTCGTACACGTAGGCGGGCAGCGCGTCAGCGAGCCGAAGAGCCCGCTCCCGAACCCGATCAGGAACGATCACGCCCGCCCTCCCGCGAAACCGCCGACGACGGGAACCATCGAAACAATCACAAGACCCCTCCTTCAACGGAACCGGCCACGGGGACGATCACGTGGGCCATCCTGCGAAAGGGTTGGCTACGGGGACGTATCCGGCGTCGCGGTCGGCTGAGCGGGCCCACCGGGCCGACAGGTTCGCCTTGGCGGGCAGGGGGACCCCGGCCAGCAGGTCGTCCAGGAGCAGCGGCCGGCCGTTCTCGTCGGCGTACCGGGCGACCCGTGCGCGCGTGTCGGCCCACAGCTCGCGAAGCAACTCGTCTTCGTCAAGGGATGCCGCCGGCTCGGTGGTCGTTTCGCGGTGGACTTTCGCCGATCTTGCCACCGTGGCCGCGATCTCGGGGAGATGGTTCACCATGATGCAGTAGACCACGCGGTTCCAGCCGCGCGTGGCGTCATAGGTGGCCGCTGCCGCGACCAGATTGGGCAGGCCAGATAGGTCGTGGCGCCCGGCGACCAGCTTGGTGCCCTCCATATCCCGAAATATGGCTTCAACTGGCATGCCTACGGGGTCGATGCCCACGAGCACGTTCTGCAGATGGGGTTCCAGCACCACGCCATGCCGGAAGTACGCGTCCAGCACCGGCAGCGCGACGCGCTCGACGTACGCCCCCCACCAACCCACCGGATCCCGCCGCATCGCACCCACCGAGGCCCCCAGGACGTCCCCCGTTCCCGCTGCCTCACCTTCGCCCCCGGCCGCGCCTCGGATCCCGTCGTCCGCGTCTCCGGTGCCTTGGCTCGTTCCTCCGGTGCCCCCGGTCGGGTCTCCGGTGCCGCTGCCCGCGTGCCGGGTGCCATCGCCGAGTGCGGCCAGGGTCCCGGCCAGTACGGGTGTGACGCCCGGCCCGGTGACCTCCCATGGGCTGGAGCGGACGATCACTCCGAGGCCTTCGAGCAGGCGGGTGCCGAGCGACGCCGAACGGTATCCGGGCTCGGGAAGCCAGCCGGTCCCCGGGAAGCGCTCGGCCAGGTCGCCGAAGACCGGTTCCAGTCGCCTGGTCAGCTCGGCCGCCGCGGTCAGCTCGTACCAGGCGTTCTTCCGCACGCAGTTGGTGATCCGTACATCGATGCTGAACTTCAGGCATTTGCCGATGTGCGGCTCGTACACCGTCCGTACCGACGAGGTGGGGACCGCCTGCCGGGTGCTGTACCCGAGGTCCACGAGCCGGCCGTCCGCGAACGGGGCGGCCAGCTCCGCGCCGAGCAGTTCGAGCTGCCACGGGTGGGCGGGCAGCAGCGTGTACCCGGCGGGCGCGTGGCCGAGCCTGTCGAGGACCCCGGGATCGCCCCCGGACGCCACCAGGTCGTCCCGCACGCCGAGCAGCCGGAGCGGGAACGCGGCGTGCGCCTCCGGCGCGTACCGCACCCATGCCGAGCCTCCGCGGGACTTCGGCGAGGGATGGAACGGGTGCCCGAAGACCAGCGCCTGCTCCGAGGCCAGCCACGGGTCCTCAGGCGGCGTGGCGGACGCCCGCACGCGCAGCAGCGTCGCGACCGCCGCCCGGCTACCCCCCACCTGCCCGGCGAACTCCCGGTTGTACCCCGCGACGCCAACCGCGCCGGTGGGATCGTCCTGGCCCGCGAGCTCGGTCTCGACGAGGTGTACGAGGTGGTCCACGGACAGGGGGCGCCAGGAGCCTCGTTCCAGCCGTTCGGCCGGGCCGTCGAAGCGGAGCGCGAGGCCACCCGAGGTGGGCACGCGGATGAGGTTCGCCGCCAGGCGCAGCAGCAGGAAGGGCGCGGCTGCCCACACCTGGCCGCGCGGGCCCGCCACCTCGCGTACGCAGCAGCGAAGCAGGGCCGCCAGCGCGGCCCTCTCCGCGATCCCCCGCGCGACCTCCTCGGACACGCCCTTCGCCTCGGAAACTCCCTCCACGAGACCGGAAGAGCCACGGCTGGAAGAGCCGCGGGCGGGGGAGCCGAGGCTGGGGGAGTCGAGCGCGACGCCGTTCAATGGTTCGCCTCTCTGCGAGGATGGCGGCGCAGGTAGTTCGGGCCGCTGGTGCCGTAGTGCTTGTTGATGTCGGCGGCGCCGATGCGTGCCCGGTCCACCAGGGTTCCCGCGCTGACCATGGACTTGCCGACCAGCCGCGCGGCGTCGAGCGTCCGGGCCCGCAGCAGCCGGGCCATCGGATGGCCGCCGTACGGCGCGAGGGCGCCTTCGAGGGCCTCGGCGACCAGCTCGCCGTGGCCGGCGCCGAACGCGATCGCGGCGGCGGCCAGGTGCAGGGTGATCGTCACGAACACGTCCGCGAGGGCGTGCGGGTCGTCGGTCAGCAGGCGCCGGTCGGCGAAGTCCGGTACGGACAGGCCCGCCGCGAGCAGCCGGTCCGGCGAGGCGAGCAGCCCGTCGTTGTCCTTGACCAGCAACCGCGTCGTCCCGTCGCCGAAGACCAGGGAGAGGTTCTGCTGGTGCGCCTCCAGTGCGACGCCGTAGGTCACGAACAGCCTGACGTTCCACGCGAACAGCACGCGGAGGTAGCCGGCGAGCAGCGCGCCGACGTTCCCCTCGCAATGCCGTCCGGCCAGGGCATCGAGCACCCGGGACCCTGGCCGTGCGGGGGATGGGGCGAGCAGGGCGGCGACCGAGACGATCTCTCCGGGGGGTAGGCGGCGGACCATCCAGCCGAGGTGCTCGTGGCCGGCGTGGGCGTAGGTCTGCTCGTCGGCGAGGAGCACGTCGAGGTCGGGCTCCCTGAGGAGCACCTCACGCAGCAGCCGCTCCGCCCGCGCGCCGTCGCCCAGGGTGCCCGGTCTGATGGACCTGCGGTTGCGCGCTCCGAGGGTGCTGGTGGCCAGGGGCAGTTTGAGATGCGTCCGGGCGTCCACCTCGACGGTGCGCATCGACAGCGTGGGCCGCACCATCAGGTACGGCTCGTCGTGGACGATCACGCCGGGTATGTCCCGCACCGCGTGCAGCGTCAAGGGGTGCACGGGGAACGGTACGTACGAGGGGTCCGCGGCGGCGGGCCACCAGGGGGGAAGGTCCCCCGAACGGGTCACCCGCTCGATCGGCACCGCCGCCCAGCGGAGCGCGAAGCTCGGCGCGAACTCCGGGGCGTAGGCCGTCACTTCCTCGTCCGAGAGGCCGAGCCGGGACCGCGACGTCGGATACACCGGATGATCGGCGAACGCCCCGAGCGTCTCGTACACCACGGTCGAACAGGCCCCCACGCCCGCTGAACCTGTGGAAGGGAGCGCCGGTTCGTGGTGGAGGCGGGTGAGCACCTGCGCTCGGTGGGCGTCGTGCAGTTCGTACGCGCGCAGGGCCGCGCGGCACTCCTCGGTGAAGGCGGCCACCCCTCCCGCGTCGGCCGGGTCGGCGATCCCGGCGAGCGTCCCCAGCACCTCGTCCAGGGTCAGCGACTCATCACCCGCGACCACGAAGTCCTGATACAGCCGGCCGGGCGAGAGCCGTACCCGCCGTCCCGTGGGCAGCACGAGCTGGACGCCGTCCTTGGTGCGGGTCATGCGCGCGGCCAGCCCGCCGTAGTCCTCCCGGAGCAGGGCGTTCAGCACGCGCGCCGCGAGGTACGACTCGGCGGTGTCCCCACCGCCCGCCGGAGCCGCGGCGGCGTCGTCGCCGCACTCGACGGTGGCGGGGGTCATTCGACCACCCAGGGGGAGCGGGCGCGGAAGGCGTCGATCGCCCGGTTCACGGCGTTCTCGTCCGGGCCGATGGCGCGGACGATGCCGAGGTAGTCGCGGTTGGTGTGGGTCGGCTCGACGGTCTCTCCCACCGGCCGAAGTGGCCGGTGGGAGAGCCGTACGCCGTCGATGGTCTCCGCCACGTCTCCGGGAGCCTCCTTGATGGTTCCTGACCGTCCGGCGATCAGACTCACGGCCGCACCGTGCGCGGGTGTGTGCGGGGGTGTGGTGGCGGGCTCGCCCAGGTGGACGCGGAGGATCCACTCGAAGAGCGGCACTCCGAGCAGCTCGGCGAGCAGGAAGTCGCACGTGTCGCCGATGACCCGGTAGTTGACCTCCACGATGCGCGGACCCCGCGCGGTGAGGACGTACTCGGTGTGGCAGGCGCCGAAACCGACGCCGATCGCGGCGAGAGCCCGCAGGACGTGCTCCCGCGACGCGGGGTCCGGGGGACGCCAGTCGAGCCGTTCCTCCACGAAGTGCGGCAGCGGCCCCAGAGTGGTGCGGAACCCGCCGAGAACGTGCAGGGCGTGGCCGTCGCCCAGCGTTTCGAGCGTGTGCAGCGGCCCTTCGAGGTACTCCTCGGCGACCAGCGTCGCGCCGGGCCGCCGGGCGCGTATGCCCTCCACGACCCGGGCCAGCTCCCCGCCGTCCCCGGCCAGCACGACGTCCTCGCTGGCCACCCCCTCGCGCGGCTTGACCACCACCGGGTACGGCAGGTCCCCGGGCACCGGGTCACCGGGCGCCAGCCGTACGGACCGGACCGTCTCCACCCCGGCGGCGGCGAGCCTGTCGCGCATGAGCGCCTTGTTCTTGGCGGTCAGGCAGGCGCGCCAGTCCTTGGCGGGAAGCCCGAAATAGCCGGCGGCCAGCGCGGTCTCGGGCTGGATGTGGTCGGAGTTGGAGAAGATCGCCTCGGGCCGGTGGTGGCGGGCGATCGTGTCGATCACCGAGCGGGCGTCGCGGACGTCGGTGCGCAGCGCCTCCACGCCGGGGAAACGCTCCGGTTGGTCGGTGAGCAGCGTCACCTCGCATCCCAGCGCGCGGGCCGCGGGAAGGAATCCACTGGTGACCGAGTCGGTCGGATTGAGCGCGGTGAGGTACAGCCGCACGCAGGGCACCCCCGGATCAGGTAAGGCTAACCTAACCAGCGCATCCTAGCCGTACGGAGATCAGCCTGCTGCCCGACATGCTAATCACGATAAAAGTCCGTGTTGTCGTTGGTGGGGCAGGCATTTCGGTCGGTCCTCCGGAGCGGCATAGGATGGGCAGTCTGCTGGGAGGAGGCGCACGTGGAGGAGATCTCGCAAGAGGGGCTGCTCGGGCCCTTGCTTCTGGCGCGAGGAGGGGTCGACAGGTCCGCTCTTCACCGAAACGACGAGGCCTGGCTGAAGTCCACCTGGGCCGACCCAGGCACCCGCGTCCTGCTCATAAACGACGGCAACACGCTGATCCGCCGCCACAACGGCACGGCCGAGCTGGTGTTCCTCGCCCCGCACCAGGCCCCCGCCGGCGAGCGCTACCTCCTCGGCGTCGACCCCCAGGGCGTCGCCTACTTCGCCGTCGCGGTCGAGGCCCCGCTGCCCCTCCCCGCTCCGCTGCCGCTGCCCGAGGGCACCGAGGTCGCCGGGGCTATCCAGGATGTCCCCGACTGGGCCGACGTCGCCTCCGAGGGGCTGCGCAAGGCGGGTGCCGCGCTCGGAGACCGCGACGCCGGGCTGCTGGTCAACGCCGTCGCCCTGGAGGCGTGGCACGCCACCCACGACCACTGCCCGAGGTGCGGCAGCCCCACGACCGTCGTCGCCGGTGGTCACATGCGGGTCTGCCCCGAGGATGGCAGCCAGCACTTCCCCCGGGTCGACCCCGCGGTCATCATGCTGGTCCACGACGGCGGCGACCGCTGCCTTCTCGCCCGGGGCCCGCAGTGGCCCGAGGGGCGGTTCTCGGTCCTCGCGGGGTTCGTGGAGCCCGGCGAGTCGCTGGAGCAGGCCGTCGCGCGCGAGGTGTTCGAGGAGGTGGGGGTCACCGTCACCGCTCCCCGCTACATGGGAAGCCAGCCGTGGCCCTTCCCGCGCAGCCTGATGCTCGGCTTCTTCGCGCAGGCCACCACCACGAAGATCATCTGTGATCCCGAGGAGATCGCCGAGGCGTTCTGGGTCACCCGTTCCGAGCTGGGCGCCGCCGTGGAGAACGGCGAGCTGCGGCTCCCGCCCGGCGTCTCCATCGCCCGCCGTCTCATCGAGACCTGGTACGGCTCGTACCTGCCCGGCGACTGGTGACGCCTTACGCGCTGCCCCGTGAACGTCGAACGGCGACCGGGGAGAACCCCGATCGCCGGTGACCTTCGCCGTGGCCGCGTCAGGCCTGGGCCCGTGCGAGCAGACCCTTCAACTGGATGACGGAGGGATTGGTGAGTGCGGTGCCGTCTTCGAGCACGACGGTGGGGACCACCTGGTTCCCGCCGTTGACGCTCATGACGAACTCCGCCGCGTCGGGGTTGGCCTCGATGTCGATCTCCTGGTAGGAGATGCCTTCGCGCGCCAGCTGGCTCTTCAGCCGCTTGCACGGACCGCACCAGCTGGTGGTGTAGACCTTGAGCGCCATAGCGTGATTTTTCCCTTCACGTCCTCCGAGTGGCGTTGGCACTAGCTGGCAACACCATGAGGATCGCTCGTGTTCCCGCACTCTAGAGGACGGATCTCCGGGCGCTGACCTTGTGCAGTGCGGGCAGCCGGCTCGCCGTCTCCCGCTGTGCCCCGGCCTCCTGCCGGGTGACCGTCTTCTGCTGGGCCGCCGTCTTCGCCTGGGTAGAGGTCTTCTGCTGGGTAGAGGTCTTCGGCGAAGCGGAGGTCTTAGGCGAAGCGGAGGTCTTAGGCGGGGCGGGCGGCGCGAGCTTGCCCGCGACCCACTCGGCGATGCCCGTCGCCACACCCGGCTCGCGGTAGAGCGGCGCGCTGTGGTTGATGCCCGGCACGACGCGGATGTTCATGGCCACGCCGACCTGGTTGAGCTGCTCCTTCAGCAACTCGCTCTGGTAGGCGGGGACGAACTCGTCCTTGGAGTGCACGGTCAGTACGGGCGCGTCGTGCGCGCTCGCGTGCCAGGGCACCTCCATGCTGGCCCAGACCTTCGCGCACGCGCCGGTCGGGCGGCAGTGGCCCGCGAGCGCGATGGCGGACTGGCGGAGCTTGCGCTGGTCGAAGTCGGCCCCCTCGTCACCGTCGGAGTACGCGGTGAGCGGGGACACGACGGGGGAGATCCCGACGACGCCGCGCAGCCCCGGGAGGCCGTCCTTGTACGTGCCGACGGCGGTCGCGAGGTGGCCGCCCGCCGAGAACCCGATGACGACGTAGCGGTCGGGGTCGAAGGAGAACAGGTCGGCGTGCCTGCGGGCGGTGGCGATGGCCGACAGCGTGTCGGTGCGCTGCGCCGGCCACGGCGCTTCCTGCGAGAGCCGGTAGTTGATGTTGAAGACCGTGTAGCCCATCGAGGCGTACATGCGGGTGACCTCGGTCATGTACTTCTTGTCGCCACCGCTCCACCAGCCGCCGTGGATGACGAACACTCCCGGCCTGCGCCCGGCGTCGGGCTGCCACCACACGTCCATGCGCTGGTGCGCGGACTGCCGTCCATAGGAGTAGGTGCGGACCACCGTCGAGGCCAGCACATCCTCTGAGGGAGTGGCGATCGGGGTGGGAGTGGGAGTGGGGGTGGGCGTGGGCGTCGGCGCGGTCACCGCTCCCGCCGGCGACGCGACGGCGGGTGCCAGGGCGACGGCAGCAGCCAGAGCGAGCGATCCCACCGTTACCGCGCTTCTCACTGGGCTCTTTCCTTCCCCGTAATCATGGCACCCCATTGTGGGGCAAAATGCCTCACTCGTGCACGCGCTGACCCCGCGTCGCGGACAACCCGGTGCCTTCGATGATGCCCGTAGGGCCCTGGGTTGTGCACATGAGAAGCCACGCGCGTGGTTCGCTGCTGGAAGGATGATGCCAGCACCCCCGTCCGCATCGCACGTTAGGAGGCCCAGTTGGAGCGCGAAGACGCCCTCGCCGGGCTCGACCCGGAGCAGCGCGAAGTGGCCGAGGCGGTGCGGGGGCCGGTCTGCGTGCTCGCCGGCGCGGGCACGGGCAAGACCCGGGCGATCACCCACCGCATCGCCCACGCCGTCCGCACCGGTGTGGTCGACGCGCAGGGCGTCCTGGCGGTGACCTTCACCACACGGGCCGCGGGCGAGCTCAAGCAACGCCTGCGCGAGCTCGGCGCCAGCGGCGTCCAGACGCGCACCTTCCACGCCGCGGCCCTGCGCCAGCTCACCTACTTCTGGCCCCGGGTGATCGGCGGCGATCCGCCCAAGGTGGTCGAGTCCAAGCTGCCGCTCCTGGTCGAGGCCTGCCGCGAGCTCCGGCGCAGCCCCGACCGCGGCGAGCTGCGCGACGTGGCGAGCGAGATCGAGTGGGCCAAGGTCACCCAGGTGGCGCCGGAGGACTACCCCGTTCTCGCCGCGAAGTCCGGCCGCACGCCCCCGATCGGCCCCGAGGAGGTCGCGCGCCTGTACGAGGCGTACGAGACGCTGAGGCGCCGGCGCCATCTCGTCGACTTCGAGACCATCCTGGAGCTCACCGCCGCGGTGATGACCGAGCACGAGGAGGTCGCCTCCCAGATCCGCCGGCAATACCGCTATTTCGTGGTCGACGAGTACCAGGACGTCAACCCGCTGCAGAAGCTCCTCCTCGACACCTGGCTCGGCGGTCGTGACGACATCTGCGTCGTCGGCGACCCGAACCAGACCATCTACTCCTTCAGCGGCGCGACCCCGCGCTACCTCACCAACTTCGCCGTCGAGCACCCCTCCTCCACGGTCATCAAGCTGGTGCGCGACTACCGCTCGACACCCCAGGTCGTCGGCCTGGCCAACAGAGTGCTCGCGAAGTCGCGCGCCCCCCACCGGCTGGAGCTCGTCGCGCAGCGTCCCGACGGCCCGGTGCCGGTCTTCGCCGAGTGCGACGACGAGCCCGCCGAGGCCGAGACCGTCGCCAGGCGCGTCAAGGAGCTGATCGCCCAGGGCGTGCCCACGCGAGAGATCGCGGTGCTGTTCCGCGTCAACGCCCAGACCGAGGTGTACGAGCAGGCGTTCGCCCAGGCGGGCATCCCGTACCTCCTGCGCGGCGCCGAGAGGTTCTTCGAACGCCCCGAGGTGCGGCAGGCCGTCGTGCTGCTGAGGGGGGCCGCCCGCTCGGCCAACGACGAGGAGCCGCTCGCGCAGGCCGTCCACGGCATCCTCTCCGGCATCGGGCTCACGGCCGAGCCGCCAGGCGGCGGCACCGCCCGCGAGCGCTGGGAGTCGCTGAACGCCCTCGCCGAGCTGGCGGAGGACCTCGCGGCCGAGGGAGGCGACCTGCCGCGCTTCGTCGCCGAGCTGGAGCGCCGCGCCACCGAGCAGCACGCCCCCCCGATCGAGGGCGTCACGCTCGCCTCCCTGCACGCCGCCAAGGGCCTCGAATGGGACGCGGTCTTCCTGGTCGGTCTCACCGACGGCATGCTGCCGATCATCTACGCCGAGAGCCCCGAGCAGATCGAGGAGGAGCGGCGCCTGCTCTACGTCGGCATCACCCGCGCGCGCGCCCACCTCCACCTGTCCTGGGCGCTCGCCCGCTCGCCGGGTGGCCGCAAGGCACGCCGCCCCTCGCGTTTCCTGGACGGCCTCACCGGCGTCCCCTCCGGCGTGAGCCGTACGAGCGCACCGGCCAGGGACCGCCGCTCCGGCCAGGCACGCGTCGCGACGACGATCCAGTGCCGGGTCTGCGGCAAGACCCTGACCATCGGCGCCGAGCAGAAGCTCGGCCGCTGCTCATCCTGTCCCGCCGACTATGACGAGGAGCTGCTCGAACGGCTTAAGCTCTGGCGTACGAACGCGGCGAAAGAGGCAAAGGTGCCCGCGTACGTCGTGTTCACTGACGTTACGCTCCAGGCGATGGCCGAGCGGGTCCCGACATCCGAGGAAGCCCTGCTCTCGATCGCCGGCATCGGCCGCGTCAAGCTGGAGCGGTACGGCGAGGCCGTGCTGGAGATCTGCCGCGGAGGGGAAGTGACGTGAACGAGGCGCTCAAGGAGGTCCTCGACCTGCTCGACCTGGAGCAGATCGAGTGTGACATCTTCCGGGGGCGGAGCCCGGAGGAGCGCATCCAGCGGGTCTTCGGCGGGCAGGTCGCGGCGCAGGCGCTGGTGGCGGCGGGGCGCACGGTGCCCTCCGACCGCACGGTGCACTCGCTGCACGCGTACTTCATCAGGCCGGGCGACCCGGCGATCCCCATCGTCTACAACGTCGAGCGCGTCCGCGACGGGCGGTCGTTCACGACCCGCCGGGTGGTCGCGATCCAGCACGGCAAGACCATCTTCGCGCTGTCCGCGTCCTTCCACATCTTCGAGGAGGGCGTCAGCCACCAGGCGGCGAGCATGCCCGCGGTGCCCGGCCCCGAGACGCTGCCGATCTTCCAGGACCGCATGCGCGACCTCGTGGGCGACACCGAGCCGTGGAGCGACTGGCTGGCCAAGCCGCGCCCGGTGGACGCGCGCTACGTCACGCCGCTCACCTGGGAGGCCCACCGCGACCCCTCGCTGCGCGGCTCCGAGACGCAGGTGTGGTTCCGCTACGACGCCGACCTGCCGGACGACCCGCTCCTGCACGTCGTGCTGGCCGCCTACGCCTCCGACTACACGCTGGTCGACACCGTGCTGCTGACGCACGGCCTCGCCTGGGGCGCCTCGAACGTCACCGGCGCCTCCCTCGACCACGCCATGTGGTTCCACCGCCCGCTCAAGGTCGACGACTGGGTGCTGTACGCGCAGGAGTCGCCGTGGTCCGGCAACGCGCGGGGGCTTGCCCAGGGGCAGATGTTCACCCCCACGGGAGAGCTCGCGGTCTCGGTCGTGCAAGAGTGCATGATTCGTGTCGCGAATCCGTGAAATCGCAGGTAGAAAATGTGTTGCCGGGCTGCGTGATCCGCGTTTAGAGTCTTGCACAAGCCGGTCGGACGATCCCCGTCCGACCCCGCACTCGATTGGGAGGTGAGTCCAGTGAAGACGATTCTGATTCCGATGTTCGCCACGCCGTGGCTCGCTTCCCTGCGGAGCAGCAGCACTGTCGTTCCCGCCGCAGCTGAGCGGAGCCTGACCGCTCCGATCGCGCCCGTGTCCCTTGGCCTCACCGCCGATGGCCCGGCGAAACTTCGGCAGGAGAAGACTGCCCGCGTCCAGGCTGCCCTGGGCTCGGCCGCCTTCGCCTACGGCGACACCGCCATGGTCACCGACCACCTGATCGCTTTCGAGCGACAGGCCGGCGACCCGCAGACCACGAGCACCGCCAATGGTGGGGTGCAGGGTCCGCCACCCTGGAGGCAACCGGTCATAACCTGACCGGTTGATAGAGCCTCCAGGCCGCGGATCCGTACCAGGATCCGCGGCCTTCTTGTTGTTCGGCCGCCAGATCCGACCACCTCAAGAGGTAAGAGACCAGATCAAGCAGCAGACAGAAAGGTGACGCAGATGGCGGTTTGGACGACCATGGACCTGGTCGACGAAGCCGATATCCCGTGTCGTACCGACCCCGACCTGTGGTTCGCCGAGTCCCCCGACGACGTCGAGTTCGCCAAGGCACTCTGTGGTGGGTGCCCGATCCAGAAGGCCTGCCTGGCCCGCGCGCTGGAGCGCGAGGAGCCGTGGGGCGTCTGGGGCGGGGAGCTCGTTCTCAGGGGAACCGTCGTACCGAAGAAGCGGCCGCGTGGGCGTCCTCGCAAGACCCCGGTCGCAGCCTGAAACACCTCTCAACCCTTCAGCAAGTCAGAGACCTTCGAAAGGACCACTCCAATGGCCACCATTCCTTCTTGGACCAACGAGATGCCTTATATGCACAAAGAACTGGTTCACGACCGAATACAAACCCTTCACCGCGAGGCTGAGGAGCAACGGCTCGTCAACCGCATCGTCCGCGTGCAGAAGGCCCGCAAGCAGGCAGAACGCGCTTCCATACGCTTGCGGCAGGCGCTCGCGCGCATGGTCTGACGCGACGAGGACCCGACTGTGATCATGGCGCCGCATGCTCGTGGAAAGGCCATGACCATCGCGTCCGAGTGACAATTCAAGGGGCGGATCCGAAAATCGGATCCGCCCTTTGCGCATTCGATCCCACCGGTCGGATCGGGCGACTAACCCAATGACCGCTCAGGAGGCGGCGAGCGCGGTGGTCCTGCCTTCTGGGTCGTCGTCGGCGAAGCCGGGGACCCATCGGACGACCTCGGCACGGAAGCGCGCCGTGGCGCCGAGCTGGCACAGCACGCCGACGCCCGCGGCGTGCACCCGGTTGATCAGCACGTACGAGGGCGGCAGGTTGAGCTGGCGCACGACGTTGGTCGGGCGCAGATCGGTCACGGTCGCGACCTGCCGCTGGAGCCACTCGCGGCTGAAGGTGAACTCCTCCACCTGGGTGGGCTCGACGTACGGGGCGAGGAAGGCGCGCAGCGCCTCGGTGTCGACCTCGATGTGGGGGCGGATGAACCCCTCGTCGCGAAGGCCCTGGACGACGGTGCTCATGTCGCCCTTGTTGAAGATGCGGGTCAGCGTGCCGAAGACCTCGGGGTAGCCGTCGGGCATGCGGTTCACCGCGCCGAAGTCGAGCACTCCCAGGCGGCCGTCGGGCAGGACGCGGAAGTTGCCGGGGTGAGGGTCGGCGTGCAGCATGCCGGCGCGGGCGGGTGAGCTGAACAGGAAGCGCACGAACAGCAGCCCGGCGCGGTCGCGCTGCTCCTTGGTGCCGTCAGTGATGATCTTGGAGAGCGGCGTGCCGTCCATCCACTCGGTGACCAGGATCTGCTCGTTGGCGGCGATGACGTCCGGCACGCGGAAGTCGGGGTCGTCGTGGAACGCCGTGGCGAAGCCGTGCTGGGCCTCCGCCTCCCTGAGGTAGTCGAGTTCCTCCGAGACCCGCTCTCTCAGCTCGCCGACCACGGCCTTGATGTCGAGCCCCGGCAGCAGCACCCCGAAGAGCTTCCCGAGCCTCGCGAGCTGGTTGAAGTCGGCCAGAAGCGCCTTGCCCGCGCCGGGGTACTGGATCTTGACGGCGACCTCCCTGCCGTCGTGCCAGACGGCCTTGTGCACCTGGCCGATCGAGGCGGCGGCGGTGGGGGCGTCGTCGAACTCCAGGAAGTTCTCCCGCCAGTCGTCGCCGAGCTGCTCGGTGAGGACCGCGTGCACCGTGGACGCCGGCAGCGGCGGCGCCGCGTCCTGCAGCTTGGTGAGCGTCGCGCGGTAGGGACCGGCGATCTCGGACGGGAGTGCCGCCTCGAAGATCGACAGCGCCTGACCGAGCTTCATCGCCCCGCCCTTGAGCTCGCCGAGGACCCGGAAGATCTGCTCGGAGGTGCGCTGCTGGATCTCCTGGGCGACGATCTCGGCGGACTTCCCACCGATCCGTTTGCCGAGCCCGAGAGCGGTGCGGCCGGCGAACCCCAGGGGGAGCGTCGCCAGCTTGGCGGAACGCGTCACGGCATGTTGGGGGAAGTCACTCACGCGACCATTGTTAGCGGACCAAACTGGTTTCGACTACAACGACATTGCGGATGAGTGCTCCACGAGCGTTTTTTCCAGCGCCAATCAGGCATTACGTCAACTGTGCTGTTGGTCACAACGGGCTCCAGGCCGTCGACAGAACCCAGCGCGTGGCCGGCCGCCTGCGCCGCGACCAGCGTTGACAGCACCGTGTCGCAGGCGATCTCGCCCGCGGGGAAGCCGCCGAGCCGGGCGCCGACGACCGGCCACGACGGGTCGCGGTCGCGCCGCGTCAGCTCCAGGCACCGCAGGCAGGAGGTGCGCCCCGGGAGCACCAGCGGGCCCACCGAGCCGACCCCCTCGCCCGCCGTCACGAGCAGGTGAGGGATGCCGAGGGCCACGAGCTCGCCGGTCACCACACCGTCGAGCGGGCCCACGGGAGCCAGGACCACCAGGTCGGGACGGCGGGCACCGTCGGTGAGCTGCGAGGCCGTGCGCCCCGTCCAGGCGTTGACGCCCGGTGCCACCCGGCGGGCCACCGCCACCGCGCCCTCCTGCCTGCCGCGCCCGATCTCCGCGAAGGAGAGCCCGCCCGGCACGACGTCCTCGTGGCGGGCCGTACCCGGATCGATCACGCACAGGTGGCCGACACCCGCGGCGGCGAGGAGGGCGACGATCTGGGCGCCGACCCGGCCCGCGCCGTACACCCGGACGTAGGCGGCGCGGCGACGCTCCAGCGCCGCGAGCCCGCCGTCGCCCGCGTCGGCGGCGGACAGGGACAGGGCGGCGAGGTCGGGCGCGAGCCGGTCGCGCTCGGCGGCGGACAGCCCGCGCAGCGGCTCCGGCCGCACCGACGCGTCGTCGAGCAGCCCGCGCTCGGTCAGCATGCGCATGACCTGGTGGACGGTGCCCTCGTCGAGCTCGCCTCGGGCGATCAGCTCGTCGAGCGTGCGCGTGCCGTCGAGGCTCTCGACGAACCTGCGCATGCGGGGTTCGAGCTCGGTCAGCACGACGGCACGGAGGGGATGGACGCCGAGCTGCAGGGTGCGGTCGTCGCGGTCGACCCGGCGCAGCGCGGGCTTCAGCCTGGGCCGGACGGGCTGCCGGGAGGGGCGGGGCGTGGGAGGCGTTGGCGTGGTCACGGTCGCGCAGCCTGGCACATCTCCACCACGGGCCGAGGCCGGTTGTGCCCACCTGTGGATAACTCCGGGGGCGACGGGGGAGCGATGCGCCCTGCGCGAACAACGGCGGACCGGTCACGTCTCGCCCGCCCCTTGCTCACCAACTCGTGGGGCAGTTGTGAGCGATGTGATTGTTGAACATTACGCGAACGCGGATTGACCAGCGAAAACGTGATTCACCCCCTGTGGAATCCCAGAAGTCTCGGCTACCGTGCATATGTGCCCCCCGAGACAGTCGAGGTCCGCCGGAGTGCACGCCGACGGCGGACCGTATCCGCATACCGCGATGGCGACAAGACCATCGTGCTCCTGCCTGCCGGTTTGAGCAGAGTGGATGAGGAACAATGGGTGCGCCGCATGCTCGACCGGCTCGCGGCCAAGGAGCAGCGCAGGCGGCCCAGCGACGACGATCTGCTCGGCCGGGCCCGAGAGCTGGCCACCCGCTACCTCGATGACCAGGCGTGGCCCACCAGCGTGCGATGGGTGGACAACCAGCGGCACCGCTGGGGGTCGTGCACCCCTGACCACGGGAGCATCCGCCTCTCGACGCGTCTGCGTGGCATGCCCGCCTGGGTGGTCGACTATGTGATCATGCATGAGCTGGTGCACCTGCTGGTGCCGAGCCATGGTCCCCGATTCTGGGCGCTGGTGGAGCGCTACCCCAAGGCCGAGCGCGCGCGTGGCTTCCTGGAAGGGTTCTCCATGGCGGCCAACGGCTCAGTGGAGGAGTGTTGAGGCTCGCGGCCGTCCTGGTCACGCCCGAGATGGGCAAGGGGGCGCCGCCCGGGGTCGATCCCGCCGAGTTCCTGCTCGCCTTGGCGGAGGACACCTACGAGATCGTGGCCGGGCTCGACCTGGTGGAGCCCGTGATTCTCGCCGCCGGCGTCGACGGGCTGGACGACCTCGCCTGGCCGGGCACGCGGGTGATCGCGCTCTCCGGTTCCGCCGGCCCCGCCGAGGCCTTCGCGGCCCTCCAGCCGTACGGCGAGGAGGCGGTCGTGATCAGCGGCGACGCGCCCGACCTGCCCCCGCTGCTGATCGGCAAGCTCTTCCGCGAGCTGGGCCGCGCGCCCATCGCCGTCTGCCCGGCCGCCGAAGGCGGCGCGGTGGCGATGGCCGCCAGGCTGCCGTTCCCCGAGTGGGCCTCGGCCGGCTTCGACGACCCCGACGTGGTCGTGCGGCTGCGCGGCCAGGCGCCCGGGAGCCGCATGGTCGCCACCGGCCCCGGCTGGCATCGGCTGCGCGGACCCGGCGACATCGCCCGGCTGGACCCCGGCCTCGAAGGCTGGGAGAACACCCGGGCGCTCCTCAGCGCCTAGACCCCGCCGCCCCCGGCCGGCAGCGACAGCCGGGTCAGCACGGCCCGGTGGTCGGTGCCGGGAACGTCGTACACGTGGTAGCCCAGCACGGACACGCGATGGTCGGCGAGCACGTGGTCGATCGTGATCATCGGGGGCACCCGCTTGTTGGCGGGCCAGGTGGGGGTCAGGCCGTTGCCGGTCGTGTCGCCCGCGTCGTGGTAACCCCGCGCGATCAGGCGCCGCAGCTCGGCGTGGTCGAGGCTCGCGTTGAAGTCGCCGGCCAGGATGCGGAACGGTCCAGACGAGGGCCCCGGCGGCAGCGCCCGCAACCCCGCGGTCCACTGGGCGACCTGACGGCCCAGCGGGGGAAGCGTGTGCACGTCGACGACCTCGACCTCGGGCCCGCCGGGCAGGCTCAGCCGCACCGCGGGCATGTTGTGGCCGATCACCTGGAACAGCCCGTCGAGCCGGGTGATCGGATGGCTGGAGTAGATGCCGCTGCCCGCCGCGCTCCACTCGTCCTGCAGGTAGCGGTAGGGCATCAGCTCCTTCAGCCCCGCCGCGTCGAGATCGGCCACCGCCCCCGGAGTGAGCTCCTGGGTGTTGAGGATGTCGGGGCGGTGCCGGCGGACCAGGTCGACGAGGGTGCCCGCGTCACCGTGGCCGAAGAAGAGGTTCGCGGTGAGCACCGTGAAGGGCCGCCCGGACGTGACCTGGGCGTCCCCGATGGCACGGGGGAGCACGCTGCACCCCAGCGCCACGGACGTGGCGACCGCGACGGCGGTCACGGCCTTCTTCTTGGACAGGACCGACAGCAGCACCGGCAGCAGCGACCCCGCCGCGGCGTACGGCGTGGCCGTCATGATCTGCTCGGAGAAGGACCCGCGCTCCAGGCCGCCCACCCGGGTGACCGCCCAGACGGCGAACGGCGTCACCGCGAGCCAGGCCAGTGTGCCCGGCACGCGCAGTCGCCGTCGCGGGCGGGAAGGGGTCACTATCACGCCGCCCACCTGTGTCTCGGCCGTGGCGTTCACCCATCTCAGGATTCGGGTCGGTGTTCCGACCACGACCCTATCGAGCGAATGTAGGAACGGCGTGAAGAAGCCGGAGCCACAGGCCGGGCGTGTCAGGACAGCACGAGCGCCCTCGCCCGCCGGGCGAGCCTGCGGGTCGCCTCGTCCGTCGGCTCGGGGATGTCGTCCACCGGCACCCACCGCAGATCGAGCGACTCGTCACTGATCACGAACTCGGCCCCCGGCGGCGCCACCGCGCCGTACTCGACGTCGAGGTGCCAGCTGTGCGGCGGGTGGCACCACACCCGGTGGCGGTCGAGCGCGAGCGGCCCCGGCAGCAGTCTGAGCCCGGGGATGCCGGACTCCTCGGTGGCCTCGCGTAGCGCGGCGGCTTCGAGCGACTCGTCGGAGAACTCGCAGTGCCCGCCCATGGGCAGCCACATCTGGGCCTTCGCGTGCAGGGTGAGCAGCACCTTGTCACCGTCGTGCGACAGCACCGCCGTGGTGGCCGTGAGGTGCCCCGCCGCGCACGAGCGCCACATGGCGTCGTCGAACGCGTGCAGGTGCTCCACGAACTCCTTGCGGAGCAACTCCTCGGCGGGGGTGGGCGCGGTCCACAGGCTCAGCGCGGCTCGGGCGTCGTCGCGCAGCGTCATTCGCCGCCGGGCTCCTTCGAGCCCGGCTCCTCCGGGGTGTCGCCGGGCTTGCCGGGCTCCCGCCCGCCCTGGTCCTCGAACGACGAGAGGTCGAACCTCGCCTCGCCCCGGACGAAGGCCTGGGGATCGTCGAGGTCGCCGGCGGTCGGCATGAGGTCGGGGTGGGACCACACCGCGTCGCGCCCGTCGACGCCGCGGTCGGCGGCGAGGGCCTGCCAGAGCGCGGCGGCCTCCCGCAGGCGACGCGGACGGAGCTCCAGCCCCACGAGCGTGGCGAAGGTGCGCTCCGCCGGCCCTCCGGTGGCGCGGCGCCGCCGTACCGTCTCGGACAGCGCGGCGGCGGAGGGCAGCTTGCCCTCGGCGGCGGAGTCGACCACCGTGCCGACCCAGCCCTCGACCAGGGCGAGGATGGTCTCCAGCCGCGCGAGCGCGGCCTTCTGGCGGTCGGTCTCCTCGGGCTTGAGCAGCGCCCCGCCGCTCAGGGCCTCCTGGATCTGCTCGGGGTTGCTGATGTCGAGCCCGCGGATCTGCTCCTCCAGCGCGGAGGTGTCCACGGTGATGCCCTTGGCGTACTCCTCGACGGCGCCGAAGAGCTGGGTGCGCAGCCACGGCACGTGCTGGAAGAGGCGGTGGTGCGCGGCCTCCCTGAGCGCCAGGTACAGGCGGATCTCCTCGGCGGGGATCTCAAGGCCGTGGCTGAACGCGGCGATGCCGCCGGGCAGCAGCGCAGCGGTCTCCGAGAGCGGCAGCCCGATGTCGGAGGAGCCGATCACCTCGGGGGCGAGCGTGCCGAGGGCCTGGCCGATCTGGGTGCCGACCATCATGCCGCCCATCTGGCGCATCATGCCCATCAGCGGCCCGAGCTGCGCGGCCATCGCCTGGGCCTCGCCGCCGAGACCGGCGCCGCCGAGGGCGCCGCCCATGGTCTCGACCATGCGCTCGGCGATCGGGTCGCAGAGCCGCTTCCAAACCGGGACGGTCTTCTCGATCCACTCCGAACGGCTCCACGCCTCCGGGTTGGTGAGGCCGCTCGGCAGCTCGGTGACCTCATTCAGCCAGAGGTCGGCGAGGCGTAGCGCTTCGACGATCTGGCGGCGCTCGCCTTCCATGACGCTCGGATCGCCTTCGGCGACCACGGCGTGGCGCGCGATGTTCTTGGCCATATCCCAATTGACGGGCCCAGAGCCCGCCGGGGCCGAGAGCATGTCGGCGAACTGGCGCATGGCCGCGGCCATCTGCTCCGGGTCGCCGAACATCGCGAACGGATTCTCGTTGGGGTCGTTTTCGCGACCTGGCAGGTCAGTCACCGCTCTACCTCGTGCAGGATGGAGGAGTCCACATCCGCCACGTTATCCGTCGTAGGGCGGATCAGTGCAAAGTGAGGACCTCGTGCCTACCTCGAAACGCCTCCGGCCACCGGTCGTCGCCGTCACCGGCGCGGCCACAGGGCTGGGGAGGGAGTTCCTCTCCCGGGTCGCCTCGTCTGCGGATTTCCGCCGTGTGGTGGCGATTGACGACCAGCGGGGCGACGTCCCTGACGTCACCTGGCGAGTCCTTGACGTCCGAGATCCGCTCTTGGCGAACCGGATCTCCGATGTCGACGTCCTGGTCCATCTAGCGTCCGACTACCGGCTGGACGCAGACCCGTCCGAGCGCCGCGCCTACAACCTCAGGGCCGCCCAGACCGTGCTCACGGCCTCGGCCGCCGCGCGGGTGCGACGGGTGGTCCTGGTCACGAGCGCCATGGTCTACGGGGCGGTGCCGGACAACCCGGTCCCGCTCCCCGAGGACGCCCCGGTGGCCGCCGAGCCCGACTCCGGCGTCGTCGGCGACCACCTGGAGATCGAGGCCCTGGTACGCCGCTGCCTTCGCAGCCATCCCGGCCTGGAGGTGACCGTGCTGCGGCCGGCCGCCGTGGTGGGGCCGGGCATGGACACCGTGGTCACGCGCCACTTCGAAGCTCCGCGCCTGCTCACGGTCAAGGGCTCGGCGCCGCACTGGCAGTTCTGCCACGTCGACGACCTGGTCTCCGCCCTGGAGCTGGCGGCGCTCGGCCTGGTCTCCGGGGTCGTCACCGTCGGCAGTGACGGGTGGCTGGAAATGGAGCAGGTCGAGGAGCTGTCCGGCCTGCGGCGTTTCGAGCTGCCCGCCGGGCTGACCTTCGGCACCGCCCAGCGCCTGCACCGCCTCGGCATCACGCCGGCCCCCGCCACCGACCTGCACTACGTCGTCTACCCCTGGGTGGTCGACTGCGCGTCCCTGCGCGCCGCCGGGTGGAAGCCCGCATGGACGAACGAGGCCGCGCTCCAGCAGCTTCTCGATCTTCGCGAGGGCAAGCACGCGGTCGTCGGCCGCCGCCTGTCCGGAAAGGACGCCACGCTCACCGCCGCGGGCGCCACCGTCGCCGTCATCGGCACCGCCGCCATCGTCCGCAGGGCACGCCGCAAGCGGCGCATCTAGAGGGGTCTGGGCCGATCTAGGAGGAGTTCAGGGGTGTGCCCGGTCGCTCGTCGCCGGACCTGCGGATGTGCGGGCTCCGGGCGCGTCCGGGCCCGCATCCGGGTACCCCTCGGGGCATGGGGATCTCTGGCCACGCCCGGCACGCGGAGTATTCTCGGGGCGTGGACGTCATCCGATTGCTGGGCATTCGCGACACCCCGCTTTCCGTGGACGAGGTCCTCGGGGCCGTCGGCGACCACGCCGCGGGCGGTACGACGATCTTCGTCGGCACCGTGCGAAGTCAAGACCACGGCAAGCCCGTCACCCTGCTGTCGTACTCCGCGCACCCGAACGCCGAGGACGAGCTGCGAAGGGTCGCGGAGAAGGTCGCCGCGGACTTTCCGCTCACCGCGCTCGCGGCCGTGCATCGCGTCGGCGACCTTGAGCTGGGCGACACCGCGGTGATCGTGGCCGTGGCCGCCGCGCATCGGGGCGAGGCGTTCGAGGCGTCGCGGCGCCTGATCGACGACCTCAAGCGGGAAGTGCCCATCTGGAAGCACCAGGTCTTCGCGGACGGCACCGCCGAATGGGTCGGCTCCTGCGGCTGACCAGGGAGTTCACCGACCGGAGGGCTGTGATTGACCTGGATGTCCACCCTGTGTGTGTCCGCGTAACCGTGGTCCCGGCGAGCGCATAGAGTTGCCCCCATGTCCCGACGACGTCTGACGTTGATGGTTGCGGGCGTGCTCACGCTCGTGCTCGGCGGCGCCGGCGCGCTGCTGCCCGTGCCGTACGTCGCCCTGAGCCCCGGTCCGACGGAGAACACCCTGGGCGATGTCAAGGGCAAGCCGGTCATCAGCATCTCGGGGCACCAGACCTATCCCACCTCGGGCAAGCTCAGCCTGGTCACCGTGGCCTACCAGGGCGGCCCCGAGGCCCGCATAGACCTGCTCACCGCGCTACGCGGCTGGATGGACCCCACCGTCGCCGTCGTGCCCGAGGAGACGATCTTCCCGAAGGCCGTGTCGGTGAAGGAGGTCGAGGAGCAGAACACCCAGGAGATGAGCAGCTCCCAGCAGGACGCGACCGCCGCGGCGCTGAACGAGCTGAAGATCCCCATCAAGGTCATCGTGGCCGTGGCGTCCACGCAGAAGGGCAAGCCCGCCGACGGCAAGCTGCTGCGCAACGACGAGATCACCGCCGTGGACGGCGCGCCGGTCCGCACCGTCGACGAGGTCGCGGCGGGCGTGCGCAAGCACAAGCCCGGCGACCCGGTCGAGTTCAGCGTCGTGCGCGACGGCAAGCCCATGACCCTCCAGGTGGGCACGGTGGCCGGCGCCAACGGGTCCATCGTCGGCATGATCATGGGCACCCAGTTCAAGTTCCCGTTCACCGTGAACGTCAACGTGGGGGACGTCGGCGGCCCGAGCGCCGGCCTGATGTTCTCCCTGGGCATCTACGACAAGCTCACACCCGGGGCGCTCACGGGCGGCAAGTCGATCGCCGGCACCGGCACGATCACTCCCGACGGCAAGGTCGGGCCGATCGGCGGCATCCAGCAGAAGATGGTCGGCGCGCGCGACGCCGGGGCCACGGTCTTCCTGACCCCCGCCGACAACTGCGACGACGCCGTGCAGGCCGTGCCCAAGGGGCTTCGCCTCGTGAAGGTGAGCACGATGCACGAGGCCGTCCAGGCGATCGACTCGCTCCGCACGGGATCCGGGCAAGTGGCGAGTTGTCCGGCCAGGTGACCTCACCCGGCCACTCCGGTCCGCGCGCGCCTTCGGGTTCGCGCGGCCTGTCCAGCGTGCTAGTCCCGCGTGAGCCTTCGGGTTCTCGCGGCCCGTCCAGCGTGCCCGGGCCGCCGGTGGGGAACCCGGCGCGCGCCCGAGGCGTTGGGTCACCTGTACGTGCGCGTCCCATCCGGTGGCGTCGCTCGTGCTCCGAGCCGTGTCCGCGATCACGCAGTGCGTGGGCCGGCCGCGCGCGGGGAGGCCGCAAGTTGTGGCCCTACCGTGCCCGGGGCTCGGAAGGTGACCGCTTCACTACCGGTGTAGGTTGCCAGACACGGACCGTTACTCGTGAAATTTAGGGGTGGGCCTTGACCTTCCGGAACCCCGGCGCGGGTCGGGCGATGCGTTTGCCCCGCCGGCCGCGGCTTCTCGTTCCCGTCGCGATCACTTTGGTCGCGATCGTCATCTTGTTCTTCGTCTTCGCCGGCATCTTCACCGACTGGCTGTGGTTCGACTCGGTCGGCTACACCTCGGTCTTCTCGACCATGCTCGTCACCCAGCTGCTGCTGTTCGTCTTCGGCGCGCTGCTGATGGGCGGCGTCGTCGGCGGCAACATGATCATCGCCTACCGCGCCCGTCCCCTGTTCGGGATCGGCATGTTCGGCGGCGCCTCGCAGGGCGCCGACCGCTACCGCGCGGCGATCGACCCGCACCGAAAGATGGTCTTCCTGATCGGGCTGGCGGTGCTGGGCCTGTTCACCGGCTCCTCCACCGCGGGGCAGTGGAAGACCTGGCTGCTCTTCGTCAACGGCACCTCCTTCGGCAAGCCCGATCCGATGTTCGGCATGGACATCTCGTTCTTCATGTTCACCTTCCCGTTCATCCGGATGCTGCTGAACTTCCTGTTCACCGCGGTGATCATCTCGATCGTCGCCGCGGCGATCGTCCACTACCTGTACGGGGGCTTCCGGCTGCAGTCGCCGGGCCTGCACGCCACGCGTGCCGCCCGGGTCCACCTGTCGGTGCTGGTGGGCCTGTTCGTGCTGCTCAAGGCCGTGGCCTACTTCACCGACCGGTACGGCCTGGTCTTCTCCGACCGGGGCAAGGTCTTCGGCGCCTCCTACACCGACGTCCACGCCGTGCTGCCCGCCAAGAGCATCCTGGCGATCATCGCGCTGATCTGCGCGGCGCTGTTCTTCGCCGGCATCGTGCGGTCCGGTGGCATGCTCCCCGGCGTCGGCTTCGGGCTCCTCGTGCTCTCGGCCGTGCTGGTCGGCACCGTCTACCCGGCGCTGGTCGAGCAGTTCCAGGTCAAGCCGAACCAGCAGAGCAAAGAGCAGGACTACATCAAGCGCAACATCACGGCGACCAGAGACGCCTACGGGGTCTCGTCCACCGAGGTCACCCCGTACAGCGCCAAGACGCAGGGCACTCAGCAGGAGCTCCAGAGCGAGGTCTCGACGATTCCTGGGGTGCGCCTGCTCGACCCGAGCGTGCTGTCCCCGACCTTCGAGCAGCTCCAGCAGATCAAGGGTTACTACCAGTTCCCCGACCAGCTCGACGTCGACCGCTACAAGATCGACGGGGTGTCGCGCGACACGGTGGTGGCGGTCCGTGAAGTCGGTAAGGCTCCGGACAGCAACTGGATCAACGACCACCTGGTCTACACCCACGGCTTCGGATTCGTCGCCGGCCCCGGAAGCAAGACCGACTCCCAGGGCAAGCCCGACTTCATCGTGAAGGACATCCCGCCCACCAAGGGGCTGGGCGACTTCGAGCCGCGCATCTACTTCGGTGAGAACTCCCCCGAGTACTCCATCGTCGGCGGCGGCGCCAAGCCCATCGAGCTCGACTTCCCCGAGCAGAGCAACAACGGGCAGGGCAGTGGCCAGGAGAACTTCACCTACACCGGCAAGGGCGGCGTTCCCATCGGGAACTTCCTCACCCGCCTGCTGTACGCGAGCAAGTACGGCGAGACCAACCTGCTGCTGTCGTCCGACATCAACAGCAAGTCGCGCATCCTGTACAACCGCGCCCCGCGCGACCGCATCCAGCAGGTCGCCCCGTTCCTGACGCTCGACGGCGACCCGTACCCCGCGATCGTGAACGGGCGCATCCTGTGGATCGTCGACGGCTACACGATGTCCGAGGACTACCCCTACTCCGAGCGCCGCAGCTTCGGGGACATGACCAGGGACACCTCGACCGAGAGGCTCCTGACCGCCCCACAGCCGCGCGACCACATCAACTACATCCGCAACTCGGTCAAGGCGACGGTGGACGCCTACGACGGCACCGTCTCGCTGTACGCCTGGGACGAGAAGGACCCGCTGCTCCAGACCTGGGAGAAGGCCTTCGGCGGCGTCATCCAGCCGAAGTCCAAGATCTCGACCGAGCTCATGGAGCACCTGCGCTACCCCGAGGACATGTTCAAGGTGCAGCGTGACATCCTCGGCAACTACCACGTCACCGACGCGAACGCGTTCTACGGCGGCCAGGACTTCTGGAAGGTGCCCGAGGACCCGGCGAGCTCGAAGACCAAGCAGCCTCCGTACTACGTGACGCTCAGGATGCCCAACGAGACCGAGCCGCGCTTCTCGCTCACCACGACCATGGTGCCGAACAACCGGGACAACCTGGCGGCCTTCATGGCGGTGGACGCCACCGGTGACTCCGCCACGAAGATCAAGATCCTGCAGCTACCGAGCGACACGACGATTCCAGGGCCCAAACAGGCGCAGAACACCTTCGACACGAAGGCCGCCAGCGTCCTGAACGACCTGCGGATCGGCGGTACGACGGAGACCTTGAACGGCAACCTGCTGACCCTGCCGTTCGGCGGCGGCCTGCTGTACGTCGAGCCGGTCTACGTCCAGCCCAAGGTGCAGAACTCCGCGCGCTATCCCACCCTGGCGCGGGTGCTCGTGATGTTCGGGTCCGACGTGGGCATCGGCACCACGCTCGCGGACGCGCTCAACCAGGTGTTCGGCCAGGGCCAGCAACTACCGTCCACTCCGACGACGCCGACCGAGCCGAACACCTCGACCGTGACGCCCGATCTCGCCAAGGCCTTCGACAGCGCCCAGAAGGCGTACGACGAGGGGCAGAAGGCGATCAAGGCCGGTGACTTCGCGGGGTACGGCGAGGCGCAGAAGCGGCTCGCCCAGGCGCTGAAGGACCTGGAGTCGGCGCTGGGCAAGCAGAAGCCCGGCCCGTCGGCCTCGCCTTCGGCGACGCCCACCCCGGCGCCGTCGGCCGAGGCGGCCACCGCGACGCCCACGGCGAGTCCCACTCCATCGCCGACGCCCAGCTCGTAGGCACGTTCCGGGGCCGGCCCGGCCGGCGACGGCCGCACCGGCCCCGGAACGATTTGCCAGTGCCCCAAAGGGCCGATAGTCTTTAAATGCAAGCCGACGCGGGGTGGAGCAGCTCGGTAGCTCGCTGGGCTCATAACCCAGAGGTCGTAGGTTCAAATCCTACCCCCGCTACCAATGAGGGCCCGGGATCCAATGGATCCCGGGCCCTCACGCATGTACGGGGCAGATTGAGCCCCGATCTCGCTCGGCTCTCCTCGGCGTTGTCCCGCCGCGATATCGTCTTCTTGACGCAAATGCCGCGGTAAGAAAGGAATGGGTCTGCGTATCGCGCGAAAAGAGGGCACGGGCACTACGGGGTGGCGAGGAGTCGCGCGTGCGTGCAACCTGTGACGTGACCATCGCCGGTGGGGGAATCGTTGGTTGCGCCATCGCCCATCGGCTCAGCGCCGAAGGCCGCAGAGTTGTGGTGGTCGACGGAGGCACCAGGCTCGGCACCGGGGCGTCCTCGGCGGCGATGGGCGGCATCATCACCGAGACCGATGAAATGTGCCTTGGTCCATTGCGCGAGCTCGTGAAACGGAGCCGGGATCTGTATCCGGCGTGGCTGGAAACCATTATCGGCCTGTCTGGAATACAGGTTCCATTGCTTTCCACCGGGGCTCTCCAAATCGCGCTGGACGACGAGGAGATGACCCGGCTCCAGGAAGAAGTGCTGCCCCGCTGGCGCGCCATCGAGGCGAAGGTCGAGCCGCTGTCGAGGCACGAGGTGCTGCGGGTCGAGCCGCTCATCAGCGAGGAGGTCCGCGGAGGATTCCACCTCCCGACCGAGCTCGCCCTTGAGCCGACCCGCCTGATGTCCTCCCTCTCGGCCGCTCTCTGGCAGGACCCGTCGATCCGCATCGAACCGGGCTCGTGGGTCGAGCGCGTGGAGGTCCACGCGGGCGGCGTGGCCGTGACCCTCGACAACGGCGGCCGCATCGAGTCCGGCCACCTCGTCGTGGCCGGTGGCCATCTCAGCGGCTCGCTGGTTCCCGGCCACGCGAGCCTGCTGCTCCCGATCAAGGGGGAGGCGATGGAGGTGCTGGCCCCCGGCTCGCGCGGCTACCCCCTGCGCCATCACGTCTACGCCTGCGTCGAGGGTCGCGACATCTATGTCGTCCCGAGGGCCGACGGGCGGCTCGCGGTCGGGGTCACCTACGAGCGCGGCCGATCGGACACGGTGCCCACGGCGGAGAACCTCGCGGTCATGCGCCGCGGGCTGGCCGTCCTCGCCCCGGAGGCCGCCACCTGGAAGCACGTCCGGCACTGGGCGGGTGTGCGGCCGGGCACCCTGGACGGCATCCCGCTCATCGGCCACGTGGAGCCCCACGGCCGGGTGGTCCTCGCCACCGGGCACGTCGGGCTCGGAATCACGCTCGCGCCCGTCACCGCCGAGCTGGTCGGCGCGCTGCTCGACCGCGGCCGTACCGCCGGCGCGGCGACGCGCGCCCTGCTCGGACTGTGCGACCCGGCGAGGTTCAGTCCAGCGGTCGCGCCAGCGCCCACAGATGGGTGAACCGCTCTGACAGGGTTCTGACCTGCACGGGGTCGAGGACGAGCTGCGTGTTCTTGATCATGTAGATGCCCTCGCCGACACTCGGCCCGAGGGTCGTCTCGTAACTGACCACCCCGTCGAACACGATGAAGTCCGACAGCCAGCTGCGCAGGGTGGTCGGAATCGTCGACGGGTCGAGCACCCGCACCTCGATGTTCACCTCCGACTGCCAGGTGTAGACGCGCCTGAACAGTTCCTCGTCGGGGCGGTCGGAACGATCCAGGACGAAGATGCGCCGTACCCTGACGCCCTTGTCGGCGCGGTCGCGCTGGTTCTCCAGGTATCGCATCCCGAGGTCGGTCGTCCAGAATCCGCCCTCGATGTCCCAGGCCCCGGCGTCGACCATGGGGATGCTGATCGCGTCTATCGATTTGCTCGCGTGCTTGGACAGGCCGAGCAGCCAGTCGCGGTCCTCGCCCTCCTGGGTGACGATGCCCTCGCTGAGCTCGCGCAGGAAGTGGGTCATCCGCGCGATCTCCGACTGCGCCAGATCCTGGATCAGCTTCGGCATGTCGGTGCTCAGCGCGGTGGCGTTGCGCACGAACTGGGTGATCACATCGGTCTGCAGGGCAGAGGTCTCGGCCAGCCCGAACAGCTCTGTCGCCTCGTTGATCCGGTTGAAGCCGCTGTCCAGCAACAGGTGCAGCGCGCTGTGGTGCACGCGCTGGTCCCGCAGGACGGTGTCCAGGCGCCTGTCGACGTCCACGAGGAACTGCACCACGAACACCGCTCCGCCGACGAAGACGGAGAGGGTGACGCTGGAGAGGACGTCGGCCTCGTCCACGAGCACGTTGGTCAGCACGAAAGACAACCCGCCGATCAGGAGGGTCACGAGGATCTTACGCACCGCCTGGGGGAGTACCTCGGCTCGAGATGGGGTCTCCATCTGCTTCTCGCCTGCTCTCTGCCATCACGCTTAGAAGAGATAAGGTGTTGACCGCGATCTGGTCGCGGATTCTTGCTACAGACGATTTCCATTGCCGGGAGAAACCCGGGTGCCTTTCGAGCTCCTCCCAGAAGGGCCTGAAGGAGTCGTCCACCCGCGCTCCCGGCATCCACAGGTGCAGCAGATGGTCGATCGCGGGTGACAGCTTCGTGGCGATCCGCGTGGGCGTCGCGGTTCCGATCAGCGCCCGTTCGATGAGCGACTGCAGCGTCGTCAGGAGCCAGTCGTGAAGGGCCAGGTCCTCGCAGAACGCGACGATCCGCGCATCCGGCTCCCCGGTGAGGCGCAGCGTGCGGAGCATGCCGTTCCAGAGGGTGAGCCTTATGGGCGGCCGGCCCTCCTCGCCGGCCTCGCCCCGCTCCAGCACCCATCGCAGCCGGGTGCGCGTCGTCTTGAACGGCGTCTTCCTGTCGAGTTGCGGGGAGTCCTGGACGCGGTTCATCAGCCGTCCGCTTATCGCCCCGAAATCAAGGATGTCCAGCGGGAGCTCCGAGGCCATGAAGCCGTCGGCCATGTCGCGCCAGCGTGCTCTTCCCTGCACCTCGACTTGTCCCGGCCGTGCCAGGTAGTGCGACCAGGCCATCCGGTGGTCGGTTTCCGACGGCACGATGAAGGCGTAGGACGATCCCTGCAGGATGCGTCCTCCGGTGATGGCGGCGCGATGGGTCACGGTGCCCGTGGCCCTGATCCGCGCGCCCGACAGGCTCGGCAGGCGGCAGTCGACCCCCGAGAGGATCTCCGGTGAGATCGCGTGGGGCAAGGGACGCAGCGAGGTGCGAACCTGCTCGCCCGAGACGAGGCAGAGAGCTTCCCGGCACTGGGCCTCGGAGAGCTCTCCCAGATTGCGCAGAAGCCCGGTGTGCACTTCCCCCACTATCAACATGTGGCCTCCAGGCCAGTCCCTCGCAGGCGGCCGGTCCCTACAGGAAGACGTAGGAGACGCGGTCGACGACTTCGTCCTCAAGCCGCAGGCCCTCGCCGCGGGCGCGGCCTGCCACCTGCGAGAGCACCTCCGGGTCGGCGGCCACCTGGCCGAGGATCGTCCGTACGGCCAGCTCGACGGGCAGGAACCGCGAGGAGAGGACCGACGCGGTGCGGTAGGCGGCGAACGGCGGGGCGCTCGGGTTGAGCTGCACGAAGGGCGGAAGCGCGTCCCAGTCGGCGGGGAACCCCTCTTCCAGGCGGGACGGGGTGACCACCGGCCTGCCGTGGTGCCTGAGCAGGCCGAGGCGCATCAGCTGCCAGACCGCGGCGAGGTAGGGGCAGGACCACACCCGCGTGCCGCGGGGCTCGTCCCACAGCTCCACGTCGACGAAGATCGAGTGCCGTCGGGCGGCGTTCTGCGCGGGAGGCCGCCAGCCGGGCTCGCCGCCCATGGCCTCGGACTGCGCGCCGTCGGTCTCACGCCGGCCGTTGCAGAGCCAGCCGCTCTTGGTCAGCGGTGGCCGCGACCCGTTCGTGCCGGGGGCCGGGTCGTCGACGATCCGGTCGAGGACCAGGCGCGCCACGTCGGCCGTGCCCGAGTGGGCGCAGCCCGACTCGCGGGCCAGGTAGTCGATCACGAGCCCGGCCTCCTCGGCCGCCTCGATCACCATGGGCACGACCTCGGCCGGGGTGCTGAAACGGCTGAAGTAGTCGTCGATGAGAAAGCACGTGCTCACCCGCGCCTTCGGGTGGGCCGTCTTGCGAAAGGTCTCGAACCAGGGCGCGACCAGGCGGAACTGGTCGCGGATGCGCTGCGGGCCGACCGCGAAGTCCTCCATGTAGAGGTGGCCGAGCTCGACGGACACGTGGGAGAGGGGGGTCGACTCGACTCGGCGCCGCGCGGTGTCCTCGGTGAAGACGGCTTTCACAGGCCCTCCCAGGCGTGCGCGTCGAAGATCTTCGTGGCCAGGTCGTCGAACGCCTTGATGGTGTTCTCGTTGGCGATGCGGCTCGCGTAGACGTCCTCGTCGACGATGAGCTGCTCCCTCCACTGCAGCACCGGATCGAGCGGCACCTTCCCGAGCATCGCCGTGCGGCCGACCCTGTGGCGCCTCGCCAGCTCGTGCAGGTCGCGGTTGCACTCGTCGAGCCAGGCGAGCTGGGTGGAGCGCAGGGCCGACAGCTCCGGCGCGCTCGGCTCGACGACGGCCGTGCGGACGAAGCGGATCTGCTCGGCGAGGGCCCTCTTGTCGTGCCCGTGGACGGTGCCGACGTCCAGCAGGCCCCGCTTGTCGTACACCAGCCCGGACGCCGCGATGATGTGCTGGCGGGTCCATCGGTGGTAGACGAGCCAGCGGAAGGGAACGGCCGCGAGCTCGGGGTGCGCCGTGGCGGCCAGCACCATGTCGGCGGCGTACGACCGTCCGGCGCTGAGGTCGACCAGGCAGAGGTCGAACTCCTCCTGCAGGCGGAGGAAGAGCCGCACGCACTGCTGGACGATCGCCGTCGTGCTGCGGAACTCGCCGCCGCTCGAATCGCCGGGGAACAGCGCCAGCTGCCCGGCCCCAGGGGGCTTGCCGCGCAGCGCGCCACGGTCGGACTCGGCCCAGATGTCGATGCGGTACGGCTCCTGGACCTTCTCCTGGAGGTAGGAATGCATGCCGCCGCGGTCGGTGCCGCGCTCGGCCGCGCTCACGTTGAAGATGGCGCCGGCCGTCGGGGAGCCGAAGTCGAAGTCGAGGTAGCAGACGTCGTCACCATGAAGCGCCCGGCGGTAGACGATGTTGCTGCTCGTCACCGAGCGGCCGGTGCCGCCCTTGTCGCTGATCGCGAAAACCAGCACGTCAGTTTCCCTCCGTGGCGTTCTCCCGGGCCAGGGCCAGCAGTTCGAGATCGCGGAGGCATTCGCTGACGAGGGCTATCGCGCTCCCCGGGCGCGAACGGATGATCACCCGCGCTCGCCCGAGGTTGGCCTCGATGCTTCGCAGCTTCGGCTGGAGCGCCTGCCGGGAGCCGGCCACCCAGATGAGCTGCTCCTGGTCGTAGAGATGCTCGGCCTCGCTGAGCATCTCGTTGGCGATGTCGGCGAGCAGCGGGCTGCGGATCGGCTGCGTCTCGATGGTCTTGGCCGCCGAGACCAGGAACTCCACCGCTCGTTCGGTGAAGTACCAGGACGGTAGCTCGGTGACCTGCTTCAGGTCGGTGAAGACCCTGGAGGGCTGGTCCCACAGGCCCCTGGCAGGGCCCTCCGTGTAGCGGCGCCGGGAGATGTGCTCCCAGATCTCGTCCGCGAGGGACAGGAGCCGCTCGCGCATCTGGGTGCTCCGGGAGATGGACGCCACGCCGATCGTCCGCTTCAGCAGCGTGATGGAGAAGTCCGAGATGAGCCAGTGCATCGGCGGGCCCAGGGCGTCGCTGCCGTCGAGCTGGTAGACCACGCCCGGCGAGTGCATCTTCACCGGGGGATCGTCCTTGGTCGCCCGGCGGGTGATGCGTGCTCTCATGGCCAGCTCGTCGAGGACTCCGGCGACGCGGCTGAGCACGGTGTCCGTCGCGCGGGTGCTCAATAGGTTCTCGACCACCATGGCGGTCACCAGCAGGGAGAAGTAGTCGGACTCCACGTCGTCGGTGGTGCGCCAGGGGATGTCCTCCAGTGGCCAGCGACCGCGCCCGAACATGGCGATGCGCGCCCAGTAGGCCTGGGTGAGGTCCCACCGGCGTTGCAGGGCGTTGGCGAGCTGCTGCTGCTCGTCGTCGAGCAGGCCGAGGACGCGCGTGCGCTCCGAGAACAGGTCGGTGATGCTCGTCAGCGCGATGACGGTGAAGTACAGGAACGGCAGGTTGGGCGCGATGCCGTTCGGCTGCGGCCCCACGTCGAGGTCGGTCACGACCTCCGGGGCGTCCTGGACGATGCCCCAGCTCCAGCCGCACTCGAAGATGAGGTTGTGGTTGTCGAGGTCGACCTGCCCGGATCCGATGGTCAGGTCGCGAAGGCCGGCCCGCACGCCCGTGAGCTGCCTCTGCAGCTCCTCGACGACCCGCCGCTCGGGGAGGTTCTCCTGGTTGACCGAGCGGATCAGCGCCTGGCCCTGCGCGGACCCCGGGTCGAACACGTTGATCGTGAAGCTGCGCAGGAGGTTCACCATGGCGGCCGACAGCCGCTTGGCGGCGCGCGTCTCCACGTCCAGGATCTCCTTGAGGAGCTCCTCGCGGCGCACGCTACGGCGGAAGACCTTGAGAAAGCCGAGGATGCTCAGCATCAGGGTCACCGACATCGAGAACGAGTCCACGACGTCGAGCCGTTGCTGCTCCTTGGTCGGCTCCTGGGCGGGGTCGTTCGACTTGAAGTACGTGCCGCCGGCGAACACCGGGCGACCCTTGTCATCGGTGTAGGCGTCGAGGTACTCGCCGATGACCTTGATCAGGGTCTTGGGGATCTCGACGCTGTCCCCGAGCGCCCCGAGCGCGTCGAGGACGTCCTCGGCCGTCTCGTCGGGCACGTCGAGCTTGAATCCGGTCAGCTCTGAAGCCGGGAACATGAGACATAAGAGTTGCTCGGTGTCCGAAATGGAGTTGGAACCGTCGCGCCCGCCCCATGTCCACCGGCCCTCTTGGAGGGACGCACGGGAAACTGCTTTCCAGACTTCGAGAAGTTGTTGCCGTGGCTGCAGTTTCATGGGCGCGGAACCTCTCGCGGCGGCGTTACGTCACTTTCGCAGTCGACCATGCGCCAGGATCATCCCGCTGTACCCCTCGCGCAGCAACCCGTCACTGTCAATATGCCTCACGACGACGTCAGGCGCGTACGATATCAGTTTCCTGCGCACGACATCCTTATCGACTCTGATGGCCGGGAAGAAATGGGTGCCGACCCGGTAGCCCTCGGAGTTCTCCATGAGGGCGATCACGAACGGCGCTCCGGGTTTCAGCGCGTCGAGAAAGCTTCTGATCGCCCGCTCGAATTCCAGCTTCGCGGTGGTGATCGACTCGGCGACGAAGAACATGGTGCCGACGTCCCACTTGGCCCGGGGGAGGTCGAAGATGCTTCCCTTTCGCACCACGGCGCGGCGGGCGATGGCCGATCGCGAGTCGCCGACCTTCTGGTAGCGGCTCTTCTCCGTCAGGACGTTCCAGAACGGGTCCCACGTCGGGGAGTGGTTGAGCACCTCGCGTTCCAGCCACTCGACGTTCGCGCGGGAGTGCTCCCACAGCGTGATCTTGCCGCACAACGGCAGCATCGCGAGGGCGGGATAGAGGTTGGGACCGGTGCCGACGTCGAGGCCCTCGGCGTCGTAGACGTCGCGTATGCCCGCGAAGAAGTCGCGCGCCTGTTCGACCATCTTCCGGTCGTCCTCACGGAGGGCACCGTAATTGTGCTGCCAATATGCGTGGGGATCGAACTCGTCCCAGGGGTAGTCGGTGTTTGTGGAGCCCTTGACGAGCGTGTCGCCCGCTTGATTTCCTGTCATCGTGTGCGCCGCTGCCTTATCTCGTCTCGATCGGTGGAGCCCCCTGCCGCCGGGGCCACTCCTCTCCCCAAGAGGGTGAGGACCGGGACGACCAAGGTGCCTACTCTTATACACTCGTCCCCTGCGTTTTCGCAGGTCATTCCCAGCCTGTGATAGCTTGATCACTTCTTGCGAGTGCGAAGGTCACGGTACGGATAAATCTCTCAAGATGTGGGTTCGGCGGGCTACTTCCAGAATAAGCAAGTAATGGAACGATCCGCTATTTTCGGGCATTTCGGACTTGCCGTCACACGAGGCTGCCGCCCTGGGCGGCGAACATCATGATGTCGATGGCGGCGACCGCGACGGTCACGGCGAAGGCGGCGCGCCGCAAGGAGCGCCGGGCCATGAGCAGGCTTCCGATCAGCACGAGCGCGACCGCACCGAGGCCGGCCACGGTGACAGGGCCCCCGCGATCCCCCGGAGCCAGGGCGATCACCACGGACGCTGCCACCAGGAGAAGCGCGGCGCCCAGCCTGGCACCCGTGGGCCCGAGACGCTGCGGCAGGCCGCGCACCCCGAGCGCGAGGTCGTCGGGCAGGTCGGGGACTACGTTGGCGAAGTGCGCGCCCATCCCGAGCAGCGCCCCCGCCAGCAGGGCCCACCACGCGGGCCAGGGCTCCCCGGGCAGCCCCAGGGTCACGAACGCCGGCAGCAGGCCGAAGGCCACCGCGAAGGGCAACGGGGAGGCGACCCCGGCCTTGAGCCTGAGGTTGTACAGCCATCCACAGGCGACCGCGGCGAGGTGCACGATCCCCGCCGGGACACCGCTGGCCAGCGAGAGCGGTACACACAGGGCGAGCGCGGCGAACGCCGCCCCCGCGACGGTGCGGGGCTCGGCCGAGTCGGCGGTGAGCGGCTTGTCGGCCCGTCCGATGGCCCGGTCACGCGTGCGGTCGATCCAGTCGTTGCTCCAGCCGATCGAGAGCTGGCCGCTGAGCACGGCGGCCCCGACCAGGAACGTGCCGCCCGCGCCCCTCCCGACACCGGCCGCGAGCGCGCATCCGACAGCCGTGACGACCACGGTGGGGCCCGGGTGACATGCCTTGATCAACGCAAGCATGTGATCAGCCTCGCGCCCGTACCCCCGTCCACGCAACGCTCCGCCGGGAGCGGCGCACTCGAACCTGTGATCGAAGACTGTCGGTCCCCTCGGATAGTGTCGTCCGTATGCGGATCGCGGTGACGGCGGGCGCCGGCGGCGGCACGCTGCGACCGATGGGGGAGGACGCCAGGCGCGTCGGCGACCTCGCGCACGCCATGGGTGACCTGGAGCTCTCCGCGCGTCCCCGATGGATCTGGGCCGACACGCGCGAGCTCTATCCCGACCTCCTCGCCCGCGGCGTGCGGCTGGCGCGCTGCCACGATCTGACGCTCACCGAGGCGCTGCTCCTCGGCCACGAAGGCAGGTACGGCGAGCCCAGGTCGGCGCACGCCGCGTACGCCAGGCTGCACGGCCTCCCGGTCCCCGACGACGGGGCGGGCCCGCATGCCGTGCAGGACACGCTGTTCGAGCCCGAGCGCGCCGAGATCGACGTCACCGAGGTCTATCTCGACCAGCTCAGGAGGGTCGAGGCCACCGAGAGCCCCGGCCGCTTCCGCCTCCTGGTCGCCGCCGAGTCGGCCGGAGCGCTGATCGCCGCCGAGATGGGCCACGACGGCATGCCCTGGCGTGAGGACGTCCACGACGAGCTGCTGACCGACCTCCTCGGCCCCCGGCCCGTCCACGGCATGCGGCCCGCGAAGCTCCAGGCACTCGCCGACCAGGTGAGCGCGGCCTTCGGGTCCACCGTCAACCCCGACTCCCCGCAGCAGATCGTCAAGGCCTTCAAGTCGGCGGGCCTCGCCGTCTCCTCGACCAGGTCCCACGTGCTCAAGGAGGTCGACCACCCGGCGGTCGCGCCCTTGCTGGCGTACAAGGAGCTGGCCCGGCTCCACAGCTTCCACGGTTGGACCTGGGCACACCAGTGGGTGCGCGACCACCGCTTCCATCCGGAGTACGTGGTGGGAGGCGTGGTGTCGGGCCGCTGGGCCACCAGCGGGGGAGGCGCGCTGCAGATCCCCAAGGTGATGCGCCGCGTGGTGGTCGCCGACGACGGGTGGCGGCTGGTCGTCGCCGACGGGGCCCAGCTCGAACCCCGGGTGCTTGCGGCGATGGCCGGCGACCGCGGCCTGGCCCGCGCCGCCGGCGAGATCGACCTGTACGCCGCGCTCGCCCAGGCCTTCGGCGGCGCCCGCGACAACGCCAAGATCGCCATGCTGTCCGCTATGTACGGCGGCACCAGCGGCGACGCCCCGAAGCTGCTGGCCATGATGCGGCAGCGGTTCCCGCAGGCGTACGCGTTCGTGGAGGACGCCGCGCGCGCCGGCGAGGAGGGCCGGTTGGTGCGTTCCTGGCTCGGACGTACGTGCCCGCCGCCGTCCGCGCACTGGCTGAATCTCGTCTCCGGGCCCGAGGGCGGTCGCGCGGCGCGCGACCGCGGGCGGTTCACCCGCAACTTCGTCGTGCAGGCCACCGCCGCCGAGTGGGCGCTCACCCTGATGGCGTTGCTGCGCGGGCGGCTGCCCCATCCGGCCAGGCTGGTGTTCTTCCAGCACGACGAGGTGATGGTCCACTGCCCGGAGGACCTCGTGGGCGAGGTGTCGGCGGCGGTGAGCCGGGCGGCGCAGGACGCCACCCGCATGCTCTTCGGAGAGACGCCGGTCCGCATCCCCATGGAGGCGGTGGCGGTGACCTGCTACGGAGACGCGAAATAGGTCATGCGACGGCCCTCATCAGGTGCAGTGTCTTCCTGGCCGACCAGCCGATCAGGCAGATGCTGAAGACAGCCTGGACGGTGCGCAGCCAGCCTGGCGTGGTCGTGGCGGCGAAGACCACCACGCCCAGCCAGAGCAGGCCGAATACCGCAACCAGGGTGACGGCCGCCCAGTTCAGCCCCCGGATCCACATGGGGGAAGTCTTCCAGGGCGACCCTCATGTCAGGGCAAAGGCTGCCATCTCAACAAGTGAGCTTGCATCACCGATTTCGCCGGATTGTTGCCAGTCCAGGTTTTGCTAGTGAGGGAGCCTGCGGGCGATGCCGCCGCAGCGGCGCATCCGCGCGCTCGTCCTGACGCGGCTGGGGGGCGTCTCTTCCAGGTGGGCGAGCAGCGCCTCGGCCATGCGGGCATCCGCGAGGATGCGACCGACCTCCTCGTCACCGGCGGGCAGCTGGCCCCTCTTGTCCAGCTCGTGCCGAAGGAACGTCAGCGGGTCGGGGTCCCCCACGGCGGCGGAGGCGACGGTCGCCCGTCCGGCCGTCAGCAGCCCCAGGTACTGGGTGCGAAGGGTCGCTTCGCGAAGTCGCGCTTGCTCCAAGTCGTCCAGCAGGGTTCGGGCGATCTGTAGGAGATCGTCTGAGTCGCCCTCCTCGGCCGCGATGTGAGCGCGGATGTCGTCGAACTCCGACCGCGTCATGATGACCACCTCCACGGGCAGGGATCCGGGCACCGGGGTGGCGCCAGCGGATCCCGCACCCTCTTCGTAACGTCTGGCGATTGCGGATGACTTGCTGGCGGGTTGCGCCGGCGCGAATCGCTCGCTGTTTGGGATGGCTGAGGGGCGGGAAAGGTTTACCGGATATCAGAGTGGCGTCCGGCACTCCTGGGATGCTGCTAGAGTTTCCCCTCGTTGGGCGGTGATCAAGCCCCGAGAGATCCAAAAAATCTTGCGGGCTACCAGCCTGCCCACACTCCGTCTAGCGTCCGGATCATCCCGGTTGGTGCAGTAAGTTGGCACTTGTCCGGTTGGCCCGGTAAGTTAGACGGGTTGCCCTGGAGACGGGGTGACCGGACTGTACCGGTTCGGGATGGTTCATGTCAGATCGGATGATTTGACAGGGAGTGTCCGGATCTGGTAAAGTATAAGTAGCGAATGGTGCGCCCCGGATGGGGTCGGAGCCGGTTGGTTCCGGGTCTTGTCCGGTGTACGCGTCCGTTTCTTGAGAACTCAACAGTGTGTTAAAAGCCAGTGCATGAATATGCATACCTCCGTCTTTCATGCGCCCTTTGTGGGTGTGTGGGGATGGTTTCCTTTGGTTGACATCGCACATGTGTGTGTGGTGTTCGCCGGGATTTCTTCAGACATTGTTTGGAGAGTTTGATCCTGGCTCAGGACGAACGCTGGCGGCGTGCTTAACACATGCAAGTCGAGCGGAAAGGCCCTTCGGGGTACTCGAGCGGCGAACGGGTGAGTAACACGTGAGTAACCTGCCCCTGACTTTGGGATAAGCCCGGGAAACTGGGTCTAATACCGGATACGACCAGCCTTGGCATCGGGTGCTGGTGGAAAGTTTTTTCGGTTGGGGATGGACTCGCGGCCTATCAGCTTGTTGGTGGGGTAGTGGCCTACCAAGGCGACGACGGGTAGCCGGCCTGAGAGGGCGACCGGCCACACTGGGACTGAGACACGGCCCAGACTCCTACGGGAGGCAGCAGTGGGGAATATTGCGCAATGGGCGAAAGCCTGACGCAGCGACGCCGCGTGGGGGATGACGGCCTTCGGGTTGTAAACCTCTTTCAGCAGGGACGAAGTTGACGTGTACCTGCAGAAGAAGCGCCGGCTAACTACGTGCCAGCAGCCGCGGTAATACGTAGGGCGCAAGCGTTGTCCGGAATTATTGGGCGTAAAGAGCTCGTAGGTGGCTTGTCGCGTCTGCCGTGAAAGCCCATGGCTTAACTGTGGGTCTGCGGTGGATACGGGCTGGCTAGAGGTAGGTAGGGGCAAGCGGAATTCCTGGTGTAGCGGTGAAATGCGCAGATATCAGGAGGAACACCGGTGGCGAAGGCGGCTTGCTGGGCCTTACCTGACGCTGAGGAGCGAAAGCGTGGGGAGCGAACAGGATTAGATACCCTGGTAGTCCACGCTGTAAACGTTGGGCGCTAGGTGTGGGGTCCTTCCACGGATTCCGTGCCGTAGCTAACGCATTAAGCGCCCCGCCTGGGGAGTACGGCCGCAAGGCTAAAACTCAAAGGAATTGACGGGGGCCCGCACAAGCGGCGGAGCATGTTGCTTAATTCGACGCAACGCGAAGAACCTTACCAAGGCTTGACATCGCCCGGAAAGCTCTGGAGACAGAGCCCTCTTCGGACTGGGTGACAGGTGGTGCATGGCTGTCGTCAGCTCGTGTCGTGAGATGTTGGGTTAAGTCCCGCAACGAGCGCAACCCTTGTTCCATGTTGCCAGCACGCCCTTTGGGGTGGTGGGGACTCATGGGAGACTGCCGGGGTCAACTCGGAGGAAGGTGGGGATGACGTCAAGTCATCATGCCCCTTATGTCTTGGGCTGCAAACATGCTACAATGGCCGGTACAGAGGGTTGCGATGCCGTGAGGTGGAGCGAATCCCTAAAAGCCGGTCTCAGTTCGGATTGGGGTCTGCAACTCGACCCCATGAAGTCGGAGTCGCTAGTAATCGCAGATCAGCAACGCTGCGGTGAATACGTTCCCGGGCCTTGTACACACCGCCCGTCACGTCACGAAAGTCGGCAACACCCGAAGCCCGTGGCCCAACCAGCTTGCTGGGGGGAGCGGTCGAAGGTGGGGCTGGCGATTGGGACGAAGTCGTAACAAGGTAGCCGTACCGGAAGGTGCGGCTGGATCACCTCCTTTCTAAGGAGCATCTGGCTGAGCTCGCGGGTGCGTCGCAAGGTCGTCGCATCGGGGTTTGGTCCATGGTCGTGTTCGCAAGCGTTCGTCTTGTGCGCGACCTGCTCATTAGTGGAGCACTGGCTAGTCGGATCGTCGGGGTCGTCCCGGCGGCTGGTACCGCCGTGGGCCTTCTCTTTGGAGGGGGTCGCGGAGTGGGAACGCTGTCGTGGGGGTTCGGGTGGTTCGAACACACTGTTGGGTCCTGAGGAAACGGGCCGAAGCGCGGGGCCGCTGTCGCAGCTGTTGCTGTGGGGTTGCGGTCTCGTTGCTTGTGGGTCGTTGTTTCCTTGTTTGCGGGGCCAGCCTTCCGTCATACCGGTTCGCATCGTGGCTTGAGAGATGTTGTGTCTTTCGGGTTGGTGGTGTGGGTGTCTGGTGGTGGGTGGGGTTGGTGGCCTGTTTGTTGTTTGTGAATTGCATAGTGGACGCGAGCATCTTTGTGGCCAAGTTTTTTAGGGCACACGGTGGATGCCTTGGCATCAGGAGCCGATGAAGGACGTGGGAGGCTGCGTTAAGCCTCGGGGAGTCGCCAACCAGACGTTGATCCGGGGATGTCCGAATGGGGAAACCTAGCACCAGTCATGTGGTGTTGCCGCCGTCTGAATGTATAGGGCGGTTGGTGGTAACGCGGGGAAGTGAAACATCTCAGTACCCGTAGGAAGAGAAAACAATAGTGATTCCGTGAGTAGTGGTGAGCGAAAGCGGATGAGGCTAAACCATGCGCGTGTGATAGCCGGCAGGTGTTGCGTGTGTGGGGTTGTGGGACCCTCTTGGAGGAGCTGCCGTTCTTCCGAACAGTGATAAATCGATGGGGTAGTCGAAGCTTCTGGGAAGTTGCGCCGTAGACCGTGAGAGTCGGGTAGGCGAAACCTTGTCGACTGTTTGAGGGGATCCCAAGTAGCACGGGGCTCGAGGAATCCTGTGTGAATCTGCCAGGACCACCTGGTAAGCCTAAATACTCCCTGATGACCGATAGTGAACAAGTACCGTGAGGGAAAGGTGAAAAGCGCCCCGGTGAGGGGTCGTGAAATAGTACCTGAAACCGTGTGCCTACAAGCCGTAGGAGCTTGGGTGAGGCTTGCCTTGCCTGTGATGTGACTGCGTGCCTTTTGAAGAATGAGCCTGCGAGTTATGGTGTGTGGCGAGGTTAACCCGTGTGGGGGAGCCGTAGCGAAAGCGAGTCTGAATAGGGCGTTTGAGTCGCATGCTGTAGACCCGAAGCGGAGTGATCTACGCATGGGCAGGTTGAAGCGCGGGTAAGACCGTGTGGAGGACCGAACCCACCAGGGTTGAAAACCTGGGGGATGACCTGTGTGTAGGGGTGAAAGGCCAATCAAACTCCGTGATAGCTGGTTCTCCCCGAAATGCATTTAGGTGCAGCGTCACGTGTTTCTTGCCGGAGGTAGAGCACTGGATGGCTGATGGGCCTTACCGGGTTACTGACGTCAGCCAAACTCCGAATGCCGGTAAGTGAGAGCGTGGCAGTGAGACTGCGGGGGATAAGCTCCGTAGTCGAGAGGGAAACAGCCCAGACCACCGACTAAGGCCCCTAAGCGTGTGCTAAGTGGGAAAGGATGTGGAGTCGCAGTGACAACCAGGAGGTTGGCTTAGAAGCAGCCATCCTTGAAAGAGTGCGTAATAGCTCACTGGTCAAGTGATTCCGCGCCGACAATGTAGCGGGGCTCAAGTACACCGCCGAAGTCGTGGCATTCACGCGTTAAGCCCGGCGCACGTTTGTGTGTCTAGGTGTGTGGATGGGTAGGGGAGCGTCGTGCGGCCGGCGAAGCAGCCGAGTGATCGAGTTGTGGAGGCCGTGCGAGTGAGAATGCAGGCATGAGTAGCGAATCAGAAGTGAGAAACTTCTGCGCCGGATGACCAAGGGTTCCTGGGCTAGGCTAATCCGCCCAGGGTAAGTCGGGACCTAAGGCGAGGCCGACAGGCGTAGTCGATGGACAACGGGTTGATATTCCCGTACCCGCTAGCATGCGCCCATATCGAATCCAGTGATACTAAGGGTCCTTAAGCCCCTGTTGTCCTTCGGGACTTGGTGAGGCTGAACGCCTGGCCTGATCTGGTAGTAGGTAAGCGATGGGGTGACGCAGGAGGGTAGCCCATCCCAGGCGATGGTTGTTCCTGGGGTAAGCATGTAGCCCGTGGCATAGGTAAATCCGTGCCGCACTAAGGGTGAGATGTGATGCCGAGCCGATTGTGGTGAAGTGGGTGATCCCATGCTGCCGAGAAAAGCCTCTAGTGAGTGTGCCGGCGGCCCGTACCCTAAACCGACTCAGGTGGTCAGGTAGAGAATACCAAGGCGATCGGGTGAACTGTGGTTAAGGAACTCGGCAAATTGCCCCCGTAACTTCGGGAGAAGGGGGACCCTTGCTGGTGATGAGTCTTGCACTCGGAGCTGGTGGGGGTCGCAGTGGCCAGGGGGAAGCGACTGTTTACTAAAAACACAGGTCCGTGCGAAGTCGTAAGACGATGTATACGGACTGACGCCTGCCCGGTGCCGGAACGTTAAGGGGACCGGTTAGTGCGCTTTCGGGCGTGCGAAGCTGAGAACTTAAGCGCCGGTAAACGGCGGTGGTAACTATAACCATCCTAAGGTAGCGAAATTCCTTGTCGGGTAAGTTCCGACCTGCACGAATGGCGTAACGACTTCCCCGCTGTCTCAACCACAGACCCGGCGAAATTGCACTACGAGTAAAGATGCTCGTTACGCGCAGCAGGACGGAAAGACCCCGGGACCTTCACTACAGCTTGACATTGGTGTTTGGGACGGCTTGTGTAGGATAGGTGGGAGACGGTGAAGCTTGGACGCTAGTTCGGGTGGAGTCATTGGTGAAATACCACTCTGGTCGTTTTGGATGTCTAACCCGCGCCCGTGTATCCGGGTGGGGGACAGTGTCTGGTGGGTAGTTTAACTGGGGCGGTTGCCTCCTAAAGGGTAACGGAGGCGCCCAAAGGTTCCCTCAGCCTGGTTGGCAATCAGGTGTTGAGTGTAAGTGCACAAGGGGGCTTGACTGTGAGACCGACAGGTCGAGCAGGAGCGAAAGCTGGGACTAGTGATCCGGCGGTGGCATGTGGAAGCGCCGTCGCTCAACGGCTAAAAGGTACCCCGGGGATAACAGGCTGATCTTCCCCAAGAGTCCATATCGACGGGATGGTTTGGCACCTCGATGTCGGCTCGTCGCATCCTGGGGCTGGAGTAGGTCCCAAGGGTTGGGCTGTTCGCCCATTAAAGCGGTACGCGAGCTGGGTTTAGAACGTCGCGAGACAGTTCGGTCCCTATCCGCTGCGCGCGCAGGAGACTTGAAAGGGGCTGTCCCTAGTACGAGAGGACCGGGACGGACGAACCTCTGGTGTGCCAGTTGTTCTGCCAAGAGCACGGCTGGTTGGCTACGTTCGGGAGGGATAACCGCTGAAAGCATCTAAGCGGGAAGCCTGCCTTGAGATGAGGTCTCCCACCTGGAAACAGGGTAAGGCTCCCAGGAGACGACTGGGTTGATAGGCCGGAGGTGGAAGCATCGTGAGGTGTGGAGCTGACCGGTACTAATAGGCCGAGGACTTGACCACAAAGCGTTTTGCTCGCGTCCACTATGTAACTCAGAAACAACAAGCTGGGGTGACCCTGGTTGTGTGTTTCAAGGGGTTACGGCGGTCATAGCGGAAGGGAAACACCCGGTTACATTCCGAACCCGGAAGTTAAGCTTTCCAGCGCCGATGGTACTGCACCGGGGACGGTGTGGGAGAGTAGGACACCGCCGGACAAATATTGTGTTGGTAGGAGAGCCATCCACTTTGTGGATGGCTTTCCTGCGTTTGGGGGTATTTTCCGCCTGGCCGCCTGGCCGCCTGACCCTCTGGACACGTGACTATCTAGCTCGTCCGTTCCCCAGTTCCCTCCCTCCGTCCGTCTACGACCGTCCACTCCCACTGCTCCGTCCACGGGTTCCCTGCCCCCGGAGCCATTGGGGAAGTGGTCCGCGGTGGGTTCGGGGATCGGACTCCTCCTCCGGCCAGGTGCCCCGCGCCCTCGGTCCCTTCGATGGTCGTCCGCCGTAGATTCGGCGCCGGCACCGCCGCACTACGTCCCACCGCTTCGGCGCCTCAGGGCTGGACACAAGACCGGCGCAGAGTGGTGGCGTCGACCCACATCCCGCCGCGTCGGCGCCGGAAGGCTAGCCATCAGACCGGTGGCGGCGGGGTGGTGTCGGGCGGGGCCGAGTTCGGGTGGGTGTCCGGGGGGTCTCGGGTGAGCTTTTAGGGCGGGGTTTGGGGTGGGCCTGGGGGTTTTGGAGGAGGTGGGGAAGCGCCCGTAATGTGACTGTCATAACGGGTTGAGCTGCGGTTATATGCCTTTTGACAATTGCAGTCCGTCCGTTATTCAAGCGCTTGGTTGCAACGCATGTTCGTTGCAGGCGTGACGCGCTACGCTTCGCGATACTCAGGAGCAGATCTCCACCGTGTGTGGCTGGTTGGCGCTAAGGGGTGTGATGTCGTGGCCGGTAGGCATCGTAATCTCGATCCCCTTGGATATGACGGATGGAAAGACGACCCCCCATCCCGGGGTGACCGCTCGAGGCGCCTTCTGAGATTCATGGGTCGCTCTTCTCGATCCGAGAGCGAGTTGCGATCCAGGAGTGATCAGAGATCCAGAAGCGATGAAGAAGCCCAGGAAGGCCATGGGCCTCTGGGCGGTCCTGGATCTCCCGGTGACCCTGCATCCTTTGCCGGCAGCCCATACCGAGGTGACGAGGCGACTAGGGCTGACCAGGGATTCTTGGCGTATGAGTGGGCAGGGCCCGACCGATCATCCTCGGCTTATGAGGCGGGTGGGTTCGACCAGGGGTCCTTGGCTTATGAGGAGGCGAGAGCTGATCAGGGGCCGGGGGCCGACCGGAGATCCTTGGCCGAGGAGGGACCTTTTGGTGACTTGGGGATCTTTGGCGATCAACGGTTCCCGCGCGACGAGACACCCGTTCAGAATTCAGGATTCCACGGGGACCGTAGCCATTTGGGCGACGAAGCATCACTGAGTGACTTGGGATTCGGCGGCGGACGCGGCCATCTCGACGACCGAGTCTCCAATGATGACCATGGGTTCAGGGTTGATCGTCGAGGGGTGTCCGGTGATGAGACCTCTCCTGATGGCTTGCGATTGGGGAGTGAACTCGGTTCCCACAGCGATCGGGTTTCCAATGATGAGCTTGGGTTCGGGGTTGATCCTCAACGGGGATCTAGTGATGCGACTTCCCCTGGTGGCTTGGGGTTCGGGGGTGGGCGTGGTTCCCGCTACTCTCCGGCCTCCGATGAGGACAGGGGAATTGGGGCTGATCGTCAAGGGGGATTCAGTGATGAAACGTCCCCTAGTGAGTCGGGATTCGGCGACGGACGGAGCTACTCGAACGATCGAGTTTCCAACGGTCTCCGGGATGACCGGGTCTCCGCCGACGGCTTCGGGGACGGCCGTGTCTCTGATGACGGTTTCCGGGGCGGCCTGGCCGCTGGCGGCTTCCGGGATGATCAGGGCGCTGACAGTTTCCGGGATGATCAGGGCGCTGACAGTTTCCGGGATGATCAGGGCGCTGACAGTTTCCGGGATGATCAGGGCGCTGACAGTTTCCGGGACGGCCGGGGCTTCGGTGGAAGTTGGGGATACGCGGGGGATGGTCACGGGCTCGTAGGTGACGACGCACCCGTTCGTGATCGTCGGTTCATCGCCGACCGCAGAGCGTGGAACGACGAAGCGCCCCTTGGTGTCATCGGATTCGGGGTTGATGCTCCGGGATCCTTCGGCGACGAAGCATCCACGGGGGAGTCGAGATTCGCAGGCGATCACAGAGTCTGGGGCGCCGAAGGTTCCGATGATGCCTCCAGGGTCGCAGCCGATCAGGAACGCCTGGGTGATCGCAGTTCCCTGGGCAGCCCAGGGTTCCTGGGTGATCAGCCGGGGACGGGCGCGGAGCGATCGCCTGCCGTGGAACGAACCACCGGCACCGAACGAGGTGCACGTGTACAGCGCGACGCAGGTACTAGACGGGATGCCGGTACCAAACGAGGTGCACGTGCTAGGGAAGCGCTCGGTGGTGAACGCGTCACCGGGGGCGGAGTCACCGATGGTGAGCGAGCCGCCCATACCGAACGGGCTCCCGGCAACGAATGGGCCGCCGGCAACGAATGGGTCGCCGGCGGTGAACGGGATTCTGGCAATGAATGGGTCGGTGACGACGAGCGCGTTGTCGGTGCTGGACCAGGTGCCGGTGGCGAACTGGCTGCCAACGTCGAGCGGGGTGCCGCTGCCCAGCGGGGTGGCGGTGCCCAGCGGGGTGGCGGTGCCGGGGGGCCTGGAGGGGCGGGGAAGGGGAGTTCGCGGAGGCGGGGGCGGAGGGTTCTCGCTGCCGTCGCGCTGGGCGGTGTGCTGCTGGTGGCGCTTGGCGGTGGGGCGTACGCGCTGATGAACAGGACGGCGTGCGGTGAGCATCCCCCATTGCGCGTCGTGGCGGCACCGGAGATCGGGCCGGCGCTCGTCCGGATAGCGCAGCAGTACACCAAGGACGGTGGCTGCGCCGCGATATCCGTGCGCACGAAGAGCTCCGCGGACACGGCCGACCAGCTGGGCCTGCGCAAGGATGTCGCGGACGTGTGGGTGCCGGACGCCTCGGTGTGGACGGACCTCGCGCGGGCGCAGGGCGCGGACCGGACGCTGCCCGGGCAGGGCACGTCGATCGCCCACTCGCCCGTCATCATGGCCGTGACCCAGGAGACGGCCACCAAGCTCGCGCTCCACCCGGGCGAGCCGTCCTGGACGCTCCTGATCCCCACCCCGGCGACCAAAAGGAGACTGCCCAGGGCGTTCACCACGCTGCCGACTCCCAGCAGGTACGCGTCGGGCCTGGCCGCGCTGAACGTGCTGAACGCCGTCGTGGCCGACCGCCCCGACATGCTGAAGATCGTCCAGGGCGTGACGGCGAACCTGAAGCGGGCGATCGTCCCTTCCGAGGAGGCGCTGTTCGGTCTGGTGGATCAGCCTGCCGGCGGCGCCGATCCCGTGATCGTGGCCAGCGAGCAGGCGGTCTGGCGGCACAACGACGCGCGGCCGGACCACCGGGCGATCGGCCTGTACCCCAAGGAGGGAGCGATCGCCCTCGACTACCCCTACGTGCCGATGACCAAGGATCCCGTCAGGCGCCGGGCGGCCGAGGAGTTCCTCCGCACGGTGACCTCCCCGAAGGGACGTACGCTCCTGCAGGCCGCCGGCTTCCGCGACCCTGGGGGTAAGGCCGGGTCCGCGATGGACGAGCGCCACGGGGTGCGTACAGCGCCGCCTCGGGACATTCCAGCGCCCGACACCAGGACCACGCTCCGCGCCCTGCTGTCGATGAGGCTGCTTCTCGCCGACACCCGCGCTCTGCTCCTGCTGGACATCAGCGGCTCCATGGCCGAGCGGATCCCCGGGATGACCGAGACCCGCATGCAGGCCACGGCGGGCTTCGCGGAGGCGGGGATCCGTAGCCTGCCCAAGGGGAGCGACGTCGGCCTGTGGGTCTTCTCCACGAACCTCGACGGCGACAAGGACTACAAGGAGGTCGTGCCGGTCGGCCCGCTGCGGGAGCGCGGCCCGCAGGTCGTACGGGAGCTCCGCAGGCTGCCCGGGAGCACCCGGGGCGACACCGGCCTGTACGACTCGGTGCTGGCGGCGTTCCGGTCGGCCTCGAAGCACCAGGTGAAGGACATGCTGAGCTCGGTCATCGTGTTCACCGACGGCAGGAACGACGATCCCAGCGGCATCTCACGCGCCCGGCTCGTCAGCACTCTGCGGCGGGAGTTCAAGCCCGCCCAGCCCGTGACCATCACGCTGATCGGGTACGGCGACGGCATCGACGCCAGGGAGCTGCGGCAGATCGCGCAGGTGACGAACGGGGTGGCCATGGTGGCCAGCACCTTCGACCAGGCCCAGCAGCTCTTCCTCCAGGTCATCGCCAACCGGGTCTGCGTGGACAGGGGAAGATGCGCCTCGCAGGGATAGAGGCGCTCAGGGCTGTTCAGGGTCCGACGCGGCGTGCAGCAGCGGCTCGACGCGGTAGGGCACCTGGGTCGACAGCGCGATGGTCGTGTCGGTGCGCTGGACGGCCGGTGACGCCAGAACCGTGGCGATGATCTCCTGAAGGTGCGCGGTGCTCCTGGCGACCACCCGGCAGAGCAGGTCGGCCTGGCCGCTGGTGCCGTACACCTCGATGATCTCCGGGACGGACCTGAGCGCCTGTACGGCCTCGGCCAGCCTGCCCTGCGAGATCTGCAGGGACACGAACGCGAGGATGGGGTAGCCCATCTCGGCCGGCACGATGGTCGGCCCGAAGTCGCCGATGACGCCGCGTGCGACGAGCTTCTCCACACGGGCCTGCACGGTGCCCCGGGCGACGCCGAGCAGTCGTGCCAGCTCGGTCAGGCCGATGCGCGGATGCGCCCGCATGGTGACCAGGAGCCGGCTGTCCAAGGGGTCGACGGAGCCGTGAGCCGTAGGCATGGCCAGAGACTACGGGTGCACCGGCCCCCGGCGTACGGGACATGTGGGTGTACGGGGGTGGCCGGTAGGGGTCGGGTGGGGTTGTCCGGGCACGTGGAGAGCCGGAGGCCGTACCAAGCCTGCGGACTGTGCGGAATGACCAGCGCCTAGCCGTCCTGGGGGCCGACCCCTAGATGATGTGACCACGAAAGCTGGTCGCTCTTGCCATTAAAAGTGCAAATCGCTGTACTTCTGTCATGTTCGAGGAAGCCCAGTACTTCGCCCCCGTGGCGACCAGGGACGACGGTTCCGTGGTCGTCGAGTTGGCCGCGAACCACCCCGGAGTCGCAGACCCCGTATATCGCGAGCGCCGCAACGCCATCGCCGCCCTTGCCCTGAACCACACCCCCGGCCGGCCCATCCCCCGGGCCGCCTACACCGAGCAGGAGCACCAGGTGTGGGCGCTGGTGACCCGGGAGCTCGCGGCCAAGCACCGCGAGTACGCGGCGGGGGAGTACCTGAGGGGCTGCGAGCGCCTCGGCCTCCCCGCCGACCGGATCCCGCAGCTCCAGGAGGTCGGTGACCTCCTCGAACCGCTGACCGGGTTCCGCTACCTTCCGGCGGCCGGGCTCGTGCCGCTCCGTGACTTCTACGGCGTGCTGGAGGACGGTCTGTTCTACTCGACCCAGTACATCCGCCATCACTCGGTGCCGTTCTACACCCCGGAGCCCGACGTGATCCACGAGGTGATCGGGCACGCCAACGCGCTGGCGTCCGACCGGTTCGCCCGGCTGTACCGGCTCGCGGGCGCCGCCGCCCGCCGGGTGGAGACCAGCGAGGCGCTGGAGTTCATCTCCAAGGTGTTCTGGTTCACGATGGAGTTCGGCGTGCTCGCGGAGAACGGCGCGGACCGCGCGTACGGGGCGGGCATCCTGTCGTCCTACGGTGAGGTCGAGGAGTTCCGCGGCATGGACATCCTCCCGCTCGACCTGGCCGTGATGGGCACGACCACCTACGACATCACGCAGTACCAGGACGTGCTGTTCAGGGCGGAGTCGTTCGACCATCTGGAGGATGTCGTCGGCGACTTCTGGGCCACCTGCGACGACGAGGTGATCGCCCGCATCGTCACCGACGGCGCGGTGGTGAAGAGCGCGGTCTGACCGCTCGCGGGGCGAGCCGAAGCGGTCAGAACGTCCCTCGCGGGGCCGGGCGAGCCGAAGCGGTCAGAACGGCCCCGCCGCGGGTCAGGCCGGGGTGACCAGCCGGTAGCCGACCCCGCGCACGGTCTGTATCAACTGGTCATCGTCGTCACCGAGGCGCGCGCGCAGGCGCTTGACGTGCACCGCGATGGTGTTCGTCGACATGCTCTCGGCCGCGTGCCAGACATGGCGCATGATCTGGTCCCGTGTCACCGTGCGGTCGGCGTGGCGCATCAGGTAGTGCAGCAGCTCGAACTCGCGCAGCGGCAGGTGCACCGGCATCCCACCGACGCGCACCTGGTAGGCGCCGGCGTCGAGCTCGACGCCTCCCACGGTGAGCACGCCGCGCCCCATCGCGTCCCCGGGGAACGCCGCCTGCACGAGCGGCAGCAGCTCGGGCACGCGGTACGGCCTCGCCACGCAGGCCGTGGCCCCGGCCGCGAGCGCCTGTATGGCCTGCTCGGCGTGCCCCTCGCCCACGCCGAGCAGGACCGGTACGGCCCGCGCCAGCCGTACGGCGCGGACGAACTCCACCGGCCCTATGACGGGCAGGGACGCGCTGACGAGCACCACGTCCGGCCGTAGCGCGCCGGCCTGGATCAGGGCCTGAGCCCCGTCGGCGACTCCGGCCACGAGGACGCCCTCGCGCTCCAGCGCCGCGGCCAGTTCCCTGACCATGCCGGCGTCGGGATCGGCTACCAGCAGCATGGGCGCCGGTCGAGTGTCCCCGTCCACTTCAGGAGCCGTCTGCGGCTGGGTCACACCATCTCCTAAAAAAACCCGACATACCGGCCATTCGAGGTGCTGATCAGAAACCGATCATCCGAAGCGTCCGGTGATGTAGTCCTCGGTTGCCTTCTGAGTCGGGTTGGTGAAGATCTTCGAGGTCTCGTCCATCTCGACGAGCTTGCCCGGCTGGCCCTGGCCGGCCAGGTTGAAGAAGGCCGTCCTGTCGCTGACCCGCGCGGCCTGCTGCATGTTGTGCGTCACGATCACGATCGTGTAGTCGTTCTTCAGCTTGGCGATGAGGTCCTCGATGGCCAGCGTCGAGATCGGGTCCAGCGCCGAGCAGGGCTCGTCCATGAGCAGGACGGCCGGGTTGACGGCGATGGCGCGCGCGATGCACAGGCGCTGCTGCTGCCCGCCGGAGAGGCCGGCGCCCGGCTTGTTCAGCCGGTCCTTGACCTCGTTCCAGAGGTTGGCGTCCTTCAGGGAGGTCTCGACGACGCCCTCGGTCTCGGACTTGGAGACCCGGCCGTTGAGACGCAGCCCCGCGGCGACGTTGTCGAAGATCGACATCGTCGGGAACGGGTTAGGCCGCTGGAAGACCATGCCGACCGTGCGCCGCACCGAGACGGGGTCGACGTCCGAGCCGTAAAGGTCCTGGTCCTCCAGCATGATCTTGCCTTCGACGCGGGCGCCCGGAATGACCTCGTGCATGCGGTTGAGCGTCCGCAGGAACGTCGACTTGCCACATCCGGACGGCCCGATGAAGGCCGTGACCGAGCGAGGCTCGATCGTCATCGTGATGCCTTCGATCGCCTTGTGCGATCCGTAGTACGCGTCGAGGTCGGCGACCTCGATCTGCTTGGCCATTGTCGATAACCCCTTATCGGCCCTTGGCGGGCGAACGCCACCACGTGATGAGGCGTGCCACCAGGTTGAGCAGCATGACGATGACGATCAGGGTGAGCGCTCCGGCCCACGCCCGGTCGACCGCGGTGACGTTCGGCCGCTGTGCCTGGTCGAAGACGTACAGCGGGAGGCCCATCTGCGGTCCCTTGAACGGGTCCGGGTTGATGGAGTCGGTGACGAACACCGTGAGCAGCAGCGGGGCCGTCTCGCCCGCGACACGGGCGATGGCCAGCATGACGCCGGTGACGATGCCTGTGAGGGCGGTGGGAACCACGATGCGCGCGATCGTCTTCCACTTGGGGACGCCGAGCGCGTACGACGCCTCGCGGAGCTCGTTCGGGACGAGGCGCAGCATCTCCTCGGCGGAGCGCACCACGGTGGGCATCATCAGGATCGACAGGGCCAGCGCGCCGGCGAAGCCGGAGTAGCCGAGGCCGAGCACGAGCACCCAGAACGCCAAGATGAAAAGACCGGCCACCACCGAGGGGATGCCGGTCATCACGTCCACGAAAAAGCTGATCGAGCGGGCCAGTCGCCGGCCCTCGCCGTACTCCACGAGGTAGATCGCGGTGAGCAGGCCGACCGGCACCGAGATCAGCGTGGCCACGCCGACCTGCTCCAGCGTGCCGAGGATGGCGTGGTAGGCGCCGCCTCCGGCGTCGCGCGCGCCGATGTTGCGCATGGAGTGCGTCAGGAACTCGGCGTCGAAGCGGGCGGCGCCGTTCTTGATCACCAGCCAGAGCACCGACACCAGCGGGACCACCGCGATCGCGAAGGCCAGCCACACCAGGCCCTGGACGATGCGGTTCTTCAGCCGCCGGTTGAAGGCGACCGGGGTGATGACACTGGGCGACATGGTCATGCGGCGGCCCTCGAGTACTCCTTGCGGCGGGCGATGATCAGCCGGGCGGCGGTGTTCACGAGCAGGGTGATCACGAACAGCACGAGGCCGGAGGCGATCAGCGCGCCCTGCCCGATGGGTGTGGCCTCGCCGAACCCGTTGGCGATGTTCGCGGCGATGCTGTTGCCGTTGGCGGACAGCACCTGGAAGGTGATCGTGAAGGTCGCGGGGAAGATGAGCGCGACCGCGATCGTCTCGCCCATCGCGCGCCCGAGGCCGAGCATGGCGGCGCTGATAATGCCGGGACGCCCGAACGGGAGCACCGACATCCTGATCATCTCCCACTGCGTGGCGCCGAGGGCCAGGGACGCCTCTTCGAGCATCCTGGGCGCCTGGAGGAACACCTCGCGGGAGATCGCGGCGATGATCGGCAGGATCATGATCGCGAGCACGATCGAGCCGGTCAGGATCGACTTGCCGTACACCGCGTCGCCGGCGAACAGCGGGATCCACCCGAAGTAGGTGTTCAGGAAGGTGGACGGGCCCTTCATGAACGGGATGAGGAAGATCACGCCCCACAGGCCGTAGACGACGCTGGGCACGGCCGCCAGCAGGTCGATGATGTAGCCGAGGATCCCGGCGAGGCGGCGCGGCGCGTAGTGCGAGATGAACAGCGCCACCCCGATCGCCACCGGCAACGCCATGATCAGGGCCAGGAAGGAGCTGATCACGGTGCCGAACGCCAGCGCCGCGATGCCGAAGACCGGCGGCGTGTTGTTCGGGGTCCAGACCTTCTCGGTGAGGAAGTGAGAGGTGTTGGCCTGGAGGGCGGGGACGGCCTTCACGATGAGGAAGACCGCGATCGCCGCCATGATCGCTAGCAGCAGGATTCCGGCGCCGGTCGTCGCGAACCGGAAGGGCCCCTCACCGCGGCTGCGCCGGAAGGCGGACCGGCCAATGGCCGGCCCGCCCTCGCGTGTACGAAGTGGCGTGGCCATCGAGTTAGGAGATCGCCTCGACGGCCGTACGGACCTTGGCGACCAGGGTGGCCGGGAGCGGCGCGTAGCCGAGACCGGTCAGCGCGGTCTGACCCTCATCGCTCGCCGTGTAGGTGAGGAAGGACTTGACCAGCTTGGAGTCCTCGGCGGAGAGCCCCTTCTCACAGGTGATCTCGTAGGTCACCAGGACGATCGGGTATGCGCCCGCGGCCTTGGTGGCGTAGTCGATCGACAGCTTCAGGTCGTTGCCGGTGCCCTGGACCTCGGCGGCCTCGACCGTCTTGGCGGCGCTCTCCGGGGTCAGCTCGACGAACTCGCCCGAGCCGTTGGCGACCTTGGCCTTGGTGAGGCCGGAGTTCTCCGCGAAGGAGAGCTCGACGTAGCTGATCGCACCTTCGGCGCCCTTGACGGCCTGCGCGATGCCGTCGGAACCCTTGGCGCCCTGGCCCTTGGCCTCGGCGGGGAACGCCTTGGCGGGCTCGTACGGCCAGCCGGCGGTGGTCTTCAGGAACTTGGTGAAGTTGTCGCTGGTACCCGACTCGTCCGAGCGGTGGAACGCCTGGATCGGGGTCGAGGGCAGCTTGGCGTCAGGGTTGTCCTTCTTGATCGCCGCGTCGTCCCACTTGGTGATCTTGCTGTTGAAGATGTCGCCGATGGTCTGCGGCGAGAGCTGCAGGCTGTCCACACCCGGGAGGTTGTAGACGACCGCGACCGGGCCGATCACCATGGGAAGGTTGATCGCCTTGCCGGTCTTGCAGCGCGCGTCGGCCTGAGCGGGCTCGCCCTTGTCTTCCTTGAGCGCCGAGTCGGAACCGGCGAAGGCGATGGTGCCCTGGATGAACGACTGGACACCCGCTCCGGAGCCGCTGGGCTGGTAGTTGATGCTGACACCCGGGTTGGCGCCCTGGAACGACTTCTTCCACTCGGCGATCGCGTTGGCCTGGGCAGAGGAGCCGGCCGCGTTGATCGTGCCGCTGAGGCCATCGCTGCCAGCGCTACCCGCGGAGGCGGGGGCTGACGCGGTGTCGGTGCCGCCGTTGTTGTCGTCGGTGCCGCACGCGGCGAGCGAAAGCACGCCGGCGATAGCGGCCGCGGCAAGCCGGCCTGCATACTTCACGGTTGTTGTCCTCCCACGTTGTTCTCTCAACGGTTAGGACGCTAGGGAGTCAAGGTGACTTAAACCCCGGTTAAAGGTGAACGAGGAATGAACGGGCCGGGTCACTCTGGCCGTGAACGTTCCAAGCCGCTTTGCGGAATCATGGGAGACATGACGCGCGTCTGCCTGGTGTGCATGGGAAACATCTGCCGCTCCCCGATGGCGGAGGTGGTGCTGCGGCGGGTCCTCTCGGACCACGGGCTGGCCGGCCAGGTCGTCGTCGACAGCGCGGGCACCGGCGGGTGGCACGCGGGGATGCCCATGGACGAGCGCGCGCTCGACACCCTGTCCCGCCACGGGTACGACGGGTCGCTCCACCGGGCCAGGCAGTTCGACAAGGGCTGGTTCGGCGACCGCGAGCTGGTGCTGGCCATGGACCGCGACAACCTCAGGGAACTGCGTCGTCTGGCTCCCCGGGGTGCCGAGGTGCGGCTGTTCCGCTCCTTCGACCCGGCCGCGCCCGAGGGGGCCGAGGTGCCCGACCCCTACTACGGCGGCATCGACGGCTTCCTCGACGTCCTGCGCATGGTCGAGGCCGCCGCCGAGCACCTCGCCGAGCACCTCGCCGTTCGGGGCGACCTTCCTGGGTGAACGCGACTGTTCCCTTACGGACAGTCACATGCGCGCGGATGTGCCGTAGCGTCGATGGCACTACGGCGAGGAGGATCGGCGTGCTTCCAGGATGCGGTAACTGCAGTTGCTACCTCGACGACAGGGTGATCTCCCGGCCGCCTGAGGAGCGCTGAACGAGCGCTGAGGCGGTCAACGGGCCCGGTCCTCGAACAGGGGCCGGGCCTTCACCGTCTTCGCGGGGCGCTCAGTCGCCGAGGCGCTTGAGCACCTCGCCGTGCAGCAGAGGGTTGGCGCAGACCATGCTGCCGCCGTCGACGTCGGTCGACCCGGACAGGTCGGTCCAGATGCCGCCCGCCTCCTCGACGATCACGGTGAGGGCGGCCATGTCCCACGCCGACAGCTCGGGCTCCGCCGAGATGTCGACCGCGCCCTCGGCGACCATCATGTGCGACCAGAAGTCGCCGTACGCACGGGTGCGCCAGACGGTCCTGGTGAGGTCGAGGAACTCGCCGAGGCGCCCCCGCTCCTCCCAGCCGCCGAGGCTGGAGTACGAGAACGACGCGTCCTGCAGGCGGCTCACCGACGAGACGTTGCAGCGGGTGGCCTTGGTCAGGCTCCGCCCGGTCCACGCGCCGCCGTCGCGGGCCGCCCACCAGCGGCGCGACAGCGCGGGAGCCGAGACCACGCCGACCACGACGCGCCCGTGCTCCATGAGCGCGATCAGCGTGGCCCAGACCGGGACGCCGCGCACGTAGTTCTTGGTGCCGTCGATCGGGTCCACGATCCAGCAGCGCGAGCCGTACCCGCTGGTCTTGCCCATCTCCTCGCCCACGACCGCGTCGCGGGGCCGGGCACGCCGCAGGGTGCCGCGGATGGCCTCCTCGACCGCACGGTCGGCGTCGCTCACGGGCGTCAGATCAGGCTTGGTGTCGACCCGCAGGTCAACGGCCTTGAACCGGCGCATGGTCAGATCGTCGGCGCTGTCGGCCATCATGTGCGCCAGGCGCAGGTCGTCGCTATAGCCGGTCACAGGGACAAACGCTACCGTGCCGGCGCCGGTTTCAGCAGAGCCGGATCTTTCCCCGCGCGGCACCCCCGGCCGCCGCCGCGAACCGCGGGCAAGCGGCCCCCGGGCCGCCGCCGTGAACCGCGGACAAGCGGCACCCGGGCCGTCGCCGCGACCGGCGGCAAGGCGCCTCAGTCGTCGTCCGGCTCGCCGTCGCGGCTGGCGAGGAGGCGGCGGAGGGACGCGAGGCTCATCGGGTCTGCGTGCCCCTGTGCCACCCACTCGTCGAGCGAGCATTCCTCGCCCCGGTGACTGCAGCCCTTCGGGCAGTGGACGGCGCCCTCGGCGAGGGCGGGGAAGGCGGCCAGCACGTTGTCGATGACGACATGCCCGAGACCGAAGCTGCGCACCCCCGGAGTGTCGATGATCCAGCCGCCGCCCGGCAGCTCGAGCGCGACGGCCGAGCTGGAGGTGTGACGCCCGCGCCCCGTCACGGCGTTCACGTGGGACACCGCCCGCCCGGCGTCCGGCACCAGGGCGTTGACCAGCGTGGACTTGCCGACACCCGAGTGGCCGACGAGGACGCTCAGCCGGTCCTTCAGCCGGGACCGCACCTCTTCGAGCTCTCCGCCCTTCCGCACCACGATGTACGGCACGCCGAGCGGCTCGTAGCGGGCGACGAGCTCGCCGGGGGTCGCGAGGTCGGCCTTGGTGAGGCAGAGCAGCGGCTCGATGTCGGCGTCGAAGGCGGCGACCAGCATGCGGTCGATCATCCTCGGGCGCGGCGGCGGGTCGGCCAGCGCCGTGACGATCACGAGCTGGTCGGCGTTGGCCACGATGGGCCGCTCCATCTCGTCGGTGTCGTCGGCGCTGCGCCGCAGCATGGACGTGCGCGGTTCGATCCTGACGATGCGCGCCAGCGTGTCGGGATTGCCGGAGGTGTCGCCGACCAGGCTCACGCGGTCGCCGACCACGATGCCCTTGCGGCCGAGCTCGCGGGCCCTCATCGCGGTCACGGGGCGCGGCTCGTCGCCGCGCTTCCTCGCCCTGCGGCCGTCGGCCCCGCCGGGCGCCTCGGCCACGTCGCCGCCGACGAGGCAGGTGTAGCGGCCGCGGTCGACCGCCACGACGAACGCCGCGACGGCGTCCTCGTGCGCGGGACGGCGCCTGGTCCTCGGCCGCGACCCCTTGCCCGGCCTGACCCGCACGTCCTCCTCGTCGTACTCCCGCTTTCTCAGCTGCCTTCCTCCAGCATCAGCGCCCACATGCGGGCGAACTCGGGGAGGGTCTTGGCGGTGGTCGCGATGTCCTCCACCTGGACCCCGGGGACGGCGAGGCCGATCACCGCTCCGGCCGTCGCCATCCGGTGGTCGGCGTAGCTGTGGAACACCCCCGCGTGGAGCGGCCGGGGGTTGATCACCAGGCCGTCGGCGGTCTCGGTGACGTCCCCGCCGAGCCGGTTGATCTCGGTGGCCAGCGCGGCGAGCCTGTCGGTCTCGTGCCCCCGCAGGTGCGCGACGCCGCTCAGCGTGCTCGGTGAGACCGCCAGCGCCGCCAGGGCGGCGATCGTGGGCGTCAGCTCGCCGACGTCGTGCAGATCGGCCTCGACACCCTGGATGGGCCCGCCGCCGGTGACCCTGAGGCCCTCGGGGGTGCGGGTGACCGTCGCGCCCATGCGGGGCAGGAGCGTGCGCAGCTCGTCGCCGCCCTGGGTGGTCTCCTCCGGCCAGCCGGGGATCGTGACGGTGCCCCCGGTCACGAGGGCCGCGGCCAGGAACGGTGCGGCGTTGGACAGGTCGGGCTCGACCGTGAGATCGCGGGCGGCGATCGGGCCGGGCTCGACCCGCCACACGTCGGGCTCGCCGTCGTCCACGCGCACGCCGGCGGCGCGGAGCATCTGCACGGTCATCTCGATGTGGGGCATGGACGGCACCGGCGGCCCGCTGTGCCGCACGGTCACACCCTTCTCGAAGCGCGCGGCGGCCAGGAGCAGCCCCGAGACGAGCTGGGAGGACGCCGAGGCGTCCAGCGTGACCTCGCCGCCGGACAGCGGCCCACGGATCGTGAACGGCAGCGCGTCGCCCCTGACCTCGGCGCCGAGGTCGCGCAGCGCGGAGAGGATCGGGCCCATCGGCCGCGTGCGGGCGTGCGGGTCGCCGTCGAAGGCCACCTCGCCGTCGGCCAGCGCCGCCATCGGCGGGACGAACCGCATGACCGTGCCGGCGAGGCCCACGTCGATCGACGCGCCCCCGCGGACCGGGCCGGGCACCACGTGCCAGTCGACGCCGGAGGCGCTCTCGTCCAAGGGCGTCAGCCCGGCCCCCAGTGATCGCAGGGCCGCCACCATCAGGTCGGCGTCGCGGCTGCGCAGCGCCCGCCGCACCGTGCCGGGACCCTCGGCGAGCGCGGCGAGCAGGAGGGCACGGTTGGTCACCGACTTGGACCCGGGCAGCCGTACGGTCGCGTCGACGGGCGCGGTCGCCTCCGGCGCGGGCCACAGGGGAGCTGACATAGCTCCGAGCCTACCGGGAGCCTCCCCCGGAAAGGGGTCACGCTACCCCGCGCGGCTCGTGATCGGAACCCGGGCCCGGCCGGAGGAATCTTGGGGCCGATGGGCCGCGCGGATCGCGGCGGTGCGGCAGTCTATGGGCATGTGCGGGAGATACGCCTCGACGAAGAAGCGCCAGGAGTTGCTGGAGGAGTTCCAGATCGGGCCGGACGGGCCGGACGACGAGCTCCCCGCCGACTACAACGTCGCCCCGACCAAGAAGGTCTACGCCGTGCTCACGCGCCCTGGGGCGAAGGACGAGGACGGCGCCGAGCCCGAGCCCGCCAGGCAGCTCCGCGTGCTCAAGTGGGGGCTGGTGCCGAGCTGGGCCAAGGACCCCTCCATCGGCTCCCGCATGATCAACGCCAGGGTCGAGACGCTCGCGGAGAAGCCGGCGTTCCGCAGGGCCTTCGCGCAGCGCCGGTGCCTGCTGCCCGCCGACGGCTACTACGAGTGGTACAGAGCCGACAAGAAGACCAAGCAGCCGTACTTCATCCACCCGTCCGACGGCGGGGTGATGGCGATGGCCGGACTGTACGAGTTCTGGAAGGACCCCACCCGCGCGGACGACGACCCGCTGAAGTGGCTGACCACCTGCACGGTGATCACCACGACGGCCGAGGACGACCTCGGGCACATTCACGACCGCATGCCCGTGATCGTCGCGCGCGACAGGTGGGCCGACTGGCTCGACCCGGCGCGCACCGACCCCGCCAAGGTGCTCGACGTGCTCGACACGGGCCGGCCGAGCGGGCTCGCCGCCTATCCGGTGTCGAGCGAGGTCAACAGCGTCAGGAACAACGGCCCGCACCTCCTCGAACGCGAGGACCCCGAGACCGCCCTGTTCTGAGTCTCCCCGCCGGCGTTAAAAGGCCGGGTCACATCGGTGTAAGAGCCCGGCCGAATGGGCATCCGGTGAGAAAAGCGCGATGCCTCATCAGCTGAGAGTCACCGCCCAGAGCCCAGGGCCAGGCGGGAGTTCCGGGGGATCCCGCCCGAGGCCGTACCGATCTTCTTCCCGGAGGTGCGGATTCGTGGACGACGCGACCGCTCGGGCCCAACTGGAGAGCATGCTGGCCGAACTCGACCGGTCCATCCTGGTGTTGCGGGGCGATCCCGTCGCCGTGGGCGACAGGTCGGCGGCCGACGCCGGATCCGACCTCACCGACGCCGACCGCGCGCGTGCCATGATCGACGTGGCGACGCGGCAGCGTACGGCGGTGGTCGACGCCCTCAAGCGAATCGACGCCGGTGTCTACGGCAGTTGCGTGGACTGCGGCAAGCCCGTTCCCGAGGGCCGCCTGGCGGCACGCCCCGAGGCCTCCCGCTGCGTGCAATGCCAGTCCGAGCGGGAACGCCGCCGTTGACCGGCGCGGTAGCGGGTTCTACCCGGGCCTGCGGGCGCTGGCCACGAGGTGGATGCCCACCGTGTCGTCGTCGTCCGGATGCGCGTCCAGCTCCGTGCGGACGAGCCAGTTGAGCGCCCGGGTGTCGGCGGCCAGCACGTGGTCCACGGTCGAGGGCGACAGCACCGTGCGCGGCCGTACCCACTCGACCTCCAGCCCCGCGTCGGTCAGCAGCTCTCGGAGCTGGGCGCTGGTGAAGCAGCGGGTGATGCTGCCGTCGGGCCACGGCACGAGCATCACCTCACCGGTGCCGGTCTGGCACAGGTGAGCCCAGTAGTTCTGCTCTGCCATGATCGCCATGCCCAGCACCAGGGAGTCGACGCAGGCGAGCACGCGGCCGCCCGGCTTCAGGACGCGGACGACGTCCTCCATCGTGGACTCGGCCATGAGTTCGAGCGACAGCACGCGCTCCTCGGCGATCACCGCGTCGATGGAGGCGTCGGGCAGGAAGCCGAGATCGTCGGCCCGCACCCTGCGGATCCTGTTGGAGGCGTCACGTAGCCAGGGATCGGGCGCGCGCCGGAAGTCGACCACCTCGATGACGTGGTGCCCCGCGCCGGCCGCCTGGGCGGGCCAGCGCCCGCGCCCGCCGGACAGATCGAGCAGCAGGCATGGCCGCTCGGGGAGCCATCGCCGCAGCTGCTCGGCCACGACTGCGTGGTAGAAGGTCCAGTACGGCCCGAGTGCGCCTGAGCCGTTCAGTTCGTTGGCTGGGATGGGCAGCACGAGTGGCTCCTGGACGGTCGGGGCTCCGGGGAATCGCTACCAGCCGGTACGTATCTTTTTCCCCGTACCGGGTCGTTCGTCACCTTCTACTTACCGGGAACAGATGCTATGCCTCGCGTGTTGCAGACGCGTGTAAACACGCGAGGAGGTTCCGTCCCATGCTGATGGCCGAGGTCGGTGATCGGACGGCCGTGCTCAAGCCGGTATTCTCGGCTGTGTACGGCGCGTATAAGGGGGTGGGTCCGGTCTCCAAGACAGCCGAGGAGACTCTGGAGCAACGCAGCGAGCGGTTCGAGCGCGACGCGATGCCGTATCTCGACCAGCTCTACTCCGCCGCGCTCCGGATGACCAGGAACCCCGCGGACGCGGAGGACCTGCTCCAGGACACCTTCGCCAAGGCCTTCGGGTCCTTCCACCAGTTCCAGGAAGGCACCAACCTCAAGGCCTGGCTCTACCGCATCCTGACCAACACCTTCATCAACAGCTACCGCAAGAAGCAGCGGGAGCCCAAGCAGTCCGGCACCGAGGAGATCGAAGACTGGCAGCTCGCGCGTGCGGAGTCGCACACGTCGGCCGGTCTGAAGTCCGCCGAGGTCGAGGCGCTTGAGCACCTGCCCGACAGCGACATCAAGGACGCGCTCGCCGCGCTGCCCGAAGATTTCCGCATGGCGGTCTACCTGGCCGATGTCGAGGGGTTCCCGTACAAGGAGATCGCCGACATCATGGGCACCCCCATCGGGACCGTGATGTCACGTCTGCACCGGGGGCGGCGTCAGCTGCGGACCCAACTCGAGGACTACGCACGCGGACGCGGGCTTGTGCGATCGGAGGAGCCGTCGTGACGGAGCGCGGCGAGATTGATCAATCATCGGTGGCGACAGGCGGTCGTGGATGTGGCGCCCTGGCGAGGTGTTGGGCATGAGCTGTGGCAAGCCGCACGACACCGACTGCAAGGAAGTGCTGGACAAGGTCTACACCTTCCTCGACGGCGAGCTTGACGAGCACAGGCGGTCCGACATACGCCAGCATCTCGACGAGTGCGGGCCCTGCCTTGAGGAGTACGGCCTCGAGACGGTCGTCAAACAGCTCGTCGCCAAGCATTGCGGATGCGACACCGTGCCGGAGGATCTGCGGTCGAAGGTCCTCAGGCGCATAGAGTCCGTCCGGGCTCAGCTCGCGGCCGAGTGACCCACGGGGTGATCCCCTAGTATGCCGGGATGCGGATACTCGTGACCGGCGGCGCCGGGTTCATCGGATCGACCCTCGTGGACCGGCTGCTGGCCGACGGGCACGAGGTCGCCGCGGTGGACGACCTGTCGTCGGGCGAGCGCGCCAACCTCGCCGCGGCGGTGGGGAACCCCAGGTTCCAGCTCCACGAGCTGGACATCAGGGAGCCCGCGCTGAACGGTCTGATGACCGAGTGGAGGCCCGAGGTCGTCTGCCACCTCGCCGCGCAGATCAGCGTGCGCGCCAGCGTGGCCGACCCGGTGTTCGACGCCCGGCTCAACGTCGGCGGCACCGTCAACGTGCTGGAGGCCGCCCGCACGGCCGGGGCCAGGAAGGTCGTCTACGCCTCCTCCGTCGCGGTGTACGGCCGCCCCGCCGTGATCCCGGTGCCGGGCGACGCTGTTCCCGACGCGCGCTCGCCGTACGCGGCCTCCAAGCTGAGCGGCGAGATCTACCTGTCGATGTACCGCGCGCTGCACGGCCTGGAGTACACCACGCTGGTGCTGTCGAACGTCTACGGCCCGAGGCAGTCGCCCCTGGGCGAGGCGGGGGTCGTCTCGATCTTCACGGACGCGCTGCTGCGCGGCACGCCGACCGTCGTCTACGGCGACGGCTCCCAGACCCGCGACTACATCTTCGTCGACGACGTGGTCGACGGGTTCGCGCGCGCCTGCGGGGGGCGGGGCGACGGGCGCAGGTTCAATCTCGGTACGGGCGTGCGGACCACCGACCGCGAGCTGCACACCCTGGTGGCCACCGCCGCCGGCGCGCCCGACGAGCCGCGCTCGGAGCCGGTCAGGCTCGGCGACCTCCCGGCCATGGCGGTCGACCCCTCCCCGGCGCTCGAAGGCCTCGGCTGGCGCCCCCGCACCGAGCTGCTGAACGGCCTCAAGGCCACCGTCGAATGGGCGAGATCGCGTTAGCTCCGGGTAGTGGTTTGATTACGCTTTGGATGCGATTCTTCGACTTCCCGTACGGGTCACCTCGCTTTCTGTAGCCTGAAGCCGGACTCGATGGGGAGGCGGCGCATGGTGAAGGCAATGGCCACACGCATGGTGGCGGCCATGGCGATCGGCGGCCTTGGGTGGGCACTCGGTCAGCTCGCTCTGGCGGTTCTCCTGGGGGGCACGGTCGAAGTGCCCTCGGGCATCTCCTGGACCTGAGCGCATGCCCGTGACGGCCCGAGGCGGCGGCATTGCGTGATCTACCTTGGCCGGCGAAGGTCTACCTCATCCTGATCGTCGGGGTGGCCGCGGCACTGATCGGGCGGGGTCTCATCGCCCCGGGGGGCTTCGGCGAGCGCGAGTGGCCGACCCTGCTGGTCCTCGCTCTGCTGTTCCTGGTCTGCGAGTCGGTCCCGACCCTGCTCAACGTCGAGCAGGCGGCGATGTCGGTCAGCTTCTCCGCGGCCCTGGCGGCCGTGGTGCTGGTGGGCGACGTGGGCGCGGCCCTGGTCGGGGCGACCGCCGTCCTCAGCGTGCGGCCAGGACTGCCGCTGCACAAGCGGCTGTTCAACGGCGCGCAGTTCGCCATCTGCGGCTACACGGCCGGGTGGGTCTTCGACCGGCTCGGGGGGCACCACGACGTGCCCGGCGCCGACCGGTTCACCGACATGCTCGGTCCCTTCATGGGCGCGGCGGCGGTGTTCGTGCCGCTCAACTTCGTGCTGTTCGCGGTCATGCTCTCGCTGGCCGGGCGGCTGCGCACCGGCGAGGTCCCGCTGCGCGGGCTCGCCCAGTTCTTCGTCTCCTACCTCGGGTACGCCACGTTCGGCCTGCTGATCGCCGGGCTGTGGGCCACGGTCCAGTCGATCTCGGCGGTGCTCGTGCTACTGCCGCTGTTCATCGCCAGGTGGGCCTTCGGCCAGTACCTCGCCCAGCAGCGGTCGTACGACGCGACGATCGCCGCCCTGTGCCAGGCGGTGGAGACCAAGGACTACTACACCAGGGGCCACTGCACCCGCGTCTCCAGCGCGTCGACCATGATCGCCCAGGAGATCGGCATGGGCCCCGAGCGCATGCGGGCCATCGGCTACGCCGGGATGCTCCACGACGTCGGCAAGCTCGGCGTCCCCACCAAGGTCCTGCAGAAGGAAGGCCGTCTCACCGAGGAGGAGTACGCCGCGATCCAGCTCCACCCGATGCGCGGCCTCGAGATCGTGCGGGGCATCGACTTCCTGGACGAGGCCTTCGCCGGCATCATGCACCACCACGAGCGCCAGGACGGCGGAGGTTACCCCATGGGCCTGGCCGGGGCCGAGATCCCCGAGTTCGCCCGCATCATCGCGGTGGCCGACGCCTTCGACTCCATGACCTCGGACCGCGCCTACCGCAAGGCGAAGTCCCTCGACGAGGCCATGGCCGAGCTGCGCAAGGGCGCCGGCACGCAGTTCGACCCCGTCATGGTCGGCGCCTTCATCAGGGCGCTCGACCGGCGCGGCTGGGACCCCCCCGGCAAGATGCCCGTGCCCGACGACGAGACCGTCGAGACCGTCGCCAAGGACCACGACGATCCGACCATGCCGATCGAAGTGGCGTCCGAGCGGTGACCGCGGCGACCCGGCCCCTGCAGGGGCTCGACTCCGGCCAGCTCCTGCTCATCTGCGCCGCCGGCATGGTGACCGTCGCCGGCGTGGCGCACACGGCGGCGGTGGGCCTTCTCGACGCCGAGATCGCGGTCGCCTTCGGCATGCTGGTCGCCGCCGGCGAGCTCGCCAGGCTCACGATGCCGGGCAACAGGGAGGTCGCGCCCATCGGGGCCGCCGCCGCGCTCGGGTACACCCTGCTGCTCGACGTGGGAGGCGTGCCGACGCGGCATTCGGCGCTCCAGGTGGTGGCCGTCATGGCGGCGGGCATGACACTCGGCGCGCTGCCCCATCTGGCGGTCGGCAGGCCCCCGCAGCTCGACGCGATCGCGCGGCGGCTGCTCTCAGGGGCGTTGCTCGCCTTCGCCTACCGGCCCCTGGCCCCGACGCTGTACGCCACCACCGACCACGGCACGGGCACGTGGTGGGTGGTCCTCGGCGTGATGGCCGTGCTGATCACGGCGATGCTGACGGCCGACGTGCTCATCGCCGCCGTGCTCAGGGCCGAGCAGGTCCGCACGGCCTTCCACGTGGCCATCCGCGACGAGCTGCGCATGGCCGCGCCGCTCGGCGCCGCCGTCGCCGCCTCTGGCACCCTGCTGGCCCTCGCCTCGCACAGCATGAACCTCGCCGCCCTGGTGGTGTTCGCGGCCCCGCTGCTGGTCACTCAGGTCGCCTTCCGCAAGTACGCCGGCATCCGCGCCACCTACCTCCAGACCGTACGGGCGCTCGCCCGGGTGACCGAGGTCGGCGGGTACGTCGAGCCGGGGCACTCGCGCCGGGTCAGCCGCCTGTCGCTCGCGATCGGCAGGGAGCTCGGCATGGCCGAGCCCGAGCTGCTGGAGCTGGAGTACGCCGCGCTGATGCACGACATCGGCCAGCTCTCCCTGCGCGACCCCATCCCCGGGGGCGCCACCGTGCTCACCGATCCCGAGCAGGCCCGCAGCATCGCCGAGCTCGGGGCCGAGGTCATCAAGAAGACCGGCGTGCTCGACCGGGTGGCCGAGATCGTGCGCCGCCAGGGCGACCCTTTCAACGGGCCCGACCTGCCGCCGCTCGCCAGCCGCATCATCAAGGCGGCCAACGCCTACGACGACCTGGTCGGCGGGTCCACCGACCGCGACCGCGCGGCGGCGGCACTGGAGCGGCTGCGCGTCGACGGCGGCGACGAGTACGACCCCAGGGTGGTGGAGTCGATGGCCAGGGTCGTCGACCGGCCGGCCCCTCTCCACCGTCTCTGAGACTCCCGCCCGCCCTTCGAGGGCAGATGTTCCATCCATATGAGCGTCCTGCGCGCCCGCGCGCCGTTGTGGAGTTCCCACAGGCGGGACACGGGGGAACGGTGGTTTCGCGCGAGGGGTTCTGCGGAGTCTCGGGCCATAAGGTGGTGAACCGTCGAAGGGAGTGCGGCCGGTGTTCGAGAGCGTTCTGGTGGCCAATCGTGGAGAGATCGCGCGGCGGATCGTCCGCACGGTGAGGGCCATGGGCCTGCGGGCGATCGTGGTGCACTCCGAGGCGGACATCGATCTTCCCTTCGTCCGGGAGGCGGACGAGACCTTCCTGCTCGGCCCGGCGGCCCCCGCCCAGAGCTACCTCGACATCGCCAAGGTGATGGAGGCGTGCCGGGTGACGGGCGCGCAGGCGGTGCACCCCGGCTACGGCTTCCTGGCCGAGAGCGCCGCCTTCGCCCGGGCGGTCACGGAGGCGGGCCTGGTGTGGATCGGGCCCTCTCCCGACGCGATCGAGCGCATGGGCGACAAGATCAACGCGCGTAACCTCATGGAGCGGGCCGGCGTGCCGGTGGCCGCGGGCACCCGCGAGCCGGTGACCGGGCCGGCCCAGGCCCTGGCCTCGGCGGCCGAGATCGGCTACCCCGTCATGGTCAAGACGGCAGGGGGTGGCGGCGGCATCGGCATGGGCGTCGCCCATGACGAGGCCGGGCTCACCAAGGCCTTCGAGACCGCCTCCCGGGCCGCCGAGCGCTTCGGCGGGGGCGGCGGCGCGGCGCCGGCGATCCTGCTGGAGCGTTACATCGAGCGGGCGCGCCATGTCGAGGTGCAGATCCTCGGGCTGGCGGACGGCACCGTGGTCGCGCTCGGCGAGCGCGACTGCTCGGTCCAGCGCCGCCACCAGAAGGTCGTCGAGGAGTCCCCTTCGCCGGGCATCACCCCCGAGCTGCGCGAGCGCATGCTGGCCGCCGCCGTGCGGGCGGGGGAGGCCGTCGGCTACCGGGGCGCGGGCACCGTGGAGTGCCTCGTGGACGCCGACGCGCAGGACTTCGTGTTCCTGGAGATGAACACCCGGCTCCAGGTGGAGCACCCGGTGACCGAGCTGGTCACGGGCATCGACCTGGTCGAGCAGCAGTTGCGCGTCGCGGCGGGGGAGCCGGTGACGTTCCCGGTGGCCTCGCGGGGGCACGCCGTCGAGCCGAACGGCCACGCCATCGAGTTCCGCGTGTACGCCGAGGACCCCAAGCGGTTCTTCCCAGGGCCCGGCAAGATCGGGGTCTGGGAGGAGCCGACCGGCCCCGGCATTCGTCTCGATTCCGGATATGTCGCAGGAAACACGGTCACTCCGTTCTACGATCCGCTGATGGCGAAGCTCTGCGTCCACGGCGCCGACCGTGAGGAGGCGGTGGCCAGGGCCCGCGAGGCCGTGGCCGCCTTCCGTGTCGAAGGGCCCAAGAACAACCTGCCGTTCTGCGCTGAGCTGCTGGACAACGCCGAGTTCATCAGCGGCGACTACGACACCGGGCTGGTCGCCCGCATGCGTTCGTGACGCCGGGCCGTGCACCCGTCGACTCCGCGCTCTCGCGCGGGTGGGACGATGGGCACAGCCCTCTGGCACAGTTGGATCATTTGATTAAGGGGAGTTCCGGTGGCGGAAGTACGTGCCGAGATGGTGGCGAATGTCTGGAAGGTCGTCGCGGCTGAGGGCGACAGCGTGACCGAGGGCGACACGCTGGTCATCCTGGAGTCGATGAAGATGGAGATCCCGGTGCTCGCCGAGGACTCGGGCGTCCTGAGCCGGCTCAAGGTGGCCGAGGGCGACGTCATCCAGGAGGGTGACCTGATCGCGGTCATCGAGTGAGGCGGGCCCACGAGCGGCGCGGGGCTCAGGCTCAGCCGGAGAGCCCCGACAGGAAGCGCTCGCGGTCGACGACGACGCGCTCGATGGTGGCGGTGGCCACAGTGCGCTTACCGTCCCGCGCGGTGACCTCGAAGACCAGCCGCCGGCCGTCCACCTCGACGAGCTCGGCGGTCACCTCGACGTGCGTGCCGACGGGGCTCGCCGCGCGGTGCTCCAGCGTCACCTTGGTGCCGACCGACGTCTGGCCGGGGGCGAGGTGGTCGTGGACGGCCCGCACGGTGGCCGCCTCGGCGATCGCCAGCAGGCGGGGGGTGCCGAGCACGGGGACGTCGCCGCTGCCGATCTTGGCGGCGGTGTCCCCCCGTTCGACCATGATGAGCACCACGGCGCGCAGCCCCGCATCGATCGTCATGCCGGCAAGCCTATTGCGGCGGGCACGCGGTGCCGCGCGGCCGGATGGTGCCCGCCATCCCGTTCGCACGGTCTCGCACCACCTTCACCGGTTGGCGACGTTGGCGGTGAACGATGGAATACGCTCATTGGGTGAGCCCCTACTGCGACCATTGCGGGCGTCTCGACGGAGACGAGGACCACTCCGCATGCCATGCCGCGCGGGACATGGAGCCGCCCCGCTACTGCCCGGCGTGCCGTCGCCGGCTGGTGGTGCAGGTGACGCCACGGGGCTGGTCCGCCCGCTGCGTCGAACACGGTGTGACGGCACGCTGACATCCCGGCGTGAACCGTGTGACCACAGGGTTTTGTGACACCAGCGTGATCTGGCTGCGACACAAATCCGCTTTGTTGGAGAACTCTGGGGTGGCGTCGGTGTTGGACGGATTGGGGTAAGCGGGGGAGAGATGGTGGCCCAAGGGACCACGCTGGCGGGACGTTACCGGTTGGACGTCCGTCTCGGCGCCGGCGGCATGGGCGAGGTGTGGCGCGGAGAGGACATGGTCCTTGCCCGCACCGTCGCCGTGAAAGTGCTCTTACCAGGCCGGATGGATGATCCGGGCTTCGCGGCCCGCTTCCAGGGGGAAGCACGCGCGATGGCCACGATCAACCATCCGGGTGTGGTCGACGTCTATGACTACGGCGTGAGCGACGTGCCGGGGGACGGTCCCACCGCCTATCTCGTGATGCGGTTCGTCGACGGCGAGCCGCTCGACCGCCTGCTCACCAGGCTCACCCGCATCGCGCCCGAGCCCGCCATGGAGCTCATCGCGCAGGCCGCCTCGGCCCTCCAGGCCGTGCACGACCGGGGCATCGTGCACCGCGACGTCAAGCCGGGCAACCTGCTGGTCCGTCCCGACGGCACGCTCGTCCTCACCGACTTCGGCATCGCCCGCGCCGACATGGGCCACCGGCTGACCGACGCCGGCATGGTGCTCGGCACGGCCGCCTACTGCGCGCCCGAGCAGGCCGAGGGCCAGCCGGTCACCCCGGCCGTCGACCTGTACGCCCTCGGCGTGGTCGCCTACGAGTGCCTGGCCGGTCACCGGCCGTTCGACGGCGACACCCCCGTCACCATCGCCCTCAAGCACATCCGCGAGGACCCGCCCCCGCTGCCGCCCGACGTGCCTCCGGCCGTACGGCATCTCGTGGAGCGTGCCCTCGTCAAGGATCCGGCCCGCCGCTGGCGCAGCGCGGCCGAGATGAGCGTGGCCGCGCGCCAGGCCATGCGCGACGACACCGGGGCCTCGGTGGCGGTGGCCGGCATGGCTGGCCTCACCGGCATGGTCTCCTCGGAACGCACCACTTCCGGGCCCGGCCACCCGCACCAGCTCGCGGCGCCCGAGACCGGCGCCCATGCGAGGCCCGCCTGGCACGAGGGCGACGGCGTCCAGCCCACCACGGCCACGCCTCCGCCGTACATCCTGGCGACCTCCACTTCTCCCTCCGCCGCTCATCCGCCGCCCTCAGGGGCCCCTCAGAGCCCGCCCGGCACCCTTCCGGGGCAGCGGGGCGCCCGAGGCCGCCGCGCGGCCGCTCCCAAGCGAGGCAAGGCGGGTCTGATCGCCGGTGTCATCGCCGCCGGAGTCCTGCTCGGCGGGGGTGGCGCGGTGGTGTTCAGGCAGGTCTCCGGCGCGGGAGCCGCGGCCGGCGTCGTCGAGACACAGTCGCCCACGCCCAGCGAACCGGAGCCGACGCGGACACGGACCTCTCGCCCGCCGAGGGAGACTCCGGCGGTGCCGCCTCCCTCCGAAGGCACCGCCCAGGAGACCGACGAGCCGTCGACCACGCCGACCAAGACGACCCCGACGCCCACGGCGACGCCGTCCCCCGCCCCCACGAAGACCCGCACCCCGTCCCCCACCCCGACGAAGGTGCCGGCAGCGAAGAAGACCGTGCCCGGCGTGATCAACCTGAGCCAGCAGGCGGCGATGACCAAGCTCCGGGCCGCCGGCTTCAAGTCCAAGGTCAGCCTCAGCGGGACCCCCAGTGACGAGGGCTGCACCCGCGTGCTCGACCAGAACCCGGCCGCGAGCACCTCCTGGCCCGTCGACCGCTACGTGACGATCGTGGTGGAGCAGGGCATCCCCTGCGGCGAGGAACCCAGCGACGCCCCGACCCCGACCCCGACCCCCTCGGCCACCTGACCCCGGCTCCGGCGGCCGTCTCAGGGACGCCGCCGGGGGCCGGTGGCCGTGCGGTCAGATGCCCGTGGTGGTGCGCGGGTAGGCGATCCGCGGGTCGGTCGCGATGTTGACCATGTAGGGCACGCCCGAGTCGAACGCCCGGCGCAGCGCGGGCCCGATCTCCTTCGGAGAGGTCACCAGCTCGCCGCCGCCGCCGAGCGCGGTGACGACCTGGTCGTACCTGCACTGCGGCTGCAGCTCGGCCGCCACGTCGTACCCGTACAGCATCTGCATGGGGTGCTTCTCGAGGCCCCAGATGCCGTTGTTGCCGCAGATCATCACGACGGGCAGCTTGTGGCGCACCAGCGTGTCGACGTCCATCAGCGAGAACCCCGCGGCGCCGTCGCCGAGCAGCAGGACGACCTGCGAGGACGGGCGGGCGATGCGGGCGGCGATGGAGTAGCCGAGCCCGGTGCCGAGGCAGCCGTACGGCCCGGGGTCGAGCCAGCAACCGGGCCTGCGGGGCTCGATGTACTTGCCGGCGTAGGAGACGAAGTCGCCGCCGTCGCCGATGACCACGGCGTCGTCGGCAAGGACGCGGTTGAGCTCGCCGTAGATGCGCATCGGGTGGATCGGGTCGGCGTCGGACTCCATCAGCTCGGCGTCGCCCGAGACGGCCGCCGCGGAGGCCTCGGCCAGCTTGGTGACCCACGCCGCGTGGGACGCGGGCGACACCCCCTCCTCGGCGCAGGCGGCCCGCAGGCCCCAGAAGACCAGGGACAGGTCTCCGGCGGTCGAGGCGGCGGTGCCCACGTGGGTGGCGAGCTGCGACGGCGCGTCGGCCAGGTGCACGACCTTCGCCAGGGGGGCGCCGTCCCTGCCGCCGAAGAAGCCGTAGCCGAGGCGGAAGTCGAGCGGGGTGCCCGCGACGATGACCAGATCGGCCTGGGAGAACGCGATGCCGCGCGCCCGGGTCACGAGCAGGTCGTGCCCGGCGGGCAGGATGCCGCGACCCTGCCCGTTGGGGATCACCGGCAGCCGGAAGGCCTCGGCGAAGTCGCGGGCCACCTCCTCGGCGCGGTCCATCCAGACGTCCGACCCCAGCACGAGCACGGGGCGCTCGGCCTGGGCGATCAGCCGCGCGATGCCGGCGAGCGTCTCGGGGTCGGGCTCAAGGGGGGACGGCGTCAGCGTCTCGGCCTCGTGCGCGGGGGAGGGCGAGAACAGGTGGTCCATGTAGAAGTCGAGGAACACCGGGCCGCGGTGCGGGGCGATCGCCGTGCGGAACGCCATCTCGACGTCCTGGCCGATGGAGTCGGCGCCGCCGGCCGTGAAGGCCAGCTTGGTGATCGTCTCGAACAGCGGGGGGTGGTCCATCTCCTGGAGCGCGCCCGACCCCCAGCGGGAGGCCGGGGCGCGGCCGCCCATGACCACGACGGGCGAGCCGTTGAAGTGGGCGGTCGCGACACCGCTGACACCGTTGGTGATGCCGGGGCCGGCGGTGAGCACCGCGAGCCCTGGTTGCCGGGTCAGCCTGGCCGTGGCCTCGGCGGCGAAGACCGCGCTCTGCTCGTGCCGCACATCGACGATGCGCATGCCCTCGTGGACGGCCCCGTCGTACAGAGGGAAGACGTGGCCGCCCGAGAGGGTGAACATGACCTCGGCACCGTAGGCCCGTGAAACGGCGACCGCGATGTCACCGGCGTGCTTTGCAGACTCCATGACGTGAACTTACCTTTTCTGTCCCCGGTCAATCCTTGAGGGCTCATATGAGCTGCTCAAGGGGCGACTCTAGGGTCAGAGCGTCGGCGAGAGAGCCTTGATGGGCATCTTCAGGTCCGCCAGGAGCTCCAGGTCTTGCTCGGGGGAGCGGCCCAGCGTCGTCAGGTAGTTGCCGACGATGATGGCGTTCACCCCGCCGAGCATGCCGTCACGCGTGCCGAGGTCGCCCAGCGTGAGCTCGCGCCCGCCGGCGTACCGCAGGATCGTGCGCGGCAGCGCCAGCCGGAACGTCGCGATCGTCTTCAGCGCCTCGGGACCCTCGACCAGTGGGAACGACCCGAACGGCGTGCCGGGGCGCGGGTTGAGGAAGTTCAGCGGCACCTCGTCGGGACGCAACTCGCCGAGCTGCCCGGCGAACTCGGCCCGCTGCTCCCTGGTCTCGCCCATGCCGATGATGCCGCCGCAGCACAGCTCCATGCCGGCCTCGCGGACCATCTCGCAGGTCTGCCAGCGCTCCTCCCAGGTGTGGGTGGTGACCACCTGGCCGAAGTGGGAGCGCGCGGTCTCGAGGTTGTGGTTGTAGCGGTGGACGCCCATCTCGGCCAGCTCGTCGACCTGCTCCTGGGTGAGCATGCCGAGCGAGCAGGCGACGTTGATCTCGACGGCCTCGCGGATGGCCTTGACGCCCTCACGGACCTGGTCCATGAGGCGCTGGTCGGGCCCGCGCACGGCCGCGACGATGCAGAACTCGGTGGCGCCCGTCTGGGCCGTCTCGACGGCCGCCTGGACGAGCGAGGGGATGTCGAGCCAGACGGATCGGACGGGCGAGGTGAACTGCCCGGACTGGGAGCAGAAGTGGCAGTCCTCCGGGCAGCCGCCGGTCTTGAGGGAGATGATGCCCTCCACCTCGACCTCCGGGCCGCACCATGCCATGCGCACCTCGTGGGCGAGCGCGAGCAGCTCGGGAATGCGGTCGTCCGGCAGCTCGAGGCATCGCAGGGCCTGAGCTGAGGAGAGCCCCCGGCCTTCTTCGAGTACCTGAACCCGGGCGATCTCCAAGATGTCCATACTCATCGGTCCTGCTGCTCCCTTGTCGGTTGCGTCACAGACTAAGGGTTGCCCGGAACCGAGAAGAGTCGAACCCGCCCCCTAGCAGGGGCCCCAGTCCGTCATGGGCCACCCGCGCGAACGCCGTGCGGCCGAGCGACCCGGCGCCCTCGGGCAGCGCCCCCGCCAGCGGCCGTGCGGCGAGCGTCTCCAGGTCGGCGACGTTGCTACGGTCGGCGACGCCCGGCTCGCGCGGCCAGGAGCCGATCACCAGGCCCGCCAGATCGAGCCCCCGGCCCGCGAGGGCCTCCAGCGTCAGCGCCGTGTGGTTCAGCGTGCCGAGCCCCGCCCTGGCCACCACCAGGACGGGGGCGCGCAGCGTGCGGGCCAGGTCGGCGATGGTGGCGCCTTCCTCGTCGAAGCGCACCAGCAGCCCCCCGGCGCCCTCGACGACCACCAGGCGGTGTGTCTCCGCCAGTTCGGCGGCGCGCTCGGCGACCTCGGCCAGGGAGACGGGAGGAAGGCCGGACGCGCGTGCGGCGGCGGCCGGGGACAGCGGGTCGGGGAAGCGCCCGAACTCGAACGTCGTGGTCACCCCGGACAGCCGGATGACCTCGTCGAGGTCGCCGGGCTCGTCCGCGGCGACGCCCGTCTGCGCGGGCTTCACCACCGCGACGGGCACCTCGCGCAGGCGCGCGAGCGCGGCCACGGCGGCGGTGACCACGGTCTTGCCCACACCGGTGTCGGTGCCGGTGACCACCAGAATGCTCACCGGCACCACCCTAGAGGCCCGCGGACGCGGTGGCGGGCAGCCCCTACGGTCGTCCTGCCTGCGGCCCGCCGGTCTCCGGGGGCCTGCGGAGGCGCGTGACGAACTTGTACCGGTCGCCTCGATAGAGCGACTGGGCCCACTCGACCGGGTTGCCCTCGGCGTCGAAGGCGTGCCGGGTGAGCAGCAGCATCGGCAGGCCGACGTCCACGCCGAGGACCTGGGCGTCGTACGGGGTCGCCAGCACGGTCTCTATGATCTCTTCCGCGTCGGTCAGCTGGACGTTGTAGGCGTTGTGCAGGGTCTCGTACAGGGAGGCGTGCACCTCCAGCTCCCGCCGCAGCCGCGAGAAGCGCCGTGCGGACAGGTGGGTGGTGTCGATCGACATCGGCTCGCCGTTGGCCAGGCGGAGCCGGTGGATGCGCAGCACGCGCCCGCCCGGGTTGATGCACAGGCGGCGGGCGAGGGTCTCGTCGGCCGTGATGTAGTTGATGTCGAGGATCTTGGTGTCGGGCTCCAGGCCGACCGTGCGAAGATCCCCGGTGTACGACGTGAGCTGCAGCACCTGGGCGACCTTGGGCTGGGCGACAAAGGTGCCCTTGCCCTGGATGCGCAGGAGCCGCCCCTCGATGACCAGCTCGGTGAGCGCCTGCCTGACGGTCGTGCGCGAGGTCTCGAAGCGCACGGCGAGGGCACGCTCGGGCGGCAGCGCCGCTCCAGCGGGCAGAGACTTGGTGAGTTCCAGCAAGTTCCGTTTGACGTCGTAGTACTTGGGAATCCGGGGAGAGTCTTCCGTCACACGTTCACCTTCATCTCGGCCACGGCGGTGAGCGCGTGTCCGATCACCGCGAGATCATCCGAACTCAGATTGGCCCGTGCGGTCAATCTCAGACAAGACCGGCCGGTCGGCACCGACGGCGGGCGGAAGCACCCGGCGCGCACTCCGTGCTCCGCGAACACCGCTGCGGCGGAGAGCGCGACGTGCGGAGGGCCGAGCACGACCGGCACGACGGCCGCCGCCGGGTCGGTGGTGAGAAGGCCACGGTCCCCGGCCGCGCGGGCCAGCGCCGACGCATTGTGCCGTGCCTGTCTTGGCAGGTCAGGATGGTCGCCCACGATATCAAGCGCCGCGAGTGCGGCGGCGACGGCGGACGGCGCGAGGCCGGTGTCGAAGATGAACGACCTGCCCGTGTCGATCAGGGCGTCTACCACCTCGGGCGCCCCTAGCACAGCTCCGCCCTGTGATCCGAGCGACTTCGACAGTGTGACGGTTCTCACAACGGTCGGGGCGTCCGCGAGCCCCGCGTCGTACACCGCGCCGCGTCCGCCCTCGCCGACCACGCCCAGGGAGTGCGCCTCGTCCACGACGAGCAGGGCCCCGTGCCGTACGGCCGCCGTGTAGAGGTCGGCGATGGGGGCGAGGTCGCCGTCGACGGAGAAGACCGCGTCGGTGACGACCAGCGCGTGCTCCTCGGCGCGGTTCGCCAGCGCCTTCTCCACCGCCTCGACGTCCTTGTGCGGCGTGACGGCCACCCTGGCGCGCGAGAGGCGGCAGGCGTCGATGATCGAGGCGTGGTTGCCCTCGTCGCTCACCACCAGCCCGCCGGCGCCCAGCGTCGCGACCGCCGCGAGGTTCGCCAGGTACCCGGAGGAGAAGACCAGCGCCCGCCTGGCGTGGGCGAAGGCCGCCAGCCGCTCCTCCAGTTCGGCGTGGAGCGTCGTCGTGCCCGTGACGAGCCGCGAGCCGGTCGAGCCGGTGCCCCACCTTCCGGTCGCCTCCATGGCCGCCGCGACCAGCCGCCCGTCGCGGGACAGCCCGAGGTAGTCGTTGGAGGCCAGGTCGATGAGGCCGTCGTGGTCGGGGGTGCGGGGGCGCAGGGCGCGCCTGAGTCCGGCCGCCTCACGGATGGCGGCGGCCGAGCGCAACCGCGCCAGGGGATCTGTGTTCATGGTCTCGCCAGGGTCGATGCTGTTCACGTGGCCTCTCCCGTGCCGGCGGCCGGGCTCGTGACCCGGCGCGCGCCGGGGTCGTCCTCGGTCTCGGTCGTGCCGGCGGCCACGCTCGCCGGACGCTCCACAGGGTAAGCGGGCACTTCTGTGTGCTCCATTAGGGGAATCTTCCCAGGGCCGGTGCCGTCGATTCGCTTTGGGCCGGGGTTAGCACGCATGATGCTCAGGTGCCGACTCTCAGCGACCTGGTGGCGCGCCACACCACTCTCGACCCGGCCGACCTGGAGTGGATGCATTCGCTGGTCACCGACTGGCAGCTTCTCGCCGACCTGTCCTTCGCCGACCTGATCCTGTGGATCCCCCTGCGGGACGAGTCCGGGTGGGTGGCCGTGGCGCAGATGCGCCCGACGACGGGTCCCACGGTGTACCACGACGACGTCGTCGGCTCGATCGTGGCCGCGGGGGAGCGACCCCTGATCGACACGGCGTGGAACGAGCACCGCATCTGCCGCGAGGGCGATCCCGACTGGTCCAGCGGCGTGCCCGTGCGCGAGGAGACCATCCCCGTGCGGCGCGACGACCACTTCGTGGCGGTCATCCAGCGCTCCACCAACCTGTCGTCGGCGCGCACGCCGTCCCGGCTGGAGCTCACCTACCTGCAGAGCGCGTCCGACCTGGCGCAGATGGTGGCCGAGGGCCGCTTCCCCTTCCCCGAGGCGGCGCCGATCCTGGTGCGGTCCCCGAGGGTCGGCGACGGCCTGCTGAGGCTCGACCGCGCCGGCCGGGTGACGTACGCCTCGCCCAACGCGCTGTCGGCCTACCGGCGGCTCGGGCTCAACGCCGACCTGGTGGGCTCTGAGCTCGGCAAGACGACCGCCGCGCTGTGCTACTCCGACGAGCCCATCAACGAGGACCTCATGCTCGTGGCGAGCGGCCGCTCGCCACGGGAGACCGAGGTCGAGGCCGGCGCCAACGTCGTGCAGCTCCGCGCGATCCCGCTCGTCGTGGGCGGCGGGCGCATCGGCGCCCTGGTGCTCATCAGGGACGTCACCGAGCTGCGCCGCCGCGAACGCGAGCTGCTGACCAAGGACGCGACCATACGCGAGATCCACCACCGGGTGAAGAACAACCTCCAGACGGTCGCCGCGCTGCTGCGGCTCCAGGCGCGGCGGCTGCGCATCCCGGAGGGCCGCGAGGCGCTGGAGGAGGCGGTGCGCCGGGTTGGCTCGATCGCCATCGTGCATGAGACGTTGTCCCACACTCCCGAGGAGATCGTCGACTTCGACGACATCGCCGACCGCGTGATCTCGATGACCGGCGAGGTGTCGGCGGCCAACGTCATGCCGCGCCGGGTGGGGAGCTTCGGCATGCTTCCGGCGATGATCGCCACCCCGGTGGCCATGGTGCTGACCGAGCTGCTGCAGAACGCCGTCCAGCACGGCTTCTCGTACGGGAGCGGCACCATCAAGGTGATCGTCTCGCGCACCGAGGAGAGGCTCGACCTCGTGGTGGCCGACGACGGCGAGGGTCTTCCCGAGGGCTTCGACCTGGAGGCGTCGACCAGCCTCGGCCTGCAGATCGTCCGCACGCTCGTGGTGGGCGAGCTGTCGGGCCGCCTGGCCGTCGAGCCGCGTCAGGGCGGGGGCACGGAGGTCTCGATCACCATCCCGGTGCAGCCGGTCTAGCGGTCACCGCCCGCCGCGGGTCCTGACCGGGCCCGGACACTGCGACGCCCGGCCATCGCGTGAGGCGATGCCGGGCGTGTGAAGTTCCGTACGCCGCGACGCTGGGGCGGTGCGGAAGGCGTGTGTGATCCGGAGCTCGCTTCCGGACTCGGGGCTTCGTTCGTGCGGCGCGTGCGGGCTCAGACACCCGCGCGGGCTCGGGCGCGGGCCGTGCGGCGCTTGAGCGCACGACGCTCGTCCTCGCTCAGACCGCCCCACACGCCGGCGTCCTGGCCGGACTCGATGGCCCACTTCAGGCACGGCTCGCTGACCGGGCAGGCGCGGCAGACCTGCTTGGCCTCTTCGATCTGCATGAGTGCCGGTCCGGTGTTGCCGATCGGGAAGAACAGCTCGGGGTCCACGTCACGGCAGGCAGCGCGGTGGCGCCAGTCCATGCGTTCCACTCCTTCGTAGAGGGAGCCTGCGGCTCCGTCCGGTGACGGATGTTTGTGAACAATTTCACTAACAAGGGCGAAATTTTGCCTGGGCCTTGGGTTTGGGGGTCCAGGAAACTCGCGTGATCGCCGCAGACCTTCGAGGAACAGGGTGGGATCCTCAAACGTCCTACGTTCCGACGTCGTGTTGAGCTTTTCAGGCATGCCCAGGTCACGCAAGAGGTTTGGTAGAACGTTTTGCCGGATATGGATGTCGGATGCATCACACTATGACGGCATGTGACGGATTAGACCAGAACTTGTAACGCGCCGGGAACAGAGCGGAAAGTAACCCTCTCGCGCTCGCCGAGATAGTCGCCGTCAAGCTGGAAGGCCACGGGCCGCCTGGCCGACAGGGTGAACTCCTCCTCGTCGTGCACATGGACAAGATGCCCGCCTCGAGGCAGGCCAACCCGGTCGCCGATGATCTGCCGGATCAGCCTCGTCATGGCGGCCATGCCCATGCGCCGCAGGCCGAGCAGGTCGAGCCCGGTGTCGAACCCCGCCCACGGCGTGGGGTTGACCGGCCGGTCGCCGATGTAGGTCCACGGCGCGGTGTTGCAGATGATCGTCATGAAGATGCCCTCGATGTGCCTGCGGTGAGGCCGTTCCAGCCGGAGGGCCGGGCGATGGCGGTCGGTCATGAAATAGTGCCGCAACGCGGTGTTGACGTAGCGTCTCGGCGAGGCCTTGTACCCGGCGCTCCGCAGGCCCTCCATGGCCCGGACGACCTCCGCGTCGTACCCCAGCCCCGCACAGAAGGTGAAATATCGGCTGTTGGGGGGCGCTTCGGTGATCTCGCCGGAGGAGCCGTCGTCGAGCGCGCCATCCTCCCAGATCGCCTGGCCGAGGTTGACGGTGCGGCGCCGTCCCTCCCGGATCGCCTCCAGCACCGCGCCCATCGCCTCCACGGGATTGTTCGGCAGCCCGAGCGAGCGGGCGAAGACGTTGGCGCTGCCACCGGGGATCACGATCAGCGCGGGCCGTGCCCGGTCGCCGTCCAGCATGCCGTTGACGGCCTCGTTGATGGTGCCGTCGCCGCCGAGGACGGCGATCACGTCGAAGCCCTTCTCGCGCGCGCCGCCCGCGAGCACGGTGGCGTGCCCTCTGTACCCGGTCTCCTCCACCGTCAGGTCGACGGCCGCACCCAGAGCGCGTATGAGGACATCCCTCGTACGACGGTTGGTCGACGTCGCCATGGGATTGATCAGGAGGAGTGCGCGCATGTCGCCCAGCGTATCCACCGGTCGAGCACCTGCGACCTGGGTCAAGTAGGGTGACGCGATATGTTGAACCGTCCGGTGACCCTTGTCGTGGCCGCCGTCGTCCTCGTGATCGAGGGTCTCACCGCCGTCGTGCTGGGCGGCTATGCCGCCGTGGAGACCATCGTCGGCAAGCCGGCCGACCTGGGCAGCTCCATCGTCGTATCGGCGTTCGGCATCCTCATCGGCGCCGCCCTGATCTGGGTGGCGTGGGGCGTGCTGCAGGCGGCACGGTGGAGCCGGGCCCCTGGTGTGGTCACGCAGATCTTCGCGCTGCCGGTCGCCGTCTCGCTGGTCCAGTCGGAGCAGACGGTGCCCGGCGTGCTCCTGATCGTGGTGGCGCTGGCCGGTCTGGTCGCGCTGCTGGCGCCCGCCACGACGAAGGCCATGATCGGAGAGTAGCCCGACCGGTGGCCGGCCGGGGCAGGTGGACGCTGGGCGGTCAGTCTTCGGCGGTGAGGCCCTCGCGGAGCTGGGCCAGGGTGCGGGCGAGCAGGCGCGAGACGTGCATCTGCGAGATGCCCAGCTCGGTGGCGATCTGCGACTGCGTCATGTTGCCGAAGAAGCGCAGCAGCAGGATGCGCTTCTCGCGGGGCGGGAGGCGTTCGAGCAGCGGCTTCAGCGACTCGCGGTACTCCACGCCCTCCAGGGACTCGTCGACGATGCCGAGCGAGTCGGACACGGCCGGCGCGTCGTCGTCACCGGAGTCGGGAGCGTCGAGGGACACCGTGGAGTAGGCGTTGGCGGACTCCAGGCCCTCGAGCACCTCTTCCTCGGTCATCTGCAGGTGCGCGGCCAGCTCGGCGACGGTCGGCGCCCGGCCCTGCCGCTGCGACAACTCGCTGATGGCCTTCGTGAGCGAGAGCTTGAGCTCCTGCAGGCGGCGCGGCACCCGTACCGCCCAGCCCTTGTCGCGGAAGTGACGCTTGATCTCGCCCACGATGGTCGGGGTGGCGTACGTGGAGAACTCCACACCACGCGCCAGGTCGAAACGGTCGATCGACTTGATCAGGCCGATCGTGGCGACCTGGGTGAGGTCGTCCAGCCACTCGCCCCGGTTGCGAAAGCGGCGGGCGAGGTACTCGACCAGGGGCAGGTGAAGCTCGACCAGCTCGTCGCGGATGCGCTGGCGACGCGGGTCGTCGGCGGGCAACTCTGCCAGCTCGCCGAACAGCCCACGGGCCCGAACCCTGTCAGGGACGGTGCTGTCACTGCCGGCCACGGCCCGGGTCCTCTCCGTCACGACAGCCTCGCAGCGCCTCGGCGCTTGTGCAGCACGATTGCCATGCGGTCGGGTGTGTCGGTCTCGGCGTCCACATCGTCGGCCAGCGCGGTGAGCACCATCCAGGCGAAGTCGTCGCGTTTGGGCTCGGCCCGCCCTACGGTGCTGACCTCGACCCGGACGATCATCTCCTGGCCGGTCAGCTCGAACTCGGCGATCAGATCGGTGCCGGGCACGGCGTGGCCCAGGAGCATGGCGCACGCCTCGTCGACCGCGATACGGAGATCCTCGATCTCGTCCAGGGTGAAGTCGAGGCGCGCCGCCAGCCCCGCCGTGGCCGTGCGCAGCACGGACAGGTAGGCACTTGCAGCGGGCAGACGCACGCTCACCGCGTCACGGATCCCCGCGACCCCACCAGGGATGCCG